>NZ_JBKORD010000019.1:0-197997 GCF_046764875.1 Nocardia arseniciresistens
CCGTCTCGCTTCCGAGCAGTCGAAGCGCATGCGCCGAAGGCGCGAGTCTCGACTGCTCGGAAGCGAGACCAAGGGGGCCGCGAACACGCGACGCCGCAGGCGTCGCCAAAAAGACACAGCCGCGAACACGCAGCGCCGCAGGCGCTGCCAAAAACACAGCGGGATCGGACAGGAAGTCGCCGAAGTCCGGCAGCCCGAGCGGCACGAATCGTTCCAGCACGTTCGCGTTCGGATCGATCAGGCTGCCGCGCACCGCCTTTGCCGATTCACGTGGCCAGATGCCAGGCGTTGCCGATGATCGCCCAGCGGCGCACACCGTACTCACGTTCGAGCCAGCGCACCGCGGGGAGGGCCTGGCCCGCCGGGTGCTCGCCGAGCATGAGCACGCCGGGGAGTTCGTCGGTCAGGCCCCTCGTGTCCGGTGGCCATCAGGTAGGGCACTCGACTCGCGTTCGCGCGGGCGACGGCCCGGCGCACCGCGGAGGTGTGCCAGCCGGTGATCGCGTCCACTATTCCGGTGGCGAGTAAGGCGGCGATCTCGTCGGCGACCTCGCTCGGCCCGCCCGCCATCGATATTCGTTGTCCGAATTTCGCGTCCAAGAATTCCTGCGCCGCCGTTGATCTCGCCGACAGCAAGGGCAATTGCGGCGTCGCACGAGGCGGCGACGATACCGCCGGGACCCTGCATCGGAACGATGTTCAGGATCTCGATAGTCCCGTCTCGGGCCTCGCTGAACGCCGACATTCGGTACTCTTCTTTTCGTTCGAGCGAAATTCAGGCAGGCAGGAAATTATGACGACCATGGTAGGCGGATATTCCACGCTGCATGGCGCGCTGCGTGCCGCGGAACGCCGTTGGCTCGGTCACCTCGATGACGCACTGTGTGCAAGGCAACTATCGGCCGATCAGTGGTCGATGCTGTCGAATCTGTCCAACGAGACCGGCATCACAATGAGTGAATTGGCGGCTAGATCGCAGCTCGCGCCGTCGTCGGCGACCAGGCACGCGGACTTTCTCGCGGACCGCGGCCTGATCTTCCGGTTGGCCGCCGAGGATGATCGGCGCCGGATTCTGATCGGGCTGAGCAGGCTCGGAGTCGATCTCGTCGAGTCCGTGCAGGCCGAGGAAGCGCGTGCGGAGCAGCAACTGCGTGCCCGGATGGGTGCTCGCCGCTATGCCGAGTTGATGCGGCTACTCGAACTTGTTTGCGGGACCTGACTTTCTGTGACTTGAATTTCCGCGATCCGACTTTCGGCTCGCTGTTTCGACGTATTGAAGGAAATGTAATTCATCGGATGTAATCGTCCGATGAATGCCTGAATAGTCCGTTTCCTCGGCAAATGGTGAGCGAAACACTGTCCTTCGGTTCTGTTCCCGACCGAATTGTTCGGGCGATCGTCACAGGTCCGGGAGATCGTCGCGCAGGCCGGCGAACCGTCCGCGCGGTGAGCCTGCGCGCGCGGGCTGCCTAGGATCGCACGCATGCCCGTTTCCAGTACTGCTGCCACAGCCGCCGGATTGTGTGCGTTCATCGACGAGTCGCCCTCGCCTTTCCATGTGTGCCGCACCGCCGCGCGCGAACTGGAGGCCAACGGCTTCACCCCGCTCGCGGAGTCGGCGCCGTGGCCATCGGACGGGCCGAGCCGCCATTACGTGGTTCGCGGCGGCTCCCTTGTCGCGTGGGCCACGGCGGACGCTTCCGGCAGCACGCCCTTCCGTGTCGTCGGCGCGCACACCGACAGCCCGAATCTGCGGGTGAAGCAGTATCCGGACCTGGCTGTCGCGGGCTGGCAGCTGGTAGGGCTGGAGCCCTACGGCGGCGCGCTGCTGAATTCGTGGCTCGATCGGGAGCTCGGCGTCTCGGGCCGGCTGAGCGTGCGTGACGGAAACGCGGTGCGCGAGATACTGGTTCGCATCGACGAGCCGATCCTGCGGGTGCCGCAGCTCGCGATCCATCTTTCCGAGGATCGGCGCGGTGTCACGTTGGATCCGCAGCGCCACGTCAACGCGGTCTGGGGTGTCGGCACCGAACCGCGCTCGTTCCTCGCTTTCGTCGCCGAGCACGCCGAGGTCGACCCGGCCGCGATTCTCGGCTGGGAGCTGATGACCAACGATGTGACGCCGAGCAGGCTGATCGGGCCGGACCTGGATCTGGTCAGCGCCCCACGGCTGGACAATCAGGGCACCTGCTACGCGGGGCTGCGGGCCTTCCTCGCGGCGAGCGCCGAACCGGGGGCCGCGATTCCGGTGCTGGCGATGTTCGATCACGAGGAGGTCGGCAGTCAGTCCGATCGGGGCGCGCAATCGGATCTATTGCCGACCGTGCTCGAGCGCATCGTGCTCGCCCGCGGCGGCGGCCGTGCCGAATATCTTGAAGCGCTGGCCGGATCCGTCTGCGCCTCGGGCGATATGGCGCACGCGACGCACCCCAACTACCCGGAGCGGCACGAGCCCGCGCACCGCATCGAGGTGAACGGTGGCCCGGTGCTCAAGGTCAACCAGAATCTGCGCTACGCCACCGACGCGGCGGGTGCGGGCGCGTTCGCGCTGGCATGTGCCCAGGCGCGGGTGCCGTTGCAGCGCTACGTGCATCGCGCCGATCTGCCATGCGGTTCGACCATCGGCCCGATGACCGCGGCGCGCACCGGCATGTCGACCGTCGATGTCGGCGCACCGCAACTGGCCATGCATTCGGCCCGCGAGATGATGGGCGCCGAGGATATTGCGACCTACGCCGCGGCGCTGGCCGCTTTCCTCACGCCCGCCGCCACCGGACGGTAATCGACAACGGCGACAACGAATATCGCGAGGGTGGCCAACACATAGGCGCTGCCGATGAGCTGCTGCCACCAGGCCCAGCCGAGCTCACGATCGTGCTGGTGCGGTAGCAGCCACTGCGGGCCGATCGCGAACATCACCGTGAACACGGCGACGGCGCCGATGAACCATCGATTGCGCCTGCCGCGTGCGATGGCGTCGGCGGCGACCACCAGGGCGGGTGCGATCCAGACCCAGTGGTGCGACCAGGAGACCGGCGAGACCAGCAGGACCACGGCCGCGTTGACCATGAGCGCAGCCACGTTCGCGCCGGTCTCGATGAGCCTGCGCATCCAGATCGCGGCAAGCCCGATCGCGATGAGCGACAGCGTGATCCAGATCAGGGTCGCCAGTGAATCGGAGACGCCGAGCCGGAATGCCATTCCCTTGAGCGACTGATTGCCCGCGTAGTACGGCGGTCCGATCCGTCCGGTATCGGCGAGGGTATGGAACCAGTACTCGACCGAATCGCTGGGAAACAGCAGGAATCCGAGCCCGATCGCGGCGGCCGCGGACAACACCAGGGTGCCCGCCGCTTTCCAATCCTTGCGCAGCAGGAAATAGAGCAGGTAGCCAGCCGGGATCAGCTTCACCGACACCGCGATGCCGATCAGCATGCCGCGCGGCCAGAATGGTTTGCGCACCAGGCAATCCATCGTGACCGCCGCCATCAGCACCAGGTTGATCTGTCCGAACCCGAAGGTCTGGCGCAGCGGCTCCAGCAGTTGCAGCAGCGCGATCGCGGTGATGACCAGCGGCAGTACAACCTTCCTGTCCAACTCCGGTCGCAACCGCGCGAGCACCAGCCACAGGGTGATGCCCAGGCTCAGCACCGAGGTGGCGAGCACAAGCACCTCGGCGACCACCAGCGGCATCGCCGCGAGCGGTGCGAAGAACAGCGCGGCGAGCGGGGGATAGGTGAACGGCAGCCCGATCCCCATCACCGGCGGCATCGGGCCGTACAGCTCGCCGCCGTCGAGCCAGACCCTGGCGCCGGTGCGATAGACCTGCAAGTCGATGTAGCCGCTCCACCAGTGCACGAGCAGCGAGACGACGGCCGAGACGACGAAGAGGGCAATGGCGCCGATCAGCCAGCGCGTCTGCCGGTTCGACAGCGGGGGGCGTGAGGACACCGGGTTGGTCTTCGCGGATTCCGAGCGCACGTGCTCCGAGGTAACGGGCTGCTCAGCCGGATCCGCAACCCCCGATCGATCGTTCACCGCCAAAGCCTAACGGTTGCGATGTCGGCCGATGTGTGCCGACCCAAGCCATTCGACGGGGTTTACACCATGTCTTGCGTCACAGTCCGCGCAACGGAATTCGGCGTCGTAACCCGTCGGTATCGGTGCGCGAAACCGGCGAACCGGGCTCGCGGCCGATGCGGCCCGCCGCCGGTCCGGAGCCACCGCTAAACTTCGGAGCGAATCCCCAGCTTCGCGCTCCGGCCCGAAAGGACCCTGGTACTCCGTGACTCCGCAGGTCGACACCGTCAGCGCAGCAGCAGCAACTCCGGATCTATCGCAGCCCTATAAAGAACTGGGTCTGAAAGATGACGAGTACGCGCGGATCAAGGAGATCCTCGGTCGCAGGCCGACCGACGCCGAACTGGCGATGTACTCCGTGATGTGGAGCGAGCACTGCTCCTACAAGTCCTCGAAAGTGCATCTGCGCTACTTCGGCGAGACGACCACCGACGAGATGCGGGCCTCCATGCTCGCGGGCATCGGTGAGAACGCGGGCGTCGTCGATGTCGGCGACGGCTGGGCCGTCACCTTCAAGGTGGAAAGCCACAACCACCCTTCCTATGTCGAGCCGTACCAGGGCGCGGCCACCGGCGTCGGCGGCATCGTGCGCGACATCATGGCCATGGGCGCACGGCCCATTGCGGTGATGGACCAGCTGCGCTTCGGTGCGGCGGACGCGCCCGATACCCGCAGGGTGGTCGACGGCGTCGTACGCGGCGTCGGCGGCTACGGCAACTCACTCGGCCTGCCGAACATCGGCGGCGAGACCGTGTTCGATGCCTCCTACCAGGGCAATCCGCTGGTCAACGCGCTGTGCGCCGGGGTGATGCGGGTCGAGGATCTGCATCTGGCCTTCGCCTCCGGCGCCGGCAACAAGATCATCCTTTTCGGTGCGCGCACCGGCCTCGACGGCATCGGCGGCGTTTCGGTACTCGCCTCGGACACCTTCTCCGGCGACGAGTCCGGCACCGGCCGTAAGAAGCTGCCGAGCGTGCAGGTCGGCGACCCGTTCACCGAGAAGGTGCTCATCGAGTGCTGTCTCGAGCTCTACGCCGCCAAGCTGGTCGTCGGCATCCAGGATCTCGGCGGCGCCGGGTTGTCCTGCGCCACTTCCGAACTGGCCGCGGCGGGCGATGGCGGCATGCACATCGACCTGACCAAGGTGCCGTTGCGCGCCAAGGGCATGACCCCGGCCGAGGTGCTCTCCAGCGAATCGCAGGAGCGCATGTGCGCGGTCGTGACGCCGGAGAACGTCGAGGCGTTCATGGCCGTCTGTCACAAGTGGGATGTGCTCGCCACGGATATCGGTGAGGTCACCGACGGCGACCGCCTCGTCATCAGCTGGCACGGCGAGACCGTTGTCGATGTGCCACCGCGCACCGTCGCCCACCAGGGCCCGGTGTACGAGCGTCCGGTGCGGCGTCCCGACGATCAGGACGCGCTCATCGCCGACAGCACCGACACGCTGACCAGGCCGAAGACCCCGGACGAGCTGCGCGAAACATTGCTGCGGATGATCTCCAGCCCGCAGCTGTGCAGCCGCAAGTGGATCACCGAGCAGTACGACCGCTACGTGCGCGGCAACACCGTGCTCGCCGAGCACGCCGACGCGGGCGTCATCCGCATCGACGAGCAGACCGGCCGCGGTATCGCGCTCGCCACCGACGCATCGGGCCGCTACACCAAGCTCGACCCATACACCGGCGCGCAGCTCGCGCTGGCCGAGGCCTTCCGCAATGTGTCGACCACCGGCGCGACACCGAAGGCCGTCACCAACTGCCTGAACTTCGGCTCCCCCGAGGACCCCGGTGTGATGTGGCAGTTCCAGCAGGCTGTGCGTGGCCTCGCGGACGGCTGCGTCGCCCTTGGTATTCCGGTGACCGGCGGCAACGTCAGCTTCTACAACCAGACCGGCCAGGACGCGATCCTGCCGACCCCGGTCGTCGGTGTGCTCGGTGTCATCGACGATGTGCACCGGCGCATCCCGACCGGCCTCGGCCTGGAGCCCGGCGAGACGCTGATCCTGCTCGGCGATACCCATGACGAGTTCGGCGGCTCCATCTGGTCCCAGGTCGTGCACGACCACCTCGGCGGCGTGCCGCCCAAGGTCGACTTCCCCCGCGAGCAACTGCTCGCCGAGGTGCTGACCGCGGGTTCGCGCGACGGCATGATCAGCGCCGCGCACGATCTGTCCGAGGGCGGTTTGATCCAGACCGTCGTCGAGGCCGCACTCGCGGGCGAAACCGGTTGCCGCATCCTGCTTCCCGAGGACGCCGATCCGTTCGTCGCACTGTTCTCCGAATCCGCGGGCCGGGTGCTCGTCGCGGTGCCACGCTCCGAGGAGACGCGCTTCACCAAGATGTGCACCGCGCGGGAGCTGCCGTGGGTGCGCATCGGCGTCGTCGACCAGGGTGCCGACTCGGTCGAGGTCCAGGGTCAATTCAGCATCCCGCTGACGGAATTGCGCGCCGCGCACGAGGGCACGCTGCCGAAGCTGTTCGGGGCCAGCGCGATTTGAGCGCGGCTGGGGCTCGAGAAGTCTCAGTACGCTTGCGCGACGGCGTCGGCATGGTTGTCGGCGCCGTCGAGCGGTTCTTCCATCCCAATTACATCGGGCTCATCGTCGCCACGCTCTTCTTCGCCTGGTCGCTGACTCCGTCACTGCTGCCACGCGATTGGTTGTTCGAAGGCTTGGTCAGCGGCATCAACGCGGCCATCGGCTATGGCGTCGGCTGTGTGCTGGAGTGGATGTACCGCAGGTGGATTCGGCCCAATGTGCACCTGCCCACGTCGGTGACGCACGTGCTGGAGAAGCAGCCCAACTGGCTACCCGGCGCGGTCAAGGTCGCGATCGTGGTGGCATGCGTGGTCGTCGCGATGGAGATGATCGTGCAGTCGGCGCGGTGGCAGCGCGAGATCACCGCGTTGATGGGCATGGATTCGATCACCACCTCGGGGTTCCTGCGCACCGGCGCGTTGAGCGCACTGGTCGCCGCGATCGCCATCGGAGCGTTCCGAGGCATCAGGTGGCTGGTTCGGTGGGTCGCCGGTGAGCTGACCGAATGGGTGCGCATTCCACGCCGGGTGGCGATGCCGGTCGGCTTCGTCCTCGTCGCGATCGCCGCGATCCTGCTCTTCAACGGCGTGCTGACCAAAGCCTTTTTCAGCGTGGCGAATTCGGCCTTCAGCGTGCGCAACGGTCATACCTCACCCAATGCGGTGCAACCGCAACTACCCGAGCGTTCCGGCAGCCCCGCGTCGCTGGCGAAATGGGAGACGCTCGGCTCGGAGGGGCGCTGGTTCGTTTCCTACGGTCCTGACGCCGCAACCATCGGCCAGGTCACTGGCAAGCCCGCGCGCGAGCCGATCCGGGTGTACACGGGACTCGAATCCGCCGAAGGCCCTGAGGCGCAGGCGGAACTGGCGGCGGCGGAACTGGAGCGCACCGGCGCGTTCGACCGCAAGGTGATCGTGGTGGTGACCACCACCGGCACCGGGTGGGTCGACTCGACCAGCGCGGAGTCCGTCGAGATGATGTACGGCGGCGACACCGCGATCGTCGCGAGCCAGTACTCGTATCTGCCGAGTGTGCTGTCGTTCCTGTCGGACAAGGACAAGGCGACGCAGGCCGGAAAGCTGGTGTTCGACAAGGTCTATGAGCATTGGTCGGCGCGGCCGGCGCAGGCCCGGCCGAAGCTGCTCGTCTATGGCGAGAGTCTCGGCTCGCAGGGTTCGGAGGGTGCCTTCACCGGGCTCGCCGATATTCGCGCGAAGGCCGACGGAGTGCTGTGGGTCGGGCCGCCGAACTCGAATCGGCTGTGGAGCGAGTTGACCGCGCGCCGCGATCCCGGTGCGCCCGAGATTCTGCCGACCTACGCGGACGGCCTCGTCGTCCGCTTCGCCAACGACCGTGGCGATCTCGCGAAACCGTCGGATACCTGGCTGACGCCGCGCATCGCCTACTTGCAGCATGCCTCGGACCCGGTGATCTGGTGGTCGCCCGATCTGCTTTTCGAAGAACCCGATTGGCTGCGCGAACCGCGCGGGCCGGATATTTCTCCGACGATGGCCTGGTATCCGATAGTCACGTTCTGGCAGGTCGCCGCGGATCTGCCCAATGCGCAGGGTGTCACGGACGGACACGGGCACCGCTACGGCACGCTGGTGTTGGACGGCTGGGCCGCCATCGCGCAGCCACCGGATTGGTCGGTCGAGCTCTCCGATCGGATCAGGGATTATCTGGAGCTGTCCGCCGTGCGCGAGCGTCAGCTCAAATAGCGACGCAGCACTTGCGCGCGGACCCCGGCCCCCTGGTGCGCCGGTAATCGCTTGGGCTGGGTCGCCGCGTGGGGCTCGGTCGACGTCCGGACGACTGTTACCCACCGCCATACTGTTCGGGTGATGACGGCAACGACTCTGACGAAGCTGCGTGCGCGCGTCGTCGTCGTCGTTCGGCGTGCCGAGGACATAATCGACCTGAACTATGTGGGGCTGATCGTCGCGACGGTGTTCTTCGCGCTGTCGGTGACGCCTTCGCTGGTGCCGCGCGACTGGCTGTTCCAGGGCCTGATCAGTGGCGTAAACGCCGCGCTCGGCTACGGTCTCGGCTGCATGCTGGAATGGTTTTTCCGCCTGTGGATCCGGCCGCGGCTGAAGCTGCCCGCGCCACCGACCTGGGTGCGCTACGCGGTGAAGTCCGCCATCCTGCTGACCGCCGCGCTGAGCGCGGGCCTGATGCTGGTGCAGTCGGCGCGCTGGCAGCGCGAGATCACCGCGCTGATGGACATGGAAGGCACCACAACACCGGCCTACCTGCGCACCGGACTGCTCAGTGTGGCGGTCGGCGCCGCGGTGGTCGCGGTGTATCGGACACTGCGCGAGACCATCCTGTTCCTGGCCCGTCAGCTCAACCGCTGGGTTCGGGTGCCGCGCGAGCTCGCGCCGACCGCAGGGTTGCTGGTGCTGGTGCTGCTGGCCGTCACGATCTTCAACGGCGTTGCCTCCCGGGCTTTCTTCGCCGTCGCCAACTCGGCATTCAGCGTGCAGAACGATCACACTTCGCCCAACGCGGTGCAGCCGAATCAGCCCGAGCGGTCAGGTAGCCCCGCGTCATTGGTGAAATGGGAATCGCTCGGCTTCGAGGGGCGGTGGTTCGTTTCGCACGGCCCCTCCGCCGACCGGATCGCGGCCGTCACCGGCCGACAGGCTCGCGAACCGATCAGGGCCTATGTGGGATTGGAGTCGGCGGCCGACGGCGAGGCCCAGGCACAGCTCGCGGTCTCGGAGTTGGAGCGCACCGGCGCCTTCGACAGGAAGGTGATGGTGGTGGTCACCACCACCGGAACCGGCTGGGTGAACGGGATGGCTACCGGGGCGATCGAATACATGTACGGCGGCGATTCCGCCATCCTCGCATCGCAGTATTCGTATCTGCCGAGTGTGCTGTCGTTCCTCGCCGACCGCGGCAAGGCCATCGACGCGGGCAAGCGAATTTTCGATGCGGTGTACGAGCATTGGAAGGCACGGCCGCCGGAGACGCGGCCGAAACTGCTCGTGTACGGGGAGAGCCTTGGTTCGCAGGGCGCGGAGGGCGCGTTCGACGGGCTCGCGGATCTGCGTACGAAGGTGGACGGTGCGTTGTGGGTCGGCCCGCCGAACTCCAATCGGCTATGGCAGCAGTTCGTTTCACGACGTGATCCCGGATCGCGGGAGGTCGAGCCGGTCTACGCGGACGGTCTTGTCGTCCGATTCGCCAGCGACAGTGCCGATCTCGCGAGACCTGGTCCCGAATGGCGATCCCCACGCATCGCCTATCTACAGCACGCCTCCGATCCCATCGTGTGGTGGTCGCCGGATCTGATCTTCTCCCAACCGGATTGGCTCTCCGAACCGCGTGGCTCCGATGTCACCTCGCAGATGCGCTGGTGGCCCTTTGTCACCTTCTGGCAGGTTGCCGCCGACCTCACCAACGCACAGGGTGTCACCGACGGCCACGGCCACCGTTACGGCAGCCTGGTGCTCGACGGTTGGGTGGCCGTCGCGCAACCGCCGGATTGGACCGTGGAACTCTCCGACAAGATCCGCAGGCAGATCGAGGCCGCCGAGGGCTACGAGCGGGAGATCAAATGAGTGGAGGTGTTGCGAAAATTGTTGCCGCCGTTGCCGTGCCATTGGTCTGGAGTAATTGGTTGCTGCCGCGCCTCGGATTCGATCCGCGCGGCAGGACCGCCGTCAATGCGGGATTTGCCTCAGGGTACGCGCTGGTATTCGGTGGCAGGGCGAACTGGTTTTCGGCCCGCGGCCTGCGCTATGGGCTGGTCTCCGCGTCTGCGGTGATCGCCGGTTACGGTGCGGCCGTTGCCATTCCCGGAGTCCGAAGTCGGCTGCGTGAGCTCGCCGACCGCGGACCCGATGTCACGCTCGCGGAATGGGTTGTCGTGCACATCCCGATCGGCACCGTGTACAGCGAGGAACTGATCTTCCGCGGCACGCTTGATCCGCTGCTGGACAAGACCTTTGGCGCACGGGCGGGAATGCTGCTCGGCGCGAGCACCTTCGGGCTGTGGCATATCCTGCCCGCGCGCGCCGCAGGCGACAGCATCCCGGCTACCGTCGCCGCCACCGCCCTCGGTGGCCTTGCCTTCGGTCTGTTGCGTCGCCGCACCGACAGCGCCGCCGCGCCCGCCATGCTCCACCTGGCCATCAACGCGGGCGGAGCCCTCGCGCCACGGCTCGCCGCTCGGTGGACTCGCCGCCCCCGCTGATCGGTTGGGCGCAGCCGACCGTGGCCGCCCGTCATTCGGTGACGGTGTACGCCAGTACCCTCGGCACCGTGGCGGGAAATTCGACGGTGGATCCGGTGGCATTGCGCGCGGCGATCGCGGCGGTGAGCGCGTGGTTGCGGGACGAATCCGCACCGCAGCCCGCCCGCACCGAACTCGCGGCGGCGGTCCGCACCACCGTGCGTGCGCTGGCCGCCTCGGCGCCCGGGCACTCCGTCGAGGTGCGGGTGCCGCCGTTCGTCGCGGTGCAGTGCGTCGAAGGACCGCGGCACACCAGGGGCACACCGCCGAATGTGGTGGAAACCGATCCGAGGACCTGGCTGTTGCTCGCCACCGGCCTGCTCGAATTCGACGGCGCGGTCGATGTCGGCGCGGTGACCGCATCGGGGAGCCGGGCCGCGGAAGTCGCGCACTGGCTGCCGATCACACGGCTGTCCTCGGACTGACGGGGCGGCAGTCGGGCGGTTTCCGAGCCTGCCATCGGTCGAACCGCGTCCGGCGCCGCGTCGATCAGGCGGTGGCCGCGGGGGTGCTCGCGCGGCGGTGCAAGCCCTTGCGGTCGTAGTAGCGGGTGATGATCGCGCCGAATCCGACACCGATGGCGAGGCCGAGTCCTGCCATCCAGACGCCACGGGACAGGCCTGCGGCGTAATTCCCGTCGAAGTACAGGATGGCGCGGACACCGAGGAAGACCTGGTGCATCGGCTCGAACTCGGCCAGCCAGGTGAGGTACTTCGGGGTGGCCTCGATCGGCACCGTTCCGCCCGAGGACGGTAGTCCGAGGACGATGAACAGGATCAGGTTCACCAGCAGCCCCGCGGAGCCGATCGCGGCGAGCACCGAAAGCCCGGTGATGCCGACGGCGATGATCGCGAACGCGCTATAGAGGAACAGGCCGAGCGGATGATCAATCGGCATGCCGAGCGCCTTGGCGACGACGAGGTAGATCGCCGCGACGATATTCGCGGTCAGTACCAGCACGCCCCACTTGATCAGCAGCGTGTGGAATCGGGAGATCGGTGTCGCGGGGAAGTGCACGAACCACGGCCCGTACTCGGTCGGCACGAAGCCGAGCGCCGCATCGACCATTGTGTGAATGGTCATAGAGCCGACCAGACCGGCCAGTAAAAGCAGCAGCGCGAAGAAGAAGGCGGTCAGCCCCTGCCCGGTGCCGCTCGGCAGCGGGCGGAACGGTTCGACGACGATCTGTAGCGGATTCTCTAGTGCCACGCGGGTGACTCCGGACAGCTCCGGTGCGGGCGGCCCGCCGGGCTGCGGCGTCAGCTGGGCTTTGACCTGCTCGGTCAACTGCTTGCCGACCTGCGCGTTCACCTGCGGCAGCGCCTGGCCGCCGATGTGGTTGACGATCTCGGTGGCGAAGGCGCCGGTGCGCGGATTGGTCTGCAGTGTGATGATCGGGCGCTCGATATCGCCGGGAACCACGCTGCCGACGCCGAAAATGCCGAGCCGCTTGCTGAAATCGCTCGGAATGATGATGGCGCCGTAGATCCTTCCGTCCTGCATCTGCAGTTGGGCCTCGTTGATGCCGAGCACACGCAGGTCGATCTCGTCGGCGGGTACGGCCTGCTTCAGACCGTCGGCCACCTGGTCACCGAAGTTGACGCGCCGCTCCTGACCCGGTGCGCCTATCGTGTCCCCGACGTCCTGGTTGACAAGGGCGATGGGGAAGTCGTGCAGGTTCTGCTCCGGGTCGACGACATAGTCCAGGTACATGATGGCGAGCAGTGTGGTCAGCAGGGTCAGTACCGCGACGGGAAGTAGCACCATGCGAACCCAGCGGCGCCGCTGCGACCCTCCCGTATCGCCTCCTGCTGCGCTCGCACTCATGTCCGCACTGCCCGTAGTCGTCACGGGTCGCACGTTAACAGCAGACCGGGTCGGAATCTGCCCGTTCGCCATGGCGATTGCTGTATGGATGCGACGTTGGTGATCACGCACCGGAATTCACCCGTAGAATGACGGTTGCCCCCAGCCCGCCCGAACAGGGAGCAAACGGTGACCAACGCCGAACTACCGGTCGACAGCACATCCGTTGAGATCAACTCAGCCACCGCCGCTGCGGATCAGGACGAGAACGAGCCGCGCGAAGAGTGCGGCGTGTTCGGAGTCTGGGCGCCCAGCGAGGACGTGGCGAAACTCACGTACTACGGCTTGTATGCGTTGCAGCACCGTGGTCAGGAGGCGGCGGGTATCGCCGTTTCCGATGGTTCGCAGATCTTGGTCTTCAAGGATCTCGGACTCGTCAGTCAGGTGTTCGACGAGCAGACCCTGGCCGCGATGCCGGGGCATATCGCCATCGGCCACTGCCGCTATTCCACCACCGGCGGCGTCACCTGGGAAAATGCCCAGCCGATCTTCCGTACCACCTCCGTCGGTTCCGGACTTGCCTTGGGTCACAACGGCAATCTGGTCAACACCGCCGAATTATCGGGCCGGGCAAGGGAACTCGGACTGATCGGCGGTGCCACGGTAAAAGGTGGTCGCCAGGGACCGATCGCCGCGACCTCGGACTCCGATGTGGTGACCGCGCTGATCGCACACGCCGCCGCGGACTCGAGCATCGAGCAGGCCGCCATGGAGCTGCTGCCGACGTTGAAGGGCGCTTTCTGCCTCACCTTCATGGACGAGCACACCCTCTACGCCGCGCGCGACCCGCACGGTGTGCGCCCGTTGTGTCTCGGCAGGCTCGATCGTGGCTGGGTTGTTGCCAGCGAAACCGCCGCACTGGATATCGTCGGCGCCGCCTTCGTCCGTGATATCGAACCAGGCGAACTGCTGGCGATCGACGCCGAAGGCGTCCGGTCGATGCGCTTCGCCAATCCCGAGCCCAAGGGCTGTGTCTTCGAATTCGTATACCTCGCGAGGCCGGACAGCACCATCTCCGGTCGCTCGGTGCACGCGACCAGGGTGGAGATCGGGCGGCTGCTCGCGCATGAGCATCCGGTCGACGCCGACCTGGTGATACCGGTTCCGGAATCCGGCACCCCGGCCGCGGTCGGCTACGCCCAGGGTTCGGGCCTGCCCTACGGGCAGGGCCTGATGAAGAACGCCTACGTCGGGCGCACCTTCATCCAGCCGAGCCAGACCATTCGCCAGCTCGGCATCCGACTCAAGCTCAATCCGCTGCGCGAGGTGATCCGCGGCAAGCGGCTCATCGTTGTGGACGACTCCATCGTGCGCGGTAATACCCAGCGCGCGCTGATCCGAATGCTGCGTGAGGCGGGTGCGTTGGAGATCCATGTGCGGATCGCCTCGTCGCCGGTCAAGTGGCCGTGCTTCTACGGCATCGACTTCGCCTCGCGGGCGGAGCTGATCGCCAACGGTGCGGGCGCGGAAGACAGTTACGCCGACATGGTCGAGGGCGTGCGCCGCTCGATCGGTGCCGACACCCTCGGCTACATCTCGACCGAAGGCATGATCGCCGCGACCGAACAGCCGCGTTCGCGACTGTGCTGCGCGTGCTTCGACGGCAACTACCCGATCGCACTGCCCACCGAGGCCGCGATCGGCAAGAACGTGCTCGAGGGCATGCTCAGTGGGCAGTCGGAGGCGATGCTGTTGGGTGACAACGCGAATGCGAGCGCGCTGAGCCGTCCCTGAAAAGTGCCGTTTCTCCGTCCTGAGAACTCGGCTGTTCTTCCCGGCGGGAGTCGGGACATACGGTGGTCTCTGCGCCCTGCTTCGCCCCACCGATCCGACGCCATCCACTGACGACCGAGTCGAGTGCAAGGTCCGACGCGAGCCCGTTCACCGGACGGGTCAGTTGCGTTGGTTTAGCTTCCGCACGGCTGGGTAGCGGCTTTCTGCTGTCTATCCCCGTGTCCTGGCATCCTCGAGACATCACCACTGCTGTTTCCACGTGAACCTGGTCATTTGTCCGACGAAACACGGCGGCCTTTGCGCCATATGCAACGGCCGTTGACGCCCCGGCAATTTTTTCTTTGAAAACGCAACCTGTCGGAAATGGATCGTGGGTACGGTCCCGGATATATCGGAAGTTCACCGTGTCCGTACCGGTGCCTGTGATCCAGGAGAACGCGGTGCGGCGCTCGAGAAGTGGGGCCCTGATGTTGGTTGCAAGGACGCCTGGAGAACGAAGGCGGACCCGAGCTGTCGCGGCCATCGGCGCGTTAGCGCTGTTGGCTGCCGGACTCGCGGGCTGCGGTTCCGGTCGGACCGGGGAAGGAGGTGACGGTGGCGGTCTGGTCGCAGGCACCACGGACAAGATCTTCTCGTTGGATCCCGCTGCCGCATACGACAACGGATCGCTACTTGTCGAAACCCAGATCTATTCGTATCTGCTGAACTTCGCACCGGGCGATGCCACGCCGAAGCCGGATGCGGCGGAGAAGTGCGAGTTCAGCACGCCGACCGTGTACACATGCAAGCTGAAGTCCGGGCTGAAATTCGCCAATGGGAATCCGTTGACTGCCAAGAGCGTCAAGTTCTCCTTCGACCGGATGATCAAGATCAACGACCCCAATGGTCCCGCCTCGCTGATCGGCAATCTGGACAAGACCGACATCGTCGACGACCTGACCGTGGCGTTCACCCTGAAGGTTGCCAACGACCAGACCTTCCCCGCGATCCTGCCGACCCAGGCGGGACCGATCGTGGACGAGACGGTCTATCCCGCCGACAGGGTGTTGACCGATGAGGACGTGGTGAAGGCCAAGGGCTACTCCGGGCCGTACACCATCGCGAGCTACGACAAGAACAAGCTCGTCGAGTACAAGGCATTCCCGGACTACAAGGGCATTCTCGGCACCCCGAAGACCTCGACGGTGTCCACCAAGTACTACGCCACCTCCGACAATATGAAGCTCGACCTCCAGAACGGCGCGCTCGATGTCGGCTACCGGTCCTTCACGCCGACCGATATCGAATCGCTGCGCGGCAACGACAAGGTCAAGGTGGACGACGGCCCAGGCGGTGAGCTGCGGTACATCGTGTTCAACATGAACACCATGCCGGGCGGCACGCCGGAGCAGAAGCTCGCGGTGCGCAAGGCCGTCGCGTCCACCATCGACCGTCCCGCGCTGGCGGAGGGTGTCTATAAGAACACCTATACGCCCGCGTACGGCTATGTGGTGCAGGGCATGCCCGGCGCTTCCGAGCCGCTCAAAGATCTCTACGGTGCGAAGCCCAACAAGGACGCGGCCGCCAAGTTCCTCGCCGATGCGGGCATCGCGGCACCGGTCGAGCTCAACCTGCAGTACAACCCGGATCACTACGGCTCCAGCAGCTCCGAGGAATACGCGGCGATCAAGTCGCAGCTCGAGGCATCCGGGCTGTTCAAGGTCAACCTGCAATCCACCGAATGGGTGACCTACCAGAAAGAACGTGCGCGTGACAGCTACCCGCTCTACCAGTTCGGCTGGTTCCCGGACTACCCGGACGCAGACGACTACCTCACTCCGTTCTTCGCGCCGAACAACTTCCTGCAGTCGCATTTCGAGGACCCGAAGATCACCGCACAGCTGACCGCTGAGGTGACCGAGCCGGACAAGGACAAGCGGCTCGAGCTGATCAAGGCCGTCCAGCGTGACCTCGCGCAGAACTACCTCCCGACGCTTCCGCTGTTGTCTGGCAAGCAGATCGCGGTATCGAATCCGAAGGTTGCGGGGGTGCCGCAGACACTCGACGCCTCGTTCAAGTTCCGCTACACGGTCCTGAGCAAGTGACCTCTGGTGCAGCCGGGCTCGAGGAAACACCTCGGGCCCGGCGCTTCGGGCTGCCGCGCCGCGTCAAGGGGGGTGGCGGGGATTCTCGTCAGCTTGCGCTGTTGCGGTACTTGGGTGTTCGGCTGCTGCTCATCCTGCCGACCGCGTGGATTCTGGTGACGGTCGTGTTCTTCCTGATGCGGGTGATCGGTGATCCGATCAGTGCGGCGATGGGCGGGCGCCTGACCCAGGAACAGATCGAAGTGCGCAAGGAAGCGGCCGGGTTGAACCGGCCGATCCTGACCCAGTACTGGGAGTACATCCGAGGGTTGTTGCACGGGGATTTCGGTCATTCCCAGGACAATCGGCAGATCAGTGAAGTCGTGACGACCTACGGCGCCGCGACGCTGGAGCTGATGTTCTGGGCGCTGCTCGTCGCTTTCGCTGTCGGCGTTCCGCTTGGCAGATATGCGGCGACACATCGTGATTCGACCGCGGACGCCGGGTTGCGCATGTTCGCGATCCTGGCCTATGCGGCGCCGGTGTTCTTCGTCGGCATGGTGCTCAAGTTGATCTTCGCGGTGAAATTGGACTGGTTGCCTGTCGCGGGCCGGGCCAGCACGCCGGTGGAGTTGGAGCTGCAGCATGTTTCGCCGAAGACCAACATCATGGTGATCGACGCGATCCTCTACGGCGACGGAAGCTATCTCGTCGATGTACTGAAACATGCTGTGCTGCCAGCGATTGCGCTCGGCCTGCTGACCGCGGGCGTTTTCCTGCGGTTGGTGCGCATCAATCTGATCCAGACACTGCGCAGCGAGTACGTGGACGCCGCGCGGGCCCGCGGGCTGTCCGCGCGGGTGGTGACCGGCCGACATGCCGTGCGCAACGCGATGATTCCCATCGTCACGGTGATGGGCATGTACATCGCGATGATGCTCGGCGGTGCGGTGCTCACCGAGACGACCTTCGAGTGGAAGGGGCTCGGCTATCAGCTCGCGGAATATCTGCATCAACGTGACTTCATCGCGGTGCAGGGCATTGTCGCCTTCGTCGCGCTCGCCGTCGCGACAATGAGTTTCCTGGTGGATGTCGTTGTCGCGCTGATCGACCCGAGGGTGAGGTTCTGATGACCGCACCGGAATTGGCCAACGAGCCGCTGATCGTGCCACCGGTTCCGTCCGATGGACGCAGGCGGTTGCCAGGGGTGCGACTATTGACGATGACCGCCGGTTTGCAACGGGTGACCCTGATCATCGGTCTCGGCCTGGTCGCGCTGTTCGTGCTGACGGCGATCTTCGCGCCCTTGATAGCACCGTACGGCCTCGCCCAGAACTCTTCCGACGGAGTCGCTTTCGTCGCGCAGCAACCACCGTCGGGACAGCACTGGTTCGGCACGTCGGTCCGCAGCGAGGACGTGTTCTCCCGGGTGATCTACGGTGCGCGCACCGCGCTCTACACGATCGCGATCTCGCTGGTGTTGTCGCTGCTGGTCGGCGTGCCGCTCGGTCTGGTGTCCGGATACGTCGGCCGCTGGGTGGACCGGGTACTCGTGCTGTTCATGGACGCCATCTACGCGTTCCCGCCGCTGCTGCTCGCGATCGTGGTGTCGATCGTGGTGGCGGGCGGCCAGTCGAGCAGCTTCGGCGGTGTGCTCTCGGCCGCGGTAGCGATCACGGCGGTCTATGTGCCGCAATATTTTCGGGTGGTCCGCAATGCCACCGTCGCGGTGAAGAACGAACCGTATGTGGATGCCGCACGGGTCACCGGCGCCTCCACCACGCGAATTCTGTTCCGGCACATCCTCGCCAACGTCACCCAGTCCTTGCCGGTGATCATCACCCTCAACGGTGCCGAAGCCATCTTGACCTTGGCGGCACTTGGCTTCCTTGGTTTCGGTATCGAGCCGACCCAGGCCGCCGAATGGGGCTACGACCTGAACAAGGCACTCAACGATGTCTCCAACGGCATCTGGTGGACCAGCATCTACCCAGGTACCGCAATCGTCTTGGTGGTGCTCGGCATGACGCTGGTCGGCGAGAGCCTCAACGAGGCACTCAACCCACTGCTGCGGACCCGCCGTGCCGTTGCGGTTTCACTGGACGATAGTGCTGCCGTGCCGGCATCGGGTGGTATCGAGAAGTCCACTGCCACAGTGGAAGAAGGCACTGCTGTCAGTAGCGGCGGGGTGCCGCCCGATAAGGCAGATGAAGGTGAAACGGCCAGTGCCGCAGGTGAAAAGGATGCCGATGGCGACACCGCAGCAGACGCCGCGGCGCGGAAGGAAAAGACCGATGAGTGAGCGTGAGCCAGCTGTGGTCGGCGATCGTCGACCGGCGTTGTCGATCGAATCGCTGTCGGTCACCTTCGCCACCGACGCGGGCCCGGTATATGCCGTCAGCGATGTGTCCTATGAGGTGTTTCCCGGCGAGGTTCTGGCGATCGTGGGGGAGTCGGGCTCCGGTAAGTCGGTGAGTTCCCGCACGGCGATGGGGTTGCTGCCCGGCACCGCGCGGGTACGCGGGCTTGTCACCCTCGGCGCGGACGCCATCACCTCCATGAGCGAGAAGCAGCTCACCGCGGTGCGCGGTGGCGCGATCTCGATGGTGTTCCAAGAGCCCGGCCTCGCGCTGGATCCGTTGTTCACCGTCGGCTTCCAGATCTGCGAGGCGCTGCGGGCGCACAGCGACATGCGCCGCAAGGCGGCCAAAGCGCGTGCGGTGGAACTGCTTCGGCTGGTCGGTCTGCCGGACCCCGAGCATCGGGTCGACTTCTACCCGCATCAACTCTCGGGCGGGCAGAAGCAGCGTGTGGTGATCGCGATCGCCATCGCCTGCGAGCCGAAGGTGATCATCGCCGACGAGCCGACAACCGCGCTCGATGTCACCGTGCAGGCCGAAATCCTGGAGTTGCTTCGCGATCTGCGCGATCGCATCGGCAGCGCCATCGTGTTGATCACCCACAACATGGGTGTGGTCGCCGACCTCGCCGACCGGGTCGTGGTGATGCGTGAGGGAAGGGTGGTCGAGGAAGCTTCCGTGGATGAGCTCTTCGCGAATCCGCGCGCGGACTACACCCGTGCGCTGCTCGCGGCGGTTCCGCATCTGGGCACCGAGCAGCTCGAGCACGGCCCCCCGAAGGATGTGATCATCGCGGGCGACCAGGTGCTCGAGGTGTCGGAGCTGGTTGTCCAGTTCCCGGGTCCGTTCGGCAGACCGCCGTTCCGTGCGGTCGACGACGTGAGCCTGTCCATCGGACCAGGCGAGACACTCGGTCTCGTCGGCGAATCCGGCTCGGGCAAGTCGACCATCGGCCGCTGCGTCGCCGCATTGCAGCGCCCGACGTCGGGGGTGGTCCGGGTCCGTGGGCAGGACATCGCCAAACTCTCGCAACGGCAGCTGCGCCCGATCCGGTGCCGCTTCGGCTTCATCTTCCAGGACCCGGCCAGCTCGCTCAATCCGCGGCTCACCGTCGGCGACTGTGTCGCCGAGCCGCTGATCGTGCACAAGATGGGCAACGCGAAATATATTCGCGAGCGGGTACGTCACCTGCTCGACGACGTGCAACTGCCTGCGGGGACCGACCGCCGATATCCGCACGAGCTGTCCGGCGGCCAGCGGCAGCGTGCGAGTTTGGCAAGGGCGCTCGCACTCGACCCCGAGTTGCTGGTCGCCGACGAGCCGACCAGTGCGCTCGACGTCTCGGTGCAGGCCGCGGTACTCGAGCTGTTCGGGCAGCTGCAACGCGAATGTGGGTGGGCCTGCCTGTTCATCAGCCACGACCTCGCCGTTGTCGACCAGCTGGCAGATCGGATCGTGGTGCTGCGCGATGGCGCCGTCGTCGAACAGGGTGATCGGGATCAGATTCTGCGGAACCCGCAGCAGGAGTACACGCAGCGTTTGGTCGCCGCGGTGCCGGTCCCCGATCCGGTGGAACAGCGCCGTCGAAGGGCCGAGGCCGCCGGCCTGTTCAAGACCGAGCTCGGTTGATGAACATGACCGTGCACACCGGCTCGTTATCCGGCTCCGGTAGCGTGATCAGGCATCTATCCGCCGATTCGGTTTGGAGCTTTCCCCGAAAATGACTGAACAGACACCTAGTGGCGCCGGTGCCTCCTACGCCGCGGCCGGCGTGGACATCGCGGCCGGTGATCGCGCCGTCGAGTTGTTCGGACCATTGGCGAAGAAGGCCAGCCGTCCCGAAGTCCAGGGTGGCCTCGGCGGATTCGCCGGACTGTTCGCGCTGAAAGGTGGCTACCGCGAGCCGCTGCTCGCCGCCTCGACCGACGGTGTCGGCACCAAGCTCGCCGTCGCGCAGGCTATGGACAAGCACGACACCGTCGGCCTCGACCTGGTCGCCATGGTCGTCGACGATCTGGTGGTGTGTGGCGCCGAGCCGCTGTTCCTGCAGGACTACATCGCCGTCGGCAAGGTCGTGCCGGAGCGGGTCGCCGAACTGGTATCCGGCATCGCCGAGGGCTGTGTACAGGCGGGCTGCGCGCTGCTCGGCGGCGAGACCGCCGAGCATCCCGGCCTGATGGATCCCGATGACTACGACCTGTCCGCGACCGGTGTCGGCGTCGTCGAGGCCGACGCGGTGCTCGGCCCCGACCGGGTCCGTCCTGGCGACGTGGTGATCGCGATGGGTGCGTCGGGTCTGCACTCCAACGGCTACAGCCTCGCCCGCAAGGTGCTGCTCGATATCGACAGGATGTCGCTGACCGGGCACGTCGAGGAGTTCGGCCGCACGCTCGGCGAGGAACTGCTCGAGCCGACCAAGATCTACGCCAAGGACTGCCTCGCGCTGATCGCGGAAACCGATGTTCGCACGTTCTCACACGTCACCGGCGGCGGACTGGCCGCCAACCTGGGCAGGGTGCTGCCTGTTGGTCTGGTCGCGGAACTCGATCGTGGCACCTGGAGCCCCGCTCCGGTCTTCAAGATGATCGCCCAGCGCGGCCGGGTCGAGCGGGTCGAGATGGAGAAGACCTTCAACATGGGCGTCGGCATGGTTGCCGTCGTCGCACCGGAGGACGTCGATCGGGCGCTTGCCGTGCTGACCGCGCGGCACATCGAATGCTGGACTCTCGGCACCGTCAAGAAGGCCAAGGACGCGGACGCGTTGCGTGCGATCCTGGTCGGCGAGCACCCCAGGTTCTGACAGGCGCGGTCGCGGACAGACGGCCGAACCGACAACAGAGTCCCGCATCGGAAGATGCGGGACTCTGTTTCGTATGCAGGTTGTGTTGCAGGCCTAGATGTTTGCGTCCGCCGACAGGTCAATCGACGCATGAAAGCGGGGGAGGTCAGGACCTCCCCCTCGTACGTCGGCGTGTGTCAGCGGCGCCAGTCGTCGTAGTTATCGTCGCCGTCCCACGGGGGTCGCGACTCGTCGACGTCGTGCTCGTCGGAGATCACATCACTGCGCTGCGCGGTGTGGGGAGCACTGGTGCTTCCCCCCAACTCACGCTGAAGGCTAGTGAAGTCGGTCGACGGAGAGCTGTACTTGAGCTCACGTGCAACCTTGGTCTGCTTTGCCTTAGCCCGGCCACGGCCCATGGCTGACCCCCTCGCGTCACTGCGGGGCGGCCTGGGGTGGTTTGGCGGCCCCGTTCGAATTGATATCTTCCTGACAGACACTTTAGCGTGTGTCAGGCACTCTCGCTTCCAGGAGTGGGTGAAGAAGTCCTGGAGTGGTGCCGTTTGCTCGGTTGTCGCCCTCGGCGGCGGTGCCTACAGCACCCCGGGGATGGTCCGAATGACGCCGACTCTCGCGCTGCCGCCCAGTACCGCGGGGGCCGCGAGCTCGGTATGCGCGTCCGTCCAATCGATGCCCATTCGGTGCAAAATAGCCAGCGTCAGGGGGATTCGAGCCCGATCATGGCCGTCATCGATCTTGTACGCGAAGGCCGTTCCGTCCGGGAGGGCGCCGGCGTGCACGCCGTCTGCCCCGATTTTGCAGACCAGCCCGGGAGTCGCCTGCATAGTCAATAAATCGGGCGCTTTCGTGCCGGAAATCACTCGCGGATGCGCGCGAATCGCGTCGGCGACGCGCCGCTCGGGCGCTTCGGGGTCGGCGGTCGCCATAATGGCGAACGCGCGGGCCAGATTGACGAGCGAGACCGGGACGATCGGCAGCCCACAGCCGTCGATACCGAGATCGGTCTCAGGTTCTCCGGTGAGGTCGGTGATGGTGGCGATCACCGACTGCTGCAACGGGTGCGCCTTGTCGAGGTAGCCCTCGGTCGGCCAGCCGTTGATGGCACAGGTGGCGAGCATCGCGGCGTGCTTGCCGGAGCAGTTCATGTAGACCGGGCTCGGCTCGACGGAACCGGCGAGAGCCGCGGCCCGCGCGCGTTCGTCCGAAGGCAGGTCGGGCGGACATTCAAGGGCCTTCTCGTTGAACCCGAACCGGTCGAGCAGCCTGCGCACCAGCGCGACATGGTCCTGCTCGCCGTAATGCGAGGCCGTGGCGATGGCAAGCTCCGCGTCGTCGAGCGGCTCGAAGCCGTTGCGCAGCAGGGTGATCGCCTGCATCGGTTTATTGGTCGAGCGCGGGAAGATCGGCACGTGCACCTCGCCGAGTGCGAGGGACGGCTCGCCATCGGTGGCGAGGATCACCGCAGAGCCGCGATGCACGCATTCGCGGAAACCGGAACGGACGACCTCGACGAGTTCAACGCTCACGACTTCACCGCACTGATGCTCGGTGCCGCCGCGGACGCCGGGTCGATGGTTCGCTTGGTGCGCTGACTCACGCTGCTTCCCCTGTTCCGATGGACGCTGGGTGGATAAGACGCTGGGGGGATTATGCGAGCACTCATCGTTGCATTCCCGTCGCGAGATCATCGGCCCGCTGTTGCTCTGCGCGTTGCGCATTCGCATGTCGGCGCGTGTGCCGCTCGATCTGCATCCTGACATCGTCGGATATCGACGGTTCCTCGCGCAGCAGCAGTTCGAGTTTGTCGAGGTCGGTGCCGGTGAACAGGTCACGAACGGTGACGCCGTGCTCGGGGACATGCACCACCGTCACCTCGTCGCCTGCGCCGATCGTGCCCTCGGTCAGTACGCGCAGATAGCTGCCGGTATCGCTGCGCAGAGTGAAGCGCTTGACCCATCGGTCCTCGTCGGCCCAATGCTGGAAGGTGGCGCACGGCACCCGAGGCGCGCTCACCTCCAGCAACGTGTCGCCGATCGACCAGCGGGCGCCGAGCACGGCGTCGCTGACCGCGATTCCGGAGATACGCAGGTTCTCACCGAACCAGCCGGCCGGTAATTCGCGATCGAGCTCGGCTGCCCAGCGTTGGGCGTCCGCGTCGGCGTAGGCGTAGACGGCCTGGTGGGGGCCGCCGTGATTCTTGGTGTCGCACACATGGTCTCCGTCGAGGCCGAGTGCGGCTACGGCCACTCGATCGGGCATCGGCCGCTTGTCGATCGCGGTCTTGCCGACTCGCCCTGGCACTTCGACCTCGGCGTGCACCACGCAGACCGCGAGCACGCGGCCGGTGTCTTCGGAGTGCATGTCAGCGTCCGCGCAGGCGGTCGACCGCGAGCCTGCCCGCTTGTGGTGCGTCGTCGGCCGGTATCGAATCCGGGTCGATCGCGGCCGCACTCGGTCCGGCCGTCAGCGCGGTGTCCGCCGGGATGGTTCGTTTGACGAGGGCAAGGGCGATCGGACCGAGTTCGTAGTGGTCGATGATGGTGCCGATGCGGCCGACCGCCCGGCCGCCCGCGATGACATCGTCGCCGATCTCGGGGCGATTGTCGGCGGAGCCGTCGAGGTGAAGCAACACCAGGCGGCGCGGTGGTTTGCCGAGGTTGTGCACCCTGGCCACCGTTTCCTGCCCGCGATAGCAGCCCTTGTTCAGGTGAACCGCGCCGTTCTCGCTGATCTCGCCGATCCAGTGCGCCTCGTGCGGGATGGTTCGCTCATCGGTGTCCAGGCCGACGCGCGGCCGCAGAGCCGCGACACGCAGTGCCTCGAAGGTCCACATTCCGGCGGGTTCGGCGCCCGCGGTGGTCAGCCTGGTCCACAGGTCGGCGAGCTGGTCACGCGGCATCAGCAGGTCGAAGGAATCGGCGGTGGGCCAGGGCATCCTGCGCAGGAAACCGCCGCCGGGCAGCGGCACCGCGTCGTAGGTGCCCGGCAGCGGCTCGGTCAGACCCAGCGTCTCGGTCAGCGCGGCGACCTGCGGGCCGAGCAGGCTCAGCACCGCGTAATCGGTGGCCTCTTCCGGCTTGGCATCGGCCCAGAAGACCATCTTTTTCAGGAACTCGAGCAGCGCTGGTCCGCGGTCGGCCTCGGTGTCGATCCACAGCGTGCCGTCCAGATCGGTGAGCACGAAGTGGTGCAGCACTCGGCCGTTGAGATCGAGATCGAGATTCTCGGCCGACTTCCGGTCGCCCAGGTTCGCGATGTGCTGGCTGCTGATGGTGTGCAGCCAAGTCAGCCGGTCCGCGCCGGTAATGCTCAGCACGAATCGGTGCGACCGATCGATGATCGCCACTCGTTGCACGGCTGCGCGTTGCTCCCCGAACGGATCACCGTAGTGCCATGCGACGGCGGCATCCGGCGAACCGGGTACTCCCGCGACGGCGCCCGGGACAACAAGGATGGGGCTGGGTACAACGACCACGGACACGCTAACCACTCTAGGCGGGTCTCGACGCACGTGCCGTAGTCGGGCCATCGGCGGGTGTCGGATCGGGGAGTTACACAGGCAACCTCGGCCCATGAGTCACGGTCGGTCGGGTACCACCACAAAAGGGTCCGCGAACATTGCCGTGACATAGGCACGGCCAGCGAACAGGGCTTAGTCTTCCTCGCATGGTAGATCGAGTTCTGGTAACACTCGACGGCGCGGTCCGGGATGCGGACGCGCCGTTGTTATTTGCCGATGATATCGGCGTGCTTCGCGGTGACGGTGTCTTCGAGACGGTGCTGGTGCGGTCCGGCAATCCTTGTGCGATCGAGTTTCATCTAGGTCGGCTACGCCGTTCGGCGCAGGCGCTGGACCTGCCCGAGCCCGAATTGGGGCGGTGGCGCGAGGCCATCGAGCGCGCAGCGAAGGAATGGGGCACCGAACGCGAGGGCGTGATGCGGCTGGTGTGCACGCGCGGGCGCGACACCGAACTATCGGGTGCGAAGTCCTCGGTCACCTCCGGTGACCTCGCGGCGGCGGTGCCGGTGCCGACCTCCTATGTGCTGGTACTTCCGGTGCCAGAGCGGGTGCAGCAGGCCAGGACCGACGGTGTCTCGGTGGTGACGCTCTCGCGCGGCATCTCGGTGGATCTGGCGCAGGCCGCGCCGTGGCAGTTGCTCGGCGCGAAGACGCTGTCGTATGCCTCCAACATGGCGGCGCTGCGGTTCGCGCACCGGATGGGCGCGGACGACGTGATCTTCACCAGCACCGAGAATCGTGTGCTGGAGGGTCCGCGTTCGTCAGTGGTGATCGTGCGCGACAAGCAGTTGATCACGCCACCGGCGAAGAACGGGGTCCTGCCCGGCGTCACCCAACGGGCACTGTTCGCCGAGGCCGAGAAGTCGGGCTGGAAGTGCGAGTACAAGTCGCTGTTCACCGCCGACCTGCTCACCTGCGACAGCATCTGGATGCTTTCGAGCATCACGCTGGCCGCTCGGGTCAACTCGCTCGACGGCTTGCGCATGATGGCGCCGGACAATGCCGACGACATCATCGACCTGGTCAATCGGGGCGTTGGGCGGCCGGGGGCAATCGGAGATTGGTGAACGAAGTGGGACAGCTTCCCGTGATCTTCGTCCTACTACAACACGTAGGAGTCGCTCGCGAGCTTGGGAAATGAGCCATCCGAGGCCGAAAACTCGGTGTGTCGCGGCGTAAGACCCCTTGATCGTTCAAGCCTCTGACGTAGCCTTTACTACGATATGTCGTAGATCGGCTGGAGGTCGAATGAGCGTCTTGGATATCTCACGCTGGCAGTTCGGCATCACCACCGTCTATCACTTTATTTTCGTCCCGCTGACGATCGGACTCGCGCCGCTCGTCGCCGGAATGCAGACGGCATGGGTGGTGACGGGCAAGGAGCATTGGTATCGGCTGACGAAGTTCTTCGGGAAGCTGTTCCTGATCAACTTCGCGCTTGGTGTCGCCACCGGCATCGTGCAGGAATTCCAGTTCGGGATGAACTGGAGCGAATACTCCCGTTTCGTCGGCGACGTGTTCGGCGCCCCGCTCGCGCTGGAGGCGCTGGTCGCGTTCTTCCTGGAATCGACCTTCCTCGGGCTGTGGATCTTCGGCTGGACGCGGTTGCCCAAGAAGCTGCACCTTGCGACCATTTGGCTGGTCGCGATCGGCGTGAACGCCTCCGCGTTCTTCATCGTCGCGGCCAACTCGTTCATGCAGCACCCGGTCGGCGCCGTATACAACGCGGAGCGCGGACGGGCCGAGCTCACCAGCATCTGGGCGGTGCTGACCAACAACACGACGCTCGCGGCCTTCCCGCACGTCGTCGCTGGGGCCTTCCTCACGGCGGGCACATTCGTCGTGGGTATTTCCGGCTGGTGGATGGTTCGAAACGCGCGTAGCGGCGATGAGACGAAAATCGCCGAGGCGCGGGGGATGTGGCGCTCGGCGAGCCGCGCGGGCATGTGGGTGATCGTGGTGTCCGGCATCGCGATCTTCTTCACCGGTGACATCCAGGGCAAGCTGATGTTCGAGCAGCAGCCGATGAAGATGGCATCGGCGGAGTCGTTGTGCCACACCGCAACCGATCCGGACTTCTCGATTCTCACGGTGGGCACGCACAACAACTGCGACAGCGTCACGCACGTGCTCGAGGTGCCGTATGTGCTGCCGTACCTGTCCGAGGGCAAGTTCAGTGACGTCACCCTCGACGGTGTGGTCGACCTGCAAAAGGCCTACAACGAGAAGTATGGGCCCGGCGACTACCGGCCCAACCTGTTCGTCACCTACTGGTCGTTCCGTCTCATGATCGGCCTGTCCGCGGGCGCGATCCTGCTCTGGCTGGTCGGCATGTGGCTGACCCGAGGTGGCCGCGCCGCGGATCAGCGGTGGTACTCGTGGCTGTGCCTGATCGCCATCCCGACGCCGTTCCTGGCCAACGCCTCCGGATGGGTGTTCACCGAGATGGGCCGCCAGCCTTGGGTTGTCGCGCCGAATCCGACCGGTGACCCGCGACTGCGGCTGATGGTGCAGCAGGGCGTCTCCGACCATGTCGCGGGCACGGTGATCACCTCGCTGGTGGTCTTCACGCTGCTCTACGGTGCGCTTGCGGTGGTGTGGTTCTACCTGATGCGCCGGTACGTGATCGCCGGACCCGAGCAGCCGACTCTCCGCCCGCCCGGTGATGGGCCGGACGACGACGGCCGCCCCGACGGCCGGCACCGTGCCGAAGAGCCTGCTGTCGAACAGCTTTCGTTCGCATATTAGGAGCCGATGATGAATCTGCAACAGTTCTGGTTTTTGCTGATCGGCGTTTTGTTCACCGGCTACTTCGTGCTGGAGGGTTTCGACTTCGGTGTCGGCATGCTGATGCCGATTCTCGGCAAGGGCAGCGATACGCGAAGGCGGGTGGTGCTCAACACCATCGGCCCGGTATGGGACGGCAACGAGGTCTGGCTGCTGACGGCGGGCGGCGCGATGTTCGCGGCCTTCCCCGAGTGGTACGCGAGTCTGTTCTCCGGCTTCTACCTCGCGCTGCTGCTTGTGCTTGTCGCGTTGATCGTGCGGGTTTGCGCCATCGAATACCGGAGCAAGATCAATGACCCGCGCTGGCGGTCCTGGTGCGATGTCGCGATCGGAATCGGTTCCTGGGTACCGGCTTTGGCTTGGGGCTGGGTGTTCGCCAATGTGGTGCGCGGAGTTCCGCTGAACGAGAAGAAGCAGATCACCGGTTCGGTCTGGGATCTGCTCGGGCCCTACGCACTGCTCGGTGGACTCACGACCGGGTTTTTGTTCGCGCTGCACGGTGCGGTCTTCCTCGCGCTGAAGACCGGCGGCGAGGTGCGTGCCGACGCGGTGCGGACGGTGCGGTTGTTGCTGGTACCGACGGCGCTGATCGTCGGTGGCTTCGGTGTGTGGACCCAGCTCGCCTATGGCACCGACTGGACCTGGATTCCGTTGGTGCTCGTGGTGATCGGACTCGTCCTCGCGGGCGCGGCCTCGTTTGCCGATCGGGACGGCTTCGCCTTCACCGGCACCACGCTCACCGTCGCGGCGGCGACCGTGCTGCTGTTCGGGTCGTTGTACCCGAATGTGTTGCCCTCCACCATCAGTGACCTGTTCGACCTCACCATCGACAATGCGTCGTCGACTCCGTACACGCTGAAGGTGATGAGCTGGGCCGCGGTGGTCGTCACCCCGGTCGTGCTGGTCTACCAGGGCTGGACGTACTGGGTGTTCCGCAAGCGCATCACGGTCGACCACATCCCACCGCATGCCGGTCTCCCACTGGAATCGGCGCTCCCGCAGGATTCGAACAAGGACTGATCATGGCTCGTCCGCCCGTCGATCCACGTCTATGGCGGCACGCACGTTCGGCTCGTCGCTATCTGGCGCTGAGTGTGGCGCTGTCACTGGTGATTACGGCCGCCATTGTCATCACAGCGGTGGCGTTGGCGCGGGTACTCGCCGGGGTTGTCACCGACCCCGGCAGGCGCACTCTCGGCGCGTGGACGACCGAGCTTGTCGTTGTTGCCTGCGCGGTCCTCGGCCGAGTGGTGGCCACCTGGGTGCAATCGCGGCTGGCGCATCGCGCGGGCGCCACCGTGGTGACCGAGCTGGAGACCGCGGTTCTTGCCGCGGGCGCCCGCATGCCCCCTCGCGAACTCGAAACCCGCAGAACCGAACTCGCCGTCATCGTCAGCACCGGCCTCACCGGCCTGCGCGGCTACCTCATCGGCTACCTGCCCGCGCTATTGCTCGCCTGTCTGGTACCACCGATCGTGCTGGTCGTCATCGCCGTCCACGACCCGATCTCCGGCGCCATCGCCGTGATCACCCTGCCGCTCATTCCGGTCTTCATGATCCTCATCGGCCTGCTGACCCAGGGCCGCGCGGAGGCCACCCTCGCGGCGACAACGCGGCTGTCGGATCAACTGCTGGACCTGTTCGCCGGTATGCCGACGTTACGAGCGCTCGGTCGTGAGCTCGGCACCGCAGAGTCCGACGATCGAATCCAGCGGGGCTCGATGGAACATCGGGTGCGTGATCTCGGTGATGCCCTGCGGCAGCGCACCATGCGGGCACTGCGGATCGCGTTTCTGTCGTCGATGGTGTTGGAGATGCTCGCGACCCTGAGCGTCGCGTTGATCGCGGTGTCGATCGGTCTGCGGCTCGTGTACGGGGACATGAGCCTCTACGCCGGTCTGGTAGCGCTGATCCTGGCCCCGGAGGTCTACCTGCCGCTGCGCACCGTCGGCGAGCGATTCCACGCCGCACAGGACGGAATGGCGGCAGCCGACAAGGCTTTTGCCGTGCTGGAGCCGGAATCGGGGTCGCCTCGGCCGGCTGCGGAGCAGGTGGCGGCGGGTACGGATGATGGCGGCGGTGGTGACCTACCGGCACCGGGGAACGGCACGACCGAAAGCGGCGGCGGTGCCGAAACCGATCGCAGGATCGAATGCCCTCGCGTTTCCCAGGGCGGGATCGGGGATTTCGCGGGCGTCATCGAGATACGCGATCTCACGGTGCGCGCCAGGGACGGGTTCGCGCCCGCCGGGCTCTCGGCGGTACTGCGCCGCAATGCGGTCACGGTGCTGGCCGGTCCCAATGGGTGTGGGAAAACGACCGCACTGCAAGCGATTCTGGGGTTGATCGCGCCGGATGGGGGATCGGTTGCCGTCGATGGAACCGATGTGCGCGAACTCGATGAGGACGGCTGGTGGTCGCGGGTGGCCTGGCTGCCGCAACGCCCGGTGCTGGTACCAGGAACGCTGCGCGAGAACCTCGAACTGCTCGGCGCTCGTGCACCCGGCGCCGGCGCCGACGATGCGGCCCGGCTCAGTGATGACCTCGAAGAAGCTTGCATCGCGACCGGATTCGATGCCACCCTCGCCGAGCTACCACACGGCTGGGACACCCTGGTCGGAGCGGGCGGCGTCGGCCTCTCGCTCGGACAGCGCCAGCGCCTCGCGCTCACCAGAGTCCTCGCCGCCGATCGCCAGGTGCTCCTGCTCGACGAACCGACCGCCCACCTCGACCATGCCAGCGAAGCCGCCGTATTGGCAGCGTTGAAACAACGCGCACGTGCCGGGGCGACCGTTGTCGTCATCGGTCACCGTCCGGCGGTCCTCGCCGCCGCCGACCACATCGTTCGAGTCCGCGCTACAGCAGGCGATCGCGTCGGGCTGGTGCCCCGATGAGCCCGACAAGGAAAGTGGGTGTGCTCGGAGATGTTCGGCGGATGTGGCGGCTGCTCGCGTTGTCGCCGTGGCGGGTCGCGGTGGCGATCGGGTGGGGCACGTCGGCGCTGGGCAGTGGCCTCGGGCTGGCGGCGCTCGCGGCGTGGTTGATCGCACGGGCCTGGGGGATGCCGCCGGTGCTCGACCTCAGCGTCGCGGTGGTGTCGGTGCGTGCGCTCGGTATTTCGCGTGGGCTGTGCAGGTACTTGGAACGTCTTGCGACGCATGATGTCGCGTTGCGTGCGATGACGACGGCGCGGACGACCGTCTACCGGACGTTCGCGCGTTCGGATGTCTGGATGCGCCGGGCCGGACGTTCGCACGAGCAGGCCGACACCGGCGCGGATGGCGCGGTCGCCGGAGAGCCCGGCAAACCTGCCGGTGGGGTCGAGATTGGGTCCGATGGCGCCGCGCAGCTACGCCGAGGCGATCTGCTGGTTCGAATCGGCGGCGACATAGACGATCTCGGTGCCGTGGTTGTGCGCGTCCTCGTCCCGATCGCGGTCGCGGTGATCTTGTCGGCGGCGGCGATCGGTCTGCTCGCCACGATTTCGGTGGTTGCGGCAGTGATTCTGGCTGCCGCACTGGCAGTTTCGGGGATCATCGCCCCATGGTTGTCGGCATCGGCCGCACACGAGGCCGAGACGGCTGTGCGGGCCGATCGGGCCGAGTTCACCGCGCAGGCGGTCACGGTGCTGGACCACGCGGCCGAGCTGCGCGTCGCGGGCCGTCTGGATGCGGCGCTCGCGGACGCGAACACCGCGGGGCAGCGAGCGGTGGCAGCGGAGGATTCGGCTGCCTCACGCAGCGCGTGGGCGGCCGCGGCGACGCCGCTCTCGATCGGTGCGAGCGTGCTCGGCGCACTGCTGGTGGGGATCGCGATCTATGGGCCGAGCGGTGGCGGGCCGGGCGGGATGACCCCGATGGCACTCACCATCCTTGTGCTGCTGCCACTTTCGGCCTTCGAATCGGTGGGCCCGCTGCCCGCTGCCGCGCAAGCGCTGACCACAGCTCGTGCCGCTCTGCACCGGTTGGCCCTCGCCGAGGGCGGTGCCGCGCGCCACGTCACAGCACTGCCGCCGGGCAATCTGCCGGACCGCCCCGATGGCCGCCGTATCGCCGTCGTAGGGCCGAGTGGCGCGGGCAAGACCACCCTGCTCATGTTCTGGGCCGGACTCTTCGGCACACCGCACCCCGGCGTCACCTTCTTCCCGGAGGACGCGCACCTCTTCGGAACCTCCGTCCTGGAGAACCTCCGCGTCGCCCGCGGCGATCTGACACCGGCGGAAGCCGAACAGGCGCTGCGCGCGGTAGGCCTCGGCGACTGGCTGGACTCCCTGCATGAGGGTCTGCACACCGAGCTGATCGGCGGTGCCGCCGCGGTATCCGGTGGCCAACGCCGCCGTATTCTGCTCGCCCGGGCCCTGGTCGCGCCCGCCCGAGTGCTGCTGCTCGACGAGCCGACCGAGCATCTCGAGGCCGAAGCGGGCGCCCGGTTGCTGCGCGATCTTCTCGACGTCGAAAGCGGTCTCGTCGACCCTGATCGAACTGTGATCGTTGTCACACATCAACTCCCGCGTGACCAGCACGCCGACGTGATCATCCAGGTCGACGCATCAGGCCAGGTCAGAACCATTTTCGCGACACCGGGCCCCGCGGTTTTCGCCCACCGAGAAATTCCGTTGCCGACTCGCTGACACCTCGCTAAATTCGTTCTTACACAAGGAAGGAGGTGGTTCGAGAAATGTATTTTTCCAGGACACGTGAGGTGGCTGCGCGCTAGCGCCACCGCTGCAGGATTCCCGCGCGAGCGCTAGCGAATCCAACGCAGTCACCCGGCCCCCGAGCTCCCGGTCCAGTCCGACCGGGCCCTGTTGTGAGTTGCATCCACAGGGAAAGCTCGGGGGTCGTTCCTTTTGTGGGGCCGCCAAGGCGCGTCGCGACGGTGGGCTGGAACGATACAGTTCACCGGTCGGTTCTATGAAGGGGTGCCTGCGTGGCTTCGGAAGGTCTTGCTGCGGCGGTTGGTCGTCGTATCACGGCGGTTAGGCGCGTGTTCTTTGTGCATGGCGTGGATGTCGACCGTTCGGAAGGGCCGATCGAGTTGACGTTCGACGAAGGCACGGTCTTGCTATTCGACGCAGGCAGCGACGGTGAGGAACTACGCGTCGGATCGACTGCGTGGCGCGACCCGTTCGCGGGCGTGACCGAGCCCGAATACATCGAGTACGTCGCGGATTCCGGAAAGTACACCGCGTTCGATGTCGGCTCGGACTACCCGTATTCGCAGCTGGTGGGAGGCCAGGTCGCGGCCGTCGTCGAGTCGCGTTTGCACGATGAGCGACTTCGCGGAGCCGTTCTCGAGGTGAGCGGTTTCCGATTGGCCGTGGAGACGGTCGCCGATGAGCTATTGGTCAGGTGCGACCCGCACGACTTTTGAGAACTGCGGTAGCCCGGAACAGCAGATCGCCCCGCCCTCTTGGTGATTCGAGGTGCGGGGCGTTGTCGTGCTGTCGACTATCCGATGTAGCGCTGGAGGCGGGCGGAGAGCCGGGGCTCGAGTGGGCCGTCGGCTACCACGCGTTCCTCGACGTAGGCCAGGTCGCCACCCTCGACGATGCCGTAGAGCCGCTTGGCGCCGCCGACGACGATGCCGGACTGACTGCGGATGACTACGTCGGTGGCCAGTTCCCAGGAGGACTGGGTCAGCGCGGTGCCGTAGAAGAGTTCGACGATGCCGGTGCTGTGGGTCAGCAATAATTCGATGACCTCGTCGTCGCCGTCGATGCCGACGCGCCAGAAGCCGCTCTCGCGCAGGTCAGGGCCACCGTAGGAACCGTCGGTCTCGATGAACCAGGAGCGGGAGTCCCAGGCCAGGTAGTCGCCGCCGTCGTGGGAGACGATGATCTGCTGACCGAAGCGGTAGTCGCCGCGCTCAGGGGAGTTGCCCTCGCCCTCGCCGCGCCACACACCGACCATCGGCAGCAGCGCGAGCATCGAGGAACTCAGATCCGGGCCGAGGCGCAGGTTAGCGGTGTCTTCAGGCAACGGTAGATCCGGCAGGATCGGAATGTTGCGCGCACCAGTTGCTTTCGCGCGTTCGACAGCATCGGCCACGGCTTGATCGCCGCTACGGCGAGACGGCCCGGTCGGAGCGGCGCCGTTCATGTGTTCACTCGCTCGCTCGGCCGGATCGGAACCTTCGCTCGCGAGTTCACTCATGATTCGGTGAACAGCCGGTAGAAGACGTACAGGCCGAACCAGCCGATCAACACGGCCACGGCCACCAGCAGAATCTCGAAGAAGAGGACCACATCCGAAGTCTAACGACTTGTTCGCCGCCCAGCACAACGGCCCCGGAGCTTCCCTGTGAATTCGGGGAAACGCCGAGGCCGTTGGCGGTTCATGGCCGCTTACGCGGCTTCAGCTATTACTTCGCGACGGCGACGTCGACGGGGTGGATACCAGCGCCGTCGGGGCGGATCTCCGCGGTGCCGTTGCCGGCCGAGGAGAGCGCCCGCACGGTCCATGCGCCCGGGGCGGCGAAGAACCGGAAGTCACCGGTGCCCGAGGCGACGACCTCAGCGGTGAAATCGCCATTGCCATCGAGCAGGCGCACGAACGCGCCGCCGACGGGCTGGCCGTCGGTGCTCAGGACGCGGCCGGTGATGACCGTTTCCTTCTCGACATCGACTCCGGCAGGAATGGCCTGGCCCTGGGTAGGTGCTGCGCACATGTTGATCAGGCTCCCAACTCGATAGGTGCACCGACGAGGGAGCCGTACTCGGTCCAGCTCCCGTCGTAGTTCTTGACATTCTGGTGGCCGAGCAGCTCCTGCAGCACGAACCAGGTGTGCGAGGAACGCTCACCGATGCGGCAGTAGGCGATGGTGTCCTTGGAACCGTCCAGGCCCGCCTCGGCGTAGATCTCGGTCAGCTCGTCGTCGGACTTGAAGGTGCCGTCCTCGTTCGCGGCCTTGCTCCACGGCACGTTGATCGCGCTGGGGATGTGGCCGGGACGCTGGCTCTGCTCCTGCGGCAGGTGGGCGGGGGCCAGGATCTTGCCGGAGAACTCGTCGGGCGAGCGCACGTCGACCAGGTTCTTGGCGCCGATGGCGGCGATGACCTCGTCGCGGAAGGCGCGGATGGTCAGGTCGGGCGCGGCGGCCTTGTACTGGGTGGCCGGGCGGCTGACGCCGTCACGCGAAAGCGGGCGGCCGTCGAGCTCCCACTTCTTACGTCCACCGTCGAGCAGCTTGACGTTGTTGTGGCCGTAGAGCTTGAAGTACCAGTACGCGTACGCGGCGAACCAGTTGTTGTTGCCGCCGTAGAGCACAACCTCGTCGTCGTTCGCGATGCCGCGGGCCGAGAGCAGGTCGGAGAACTGCTCCTGGTTCACGAAGTCGCGACGAACCTGATCCTGCAGGTCCTTCTTCCAGTCGAGCCGGACAGCACCCTCGATGTGGCCGCCGTCGTAGGCGGAGGTGTCCTCGTCTACCTCGACGAAGACGACGCCGGGGGCGTTGAGGTTCTCTTCGGCCCAGTCAACGGGGACCAGGACATCGGAGCGGGCCATGTTGTTCCTTTCGGGGGTGGTGACTTGCGGTGTCAGTTCGAAGCCGGTGCGGGGGTCCGGCGGAAACGGGTTACCAGCGGATAGATCCGGCAACCGAGGCAGATCCCGAACGCCGCGTTCAGGAATGCCGCGAACAGGGCGAAGCCGGCGAACACCGCGCCGACTACGGAGGCGCCGGCCAGGAAACCCAGCAGGCTGACGGCACTGAAAATCAGGCCGAGTAATTGGGCGAACCGCAGCGGTTCCGCGGGTTCGGTTTCGGTCGGCGGGCCGACGCGCGGTGCGACGAGCGCGGCGTAGATCCGACCGTAGGGGCTGCGCCGAGGACCGGTCGCGCTGCCGATCGCGAAGACCACCGCTTGGATCGCGATGAGCACGGCGGCGGCCGCGGTGGAGAAGGCGGCGGTAATCAGCACGACGACGAGGACGGCCGTGGTAATCCACGCGGCGAAGCGCGGGCCACGAACGTCGACAGAATTGGCTGGAATGGCTTGCCTGGTGGCAGTGTTACGGATTTCGGCGGACATTATGCGTACTCCTGCGCTGAATGACTCTGTTGGCTGGAAAAATTGCCAGTTCGCCGGGGGATCAACGAGATCACTCACACGGCGGACAAAGGTCGGCGTCAGGAAATCTGAACGGGCCGACCGGTCAGCGGCACAGGCAGCAACAACCACCGAGGCGACACAGGTCAACTGTGCGGCGTCGGGTGAGCATCAGCTCGTGGTTGGCTTGCACGAAAAAGAGTTTACCCGGTTCGGAAGGAGAATTGGACCCCGGGTTCGTCACACGGACTATCAAGCCATTTCAGACCCGATTTTTACACCGTCAATGGCTCGAGCGCGGTGTGTAGATCGGCGGTCTTCGGGACGCCGGAGATACGGAAGCGCTCCCTGCCTTCCCTGTCGAAGACGAAGGTGGTCGGCAACGAGAGCACGTTGAGCTCTCGTGCCAGCGTTGGTTCGGCGTCGATATCGATCTCGATATCCAGCGGCGGGTTCGGTGCGTCTGCGAGACCCTCGGCCACGCCCGCGACCACCCGGCGTACGGCCGCGCACGGACCGCACCAGTCCGCGGAGAAGTGCAGAATCGCCGGACCCGAGCCGGTCGCTCCCGCGGCGACGAGCAATTCGGAGCGTGCCGATTCGGTCGGCTCGACCGCGTCCGCGGCACGCAGCTTGCCGTCCCTGCGCCGCAGCAGCGTGCCGACCGCCAATGCGGCAAGCACTATCACTACGAGAATTGTGATTTCGATCATGGCCGCTGCAATTGGTCGAGGTCGATCGTCACATTGTCACCTTTGCCCTCGACAACGATCTGTCCGCCCTGCGCGGAGACCTTTGTCGGCCGCAATCCGAACGGCAATTCCTTGGTATCGATGGTACGGGTGAAACGCTCCAACACCGCGGGCCGATCGGCTTCCGGGATGACCGCGGTCGGGGTGGTCTCGGTGCCGGTGCCCTTGTAGAAACCGGTCGCGATGATCCGGACCTGATCACCCTCCACCAACAGATCCGCCTGAATGCTCACCTTGTCACCGCCGAGCGGGGCGCCGGCCCTGGCAGATGCGACAGGCGTGCCCGGCAGGGTTCCGGTGAGCACCAGCGCGCCGGCCGTTGTCATCCCGGATCCGCCCGATCCGCCTGTTCCGTCGGATTTGTCCGCAGGTCGCGAATGTACTTGCAGGTCCGGAATTTTGAACAGCCTGCCCAGTTCGGTCGGCTCGAGGCGCATCCGTCCCTCGACCCGTTCCACCGGAACGCGGCGCACGTTGCCGTCGACGAGATCGCCGAGCGGCAGGTGCACTCCGGTCAGCGTCGCCTCGGCCGAGATCTCGCCGGGGATGTCCTGGCGCAGGATCCGTGCGCGGATGTCGACGTTCTGGAAGCGACCGTTGACGGCCTGGGCCAAGAACGGGAAACCGTGGATGGTTACCTCGGGATCCGCGATGAGGTCGCCGCCCTCACGCAGAGCGCGTGAGACGCGATACTCGGAGTAAGCGGCGGCGCCGAAATCGACGATGACCGCCAGTCCCGCGAGAACCAGCAGTCCGATAATCAGCTTTCGCATGGCCAGCCCGCCTCTCCGCGTCTATTGCCGGTCGTTGGTGCCTCGACAGTGTCGTACCAGACCTGCGGTCGAGTGTATTGCCGGGTTTTGGGCGTACCCGGTGAGTTACCCATGTCCGCACGATATCTGTTGTCGCGTTTTCAAGGCTGTTTGGTGTCTCTCAGCGCAGCACGCGTACCCGGAACGCGTGGTCATCGGCATCGACACGCTAATGTTGCATTCGATTACCTGTGATTAGCGATGTGGCTTCGGCGGTTACTGCTGTTGTCGTCGGAGCTACGAGATGGGAGGAGGGCTTGTGGAGCTGCTCCTGTTGACCTCCGACCCCAACCCCGAGTCGGTACTGCCTTCGCTCGCGCTGCTTGCGCACAATGTGCGTCCGGTGCCGACCGAGGTGGCGTCCCTGCTGGAGGCAGGCACCGCGGATGTGGCACTCGTCGACGCGCGCATCGACCTGGCCGCCGCGCGCGGTCTGTGCCGGCTGCTCGGGAGCACCGGTTCGTCGGTGCCCGTTGTCGCTGTGCTCACCGAGGGCGGTCTGGTGGCGGTGAATGCCGATTGGGGCCTCGACGACATTCTGCTGCCCGGCACCGGGCCTGCCGAGCTGGACGCCCGCTTGCGGCTGCTGGTCGGCCGCAACGGTGGTGCGGCGAGCCCGGAGAACACCGGCAAGATCACCCTCGGCGAGTTGGTGATCGATGAGGGCACCTACACCGCGCGACTGCGTGGTCGCCCGCTCGATCTCACCTATAAGGAATTCGAGCTGCTCAAGTATCTCGCGCAGCACGCGGGCCGGGTGTTCACCAGGGCCCAGCTGCTCCAAGAGGTGTGGGGCTACGACTTCTTCGGCGGTACCCGCACGGTCGACGTGCACGTGCGTCGCCTGCGCGCCAAGCTCGGCACCGAATACGAGTCGCTGATCGGCACCGTGCGCAATGTCGGCTACAAGGCGGTGCGCCCGTCCAGGTCAGCGACCAAGGGTGAGCCGGTTGCGCCGCAGGAGGGCGAGACCGAGGGTATCGAGGAAGCTCCGCTCGCGCCCGTGAACGGTTCCGTGCAGCAGTGATCTTCGCCGAGCGGGTCGAAGCCGACGCCGCACGGTCGGTGCGTGCACTGCTCGACCGTGTCACCACCGCCGACGGTGTCGCCCCGATCTCCGAACAGGCCGTGCTGTCGTTGAGCGCCGCCGATACCGCGAGGCACCTGATCGCCCTGCGCGACGGCGAGATCGCGGGATACGCGAATCTTGTTCCCGCACACGGTAATCATCCGGCAATGGCGGAGGTCGCGGTCGACCCCGCCGCTCGCGGCAATGGCATCGGTACCGAGCTCGTCACCGCCGCGCTCGCCGAAGGCGGACGGGGAACGCGGATCTGGGCGCACGGGAATCGGCCGTCCGCGCAGGCTGTCGCGAACCGCCTTTCGCTGGTGACCGCGCGCGAGTTGTGGCAGATGCGTCGCACCTTGGCAACACCGGAGCTACCCGAACTGGCTGTCCAGGAAGGGATCGTGCTACGCACCTATTCCGGCCCGGACGACGACGCCGAGTTGCTGCGCGTGAACAACGCCGCCTTCGCCTGGCATCCGGAGCAGGGCGGCTGGACCGAGCGCGATATCGAGGCCCGTCGCAAGGAGTCGTGGTTCGATCCGGCGGGCCTGTTCATCGCGGCCGATGTCGCGGATTCCGGTCGGGTGCTCGGATTCCATTGGACCAAGGTGCATTACGACGAGGATCCGGCCATCGGCGAGGTGTACGTGGTCGCCATCGATCCCGCGGCGCAGGGGCGAGGACTCGGCCGCCTGCTCACCCTCGCGGGCCTGCGTTACCTGCGCGATCGTGAACTCGCCGAGGTGCTGCTCTACACCGAGGCCGACAACACCGCGGCAGTGCACACCTACACGCGGCTCGGCTTCGCCCCCGCGCATATCGACGTCGCCTACGCGGCCAGGGACTGAATAAAAGCAGCTCGTGGGAGTTACCCGAGTAACACTGCGGCAAATGTCACACGCATCGGGCCTCAATCGCGCCAGGCTGTTCACTTCACGTTCACCCAGCCTGGTCCAACTGTCAACCGTGCGAATCTACGTTACTTGTGGGCGGCGAAGCTGCCTGGTGCGCTGGTTCCTCGCGAACGGCACCACAACACCCGCCCGGGCCGGTGAGGGACCGGGCGTGTCGGACGTGATTCCCCGGAGGAATAGTGAACTTCAAGCGCAGCAGCGCCTTCGTCGGCGTGCTCGCCGTCGGCGCGATGACTCTCGCCGCCTGTGGCAGCGACGACAACTCGTCGACAAGTGACACCAGCAACGCCGCGAACACCAGCGTCGCCTGTGGTGGCAAGAAGGCCCTCAAGGCCAGTGGTTCGTCCGCGCAGAAGAACGCCATGGAGCGTTTCATCGCGGCCTATGAGGCGAACTGCGATGGCAACACCCTGAACTACACCTCGAGCGGTTCGGGTGCCGGTGTCAACGAATTCATCGGCGGCCAGACCGACTTCGGTGGCTCCGATTCGCCGCTGAGCGCCAAGAAGGAAGAGCCTGCCAAGGCTCAGGAGCGTTGCGGCGCCCCGGCGTGGAACCTGCCGACCGTCTTCGGCCCGATCGCCGTGACCTACAACATCGACGGCGTCACCGACCTCGTGCTCGACGGCCCGACGGCGGCCAAGGTCTTCAACGGCACCGTCACCACCTGGGACGCGCCGGAGATCAAGGCGCTGAACCCGAACGCCAAGCTCCCCTCGGACAAGATCGCCGTGATCTTCCGCAGCGATGAGTCCGGCACCACCGACAACTTCCAGCTCTACCTCGACGCCGCGTCCGACGGCGCATGGGCCAAGGGCTCGGGCAAGGTCTTCGCGGGCGGTGTCGGTGAGGGCGCGAAGGGCAACGAGGGCACCTCGGCCGCGATCAAGAGCACCAAGAACTCGATCACCTACAACGAGTGGTCGTTCGCGAAGTCGCAGAACCTGTCCATCGCGCAGATCGTCACCTCGGCAAGCAAGGATCCGGTCAAGCTGACCGTCGCCTCCGCGGGCAAGGCCATCGACAGCGTGAAGCTCGAGGGCGAGGGCAATGACCTCGTGCTCGACACCAGCTCGTTCTACAAGCCGGTCGAAGCGGGCGCGTACCCGATCATCCTGCCGACCTACGAGGTGGTGTGCTCGAAGTACGCCGACGCCGACACCGCGAAGGCGGTCAGGGCCTTCCTGACCTCGGCGACAACCAACGGCCAGAAGGGCCTTGACGAGAGCGGTTACATCCCGATCCCGGACAAGTTCAAGACCAAGCTGACCACGGCGATCAACGCCATCTCCTGATCGCATAGCCATGACCGTGCAACCTGAGGTGACCGCTGCGGGCTCGTCGGACTCGACGGGCCCGCGGGCGGCTGGAGATACTTCCCTTATGCCGAGTGAACCGAGCACCGAACCGGTCAAGAAGGTTCGTCCTGCCCACAGCCAGCGGGCCGAGATCATCTTTCGGTCGCTTGCCACGGCCGCCGGTGCCACCATTGTCGCCGCCATCGCGCTGATCGCACTGTTCCTGCTGATCCGCGCGTGGCCCTCGGTCATGGCGAACGAGGCGAACTTCTTCACAAGTACGGAGTTCGTCACCAATAACGCCGACAATCTGCGCTTCGGCATCCGTGACCTGCTCATGGTCACGGTGCTGAGCTCGATGCTCGCGTTGGTGATCGCGGTGCCCATCGGCGTCGGCATCGCGCTGTTCTTGACTCATTACTCGCCGAAGCAGATGGCGCGCCCGTTCGCGATGCTCATCGATCTGCTCGCCGCGGTGCCTTCGATCGTCTTCGGCCTCTGGGGCGTGCTCGTGCTGGCGCCCCAGTTGGAGCCGGTGGAGACGTTCCTCAACAGGAACCTCGGCTGGTTCTTCCTGTTCTCCGACGGCAACGTGACGATCGCCGGCGGTGGCACGATCTTCACCGCCGGTGTGGTGCTCGCGGTGATGATCCTGCCGATCATCACCTCGGTCTCCCGTGAGGTCTTCAACCTGACTCCGGCCGCGCACATCGAGGCCGCGCACGCCCTCGGTGCGACGAAGTGGGAGATGGTGCGGATGACGGTGCTGCCCTACGGCCGCAGCGGTGTCATCGCGGGGTCCATGCTCGGCCTCGGTCGCGCACTCGGTGAAACGATCGCGGTGCTGCTTGTGCTGCGGACCTCCGCGCAGGCAGGGCACTGGTCGCTGTTCGACGGTGGCTTCACCTTCGCTTCCAAGATCGCCTCCGCCGCTTCGGAATTCAGCTCGCCGCTGCCGACCGGCGCCTATATCGCGGCCGGCTTCGTATTGTTCGCGCTGACCTTCGTCGTCAACGCGCTCGCACGTCTTGTGGCCGGTGGAAGGGTGAACGGATAATGACCACCACGACACTCGACAAGCCGATCAAGGCGCCGACCTTCCGTCATGTGAGCGCGGGCCGCCGGATCCGCAACAACCTCGCGACCGGTGTGGTCTGGGCCTGCTTCGCCATCGCGCTCGTGCCGCTGGTGTGGGTCCTGTTCATGGTGGTGAGCAAGGGCTTCGAGGCGATCATCTCCCTGAACTGGTGGGAGAATTCGCAGAAGGGCGTGCTGCCCGACCAGTTCGCGGGCGGGGTCTATCACGCTATCTACGGCACCGTCGTGCAGACCGCGGTCGCCGCGGTCATCGCGGTGCCGCTCGGCATCATGGCCGCGGTCTACCTTGTCGAATACGGCAGCGGCTGGCTGGCCAAGACCACCACCTTCATGGTGGACATCCTCGCGGGCGTGCCGTCCATCGTCGCGGCGCTGTTCATCTTCGCGCTGTGGATCGCCACACTCGGCTTCCCGCAGAGCGCCTTCGCGGTGTCTCTGGCATTGGTGCTGCTGATGTTGCCGGTGGTGGTGCGCAGCACGGAGGAAATGCTGAAGCTGGTGCCCGACGAATTGCGCGAGGCGTCCTACGCGCTCGGCATCCCGAAGTGGAAGACGATCCTGCGGATCGTCGTGCCGACCGCGCTGCCCGGCATGCTCAGCGGCATCCTGCTCGCCCTCGCCCGCGTGATGGGCGAGACGGCGCCGGTGCTCGTGCTCGTCGGCTACAGCAAGTCGATCAACACCAACCTCTTCGACGGCAATATGGCCTCGCTGCCGCTGCTGATCTACCAAGAGCTGTCGAACCCGGAACCGGCGGGCCGACTGCGGGTCTGGGGTGCGGCGCTGACGCTGATCCTGATCATCGCGCTGCTGTACCTGGCCGCGGCGGTCGTCAACAAGCTGCTCACGCGGAACCGATAAGCGAACGGATACTCAGATGGCCAAGCGGATCGACGTCAAAGACCTGAATATCTACTACGGCAAATTCCATGCGGTTGCCGAAGTCGAGCTGTCGGTACTTCCGCGCAGCGTGACCGCCTTCATCGGCCCGTCGGGTTGCGGTAAGTCCACCGTGCTGCGTTCGCTCAATCGGATGCACGAGGTCACCCCGAACGCTCGCGTCGAGGGTGCCGTGCTGCTGGACGGCGAGGACATCTACGGCTCGCAGATCGACCCGGTAGGGGTGCGCCGCACCATCGGCATGGTGTTCCAGCGGCCGAACCCGTTCCCCACCATGTCGATTCGCGACAACGTGGTTGCCGGACTGAAGTTGCAGGGCGTGCGCAACAAGAAGGAACTCGACGAGGTCGCCGAGCGCTCGCTGCGCGGCGCCAACCTCTGGAACGAGGTCAAGGACCGGCTCGACAAGCCGGGCGGCGGCCTCTCCGGTGGTCAGCAGCAGCGACTGTGCATCGCGCGTGCGATCGCGGTCTCGCCCGACGTGCTGCTGATGGACGAGCCGTGTTCGGCACTGGACCCGATCTCGACCCTGGCGATCGAGGACCTGATCACCGAGCTGAAGAAGGAATTCACCATCGTCATCGTCACCCACAACATGCAGCAGGCCGCGCGTGTGAGTGACCAGACCGGCTTCTTCAACCTGGAGGCCCAGGGCAAGCCGGGCAAGCTGATCGAGATCGACGACACCGAGAAGATCTTCTCCAACCCGGGTCAGAAGGCGACGGAGGACTACATCTCCGGGCGCTTCGGATAATCAGGGACAACAAAAAAGGCCCGCGCTACAGCGCGGGCCTTTTTTCATGATTCGGTGTCAGGGTCCGGCGGCAGCACGCCGGTGACGAGGAAGATGACGCGGCGACCGATCTCTACGGCATGGTCGGCGAAGCGCTCGTAATAGCGGCCGAGCAGGGTCACATCGACGGCCGCGGCGACGCCGTACTTCCAGTCGCGATCCATCAGCAGCGTGAAAAGGTGACGATGTAGATCGTCCATGGCCTCGTCGTCCTGGTTGAGCTGCGCCGCGCGCTCCGGATCACGGGTCTCGAGCACCTCTTTGGCGCCCGCGCCCATGTTCACCGCGATGCGGCCCATTTCGGCGAAGTAGCCGTTGACCGATTCCGGCAAGGCGTGGTTGGGATGGCGGCGCCGGGTGACCTTCGCGACGTGCAGGGCCAGCGCGCCCATCCGGTTCACGTCGGCGACGATCTGGATGGCACTGACCACCTGCCGCAGATCGCCCGCGACGGGCGCCTGCAGCGCGAGCAGGGCAAACGCCTTCTCTTCGGCGTCCTGGATCAGGTCGGCGATCCGGTCGGATTCGGTGATCACCGACTCGGCAAGGCCGAGGTCGGCCTGGAGCAGTGACTGAGTGGCCCGGTCCATGGCCGAACCCGCCAGGCCGGCCATCTCGCCCAGCAGGTGGGCAAGATCGGCCATTTGCTCGTTGTAGATGACACGCATGAAACCAGACCCTAGCGTCCCGCGCTGACCGAGTCACCAACAGCGGGTTAATGGCCGGTGCCAGTCATTTGCGTCGGCGTTGCCGCAGCTGAGAGCGGGTGGGCTACTTGCAGGTGTCGTCGGCGGCGTTGACGTGTTCGAGGTCCGACGGCAGTGCGACCGGCGTGCTACTCGCCGATGAGCTGACGGGGACGTTGGAGATCGGATCACCGACCAATGTCGGGGTGCGCACGGTGCCCGCGTAGTCGGCACCGATCACGACCTCGACGATGCCGCCGAGATCGCTCGACAGCTCGATCGACGCGCCCGGCAGCGAACTGGCCACCGTGGCCGCTTCGGCTTCGTGCCCGGTCCCGTAGCGGACCTTGGAGGTCAGCTCCGAGTTACCGCCGGAGTAGTTGCCGGTGTTGTAGATCTGGAAGCCTTCGTTGCCCAGTTTGGTGGCCGCCTTGTTCGCAACGCCCGCGGTGGTCGAGCCGTTGGAAACGAGCAGCGACACCGTGCTCGGATCCACCGCGATCAGCTTGGGCGGCGTCGGCGGAGCCGAAGGGATCGAGCCGGGGGCCGGGGTCACCTTCTTCTCGCCGGGCAGCGGCCGGTCGTCACGGACCGCGTTGAAGATCGCCTTGATATCGGACTCGCGGGGAATCTCGTTGCCGTAGGTGGTGGTTCCCGCCGTCGGAATGGTCAGGAACGTCACCGCGCCCGCGTCGACCTTCTGTAGTGAGCGGCCGAGCGTCAGCAGGTCGTTCGTGTCGACCCGGTCCACCCAGGTGTGCTTGGTGAATGCGTCGATGAAGCCACGCAGCTTGCCGGGATCGAAGAGCACCTTGCCCGACAGCGCACCGCGCAGCAAGGAGGCGAGGAACCGCTGCTGCCGGTTGATGCGGTCGTAGTCGCTGCGTTCCTCGCCATAGACGTGCCTGGCCCGCACGTAGTTGAGTGCGGTCTGGCCGCTGATGCGCTGCTTACCCGCGGACTCGAGGACGGTGCCGAGAATCTCGTCGTTGATCGGCTTCGTCGCGCACACTTCCACGCCGCCGATCTGGTCGACCATGGCCTCGAACCCGGCGAAGTCGATGCTGATGAAGTGGCCGATGCTGATGCCCGTCATCTTCCTGATCACGTTCACCAGGCACTTGGGTCCGCCGAGCGCGTAAACGGCGTTGAGCTTGTCACCGGAGGCCGAGGGGAAGGTCTCGTCGGTGTACTGGACCTTTTCGTTGTCCCAGCCGTTGCACTGCGGCCGGGTGACGTCGAGGTCGCGGGGAAACGACACCACGACCACTCGTGAGCGGTTCTTGGGGATGTTCACCAGCATGAGGGTGTCCGCGCGTGCGCCCTCGGCGTCGTCGGTGGAACCCGCACCGACATCAGCGTTGACGCCTGCCCTGGTATCGGTGCCGATGAGCAGGAAGTTCTCGTCGCCGAGCTGAGCGTCGGAGTCGACGACGTCGTCAGGGTGGTCTTCGATCGCGTTGACCTGGGTGAAGCCATTGGCGGTCGCATGCAGATAGCTCCAGCCGCCACCGGTGACCAGCAGCGTGAGCACCGCGAACATCGCGAGGGTGACGCGCCCTACGACCCGCAGCCGCTTGGCGCGGCGTGCCCGGCCTGCCGCGAGCCGCGACAGCGGCGGTTTGCCGACAGACTTCGGTTGCGATGGCCGATCGGCCTTGGATTCGGTGGTCGGCCATCCCGCTGTGCGGCGTTTGGTCTTGGTGGGCTCGGAGACCGGCGGGATGATGTCGGTTACGGCCTCAGGTGGGTCCTGGGCGCCCGGTGTGGCCGAGGCCGATCGCCTGGTGTCATCGGTCGGGCGTCGGCCTTTGGTGGGGCGAGCGGACGGTGTGCCGGCGATGTCGTCGACGACGGGAGACTGCGCGGGGCGGCGCCGGGCGGGGGGCCGGCCCGCGGGGGATTCTGTCGGTCGCTGCGGAGCACTGCCGGCGGGCCGCGCTTGCGGAGTGCCGGGTTCGCGCGACGGCGCGCTGTCGGCGGGGCGTGCGGCATCGGGACGCCGGGCGGAGCGGCCGCCCTGCGCCGCGTCGCCTTCGGGGGCGGCTGCCGCCCTGCGCCTGCGGCCGCCGCGTTCGTTGTCGACCTTCTGGACGAGATCCTGGACCGTCAGCGGTGCCGAGCCGGACTCCGAGTCGTTATCGGTATGCCTGGACCGCCGGGCCGCCCGCGAGTCGTCTCGTTCGGGGTCATCCCCCGTGGGATAGCGCTCCCACGGGGCGCGATCTCCGGGCCGTGGCGAACGCCCGTGCCGATCGTCACCCACCAACGAACCTCACTTTTCGTCTACGCCACCTGGCTTATCGCCGCCGGGTCTTGTTCGCCCGGCATGACCGATTCCGCCAATGATAACGATTCCGCCACAACGAGCCAGCCCAGTACGACATCGAATAGGCCACATGGGTGTTTCGCATGGTCTGCGAGCTGCGGAAATCAGCCGCCGCTGTGCATCAGATCCGCGCCCTCCGGCACGGCGGGATCGTCAGGATCGTCGAGCCAGCCGTGCGGCAACGCGACCTTGCCCGGCGAGCCCTGTCGTCCGCGCGGCCCCTCGGCATCCTTCGGGAACGGTGCGTCCGGATCGAGTTGGCCTATCAGATCCCGCAACTGGGTCAGCTGCGACACCGTGGCGAAGGACCGGCGTAGATCGGCGCCGACCGGGAAGCCCATCAGGTACCACGCCATGTGCTTGCGCAGGTCGCGCATCGCCTTGTCCTCACCGAGGTGCTCCGACAGCAGTGCGGCATGCCGGTAGAGCACCTCGCCGACGCGGCCGAGGTCCGGTGCCTCCGGGAGCGGCTCACCGCGCAGCGCCGCCTGAAGTTCGCCGAACAGCCACGGCCTCCCGAGGCAGCCGCGGCCGACTACGACACCGTCGCAACCGGTTTCGTCCATCATCCGGACGGCGTCGGCGGCCGAGAAGATATCGCCGTTGCCGAGCACTGGGATCGTCCGCACGGCTTCCTTGAGCCTGGCGATGGCGCTCCAGTCGGCCTGGCCCGAATACCGCTGTGCGGCCGTGCGAGCGTGCAGCGCGACGGCCTTGGCGCCCTCGGCCTCGGCGATGCGACCCGCGTCGAGGTAGGTCAGGTGATCATCGTCGATACCGATGCGGAATTTCACCGTCACCGGAACGCCCGCTGGTTCGGCACCGCTGACCATGGCCCGCACGATTCTGCTGAACAGGGCGCGCTTGTAGGGCAGCGCGGCGCCGCCACCGAGCCGAGTGACCTTCGGTACCGGGCAGCCGAGGTTGAGGTCGATGTGGTCGGCCCAGCCCTCGCCGACGATGATCCGGACAGCCTCGCCGAGGGTCTCGGGGTCTACGCCGTAGAGCTGCATGGAGCGCGGGTGCTCGTCCTCGTCGAAGGACATCATGTGCAGCGTCTTCTCGTTGCGCTCGACCACGGCACGCGCCGTGATCATCTCGCAGACATATATCGAGGTAGAGCTGCCGAATTCCCGGCAAAGCTTGCGGAACGCCAGGTTCGTGATGCCCGCCATCGGCGCGAGCACCACCGGCGGATCGACCGGATACGGCCCGATCCGCAGCGTGGTCTTCGCCTCGGTAGTCATCGTCACGCCCACCAGTGTCTCAAACCGCGGGATGTGACGTGGACTGCGCCGCACCGGCCGCTGGTGCGTGGCGCAGACTCCGCAGGCGCGCGGGCCTATTCGCCGCGAAGCCGTCGGTGGTAGATCTCCCGCACCGCGGGGTCTGGTTGCGTGTAGGCGGTCGTCGCGCCGGTGAATCGGGCTACCGCGAGCTGCGCGCGGTAGGGCATCAGCTGCGCGGACTTGATGATGGCCGCGAGTCTGCGTGGCACCGTCACCATCGGCTTCTGCTGCCGCACCGATCTGACGACGGCCGCGGCGACATCTTCGGGGTCGACCGTGGTCATCGGTGTGATCCAATTCGGCATATTCGCACCGGCGGACAGCTCGGTGCGCACGATGCCTGGCAGCACCGCGCCGACGTGCACGCCGTGCTCCTTCATCTCCAGATGCAGCGCCGAGGTGAAGCCGATCACCGCGTGCTTGGTCGCGCAGTAGGTGGCAAGGCCCGGCAAGCCCTGGGTGCCTGCCAACGAGGCGATGTTGATCAGATGGCCGCTGCCTCGGTCCATGAAGCGCTTGACGGCCAGCCGCGAGCCGTGGATGACTCCGTTGAGGTTGATGTTGATGATCCGGTCGGTCATCGCCTCGTCCTCCTCGGCGAACAGTCCGGTCGGCATGATGCCCGCATTGTTGACCAATACGTCCAGCGGGCCGAGTTCGCCGTCCACCGTGTCGAGGAAGGCGGCGAACGAGGCCCGATCGGTGACGTTCAGCGGCAGTCCGACGATCTTGGCTTCCGGGTCGGCGCCGAGTTCGGCCGCGGTCTTCGAGACCAATTCGACGTCGATGTCGCCGATCGCGACCGCGGCGCCGGCGGCGAGGAATGCCTCGGCGGTGGCACGTCCGATACCGCGCGCACCGCCGGTGATCGCGACGACCTTGCCCGCGAGTGGGGCGTCGTCTTTCGCTGTGCTGGTCATATTCTCGACCCTCCTGCGTTGTCATCGAGCCGTTGGAGCGCACCGCGTCTTTCGCGGCTCTTCGTCGCTCGTTCGGCGCCTATACCTCGAGTGTCGAGGTTCGCGGCCGGATTTTCAGAGGATTCGGCATTGTTTCGACGGTGATCAGGAGGCCGTCATTCTCAGGACATCAATTCCTGGGTCGCGAAGCCAGGCGAATACCGCTCGTCAATTGTCGAACAAGTGCGATGCGATCGGACCGAAGCTCGAACGAAGGAACAGGACGGGCAGCGGCTACAAGGTGAATGTATTCGTCAATGTGAATTCGACAAATGCGCGAAGTCCGGCGGGCGCGCAGACAATGGTGACTTAAATTACGTCACGCTGGATAAGAACTCGGATTTGAAGGTCACCGATGTCGGCGGCGGGCCTGCCGCGACGAAATAGCTCGGCATTCCGATAATGAGATAGCCGGAGATAAACGCGCCGCCCTCCGGTCAACCGGAGGGCGGCGCGTTCTACGTCAGTGGAGCAGCGCTCGGTGCGCTGTTCTCGGGTGGGATCAGCCCACGGCGACCCCGGCCAGTTCGCGCTTCTTGGCCTCGCGGGCCAGCATGCGGTCGCGCTGATCTTCGAACTTGATCACGTCGCCCGCCAGCTTCTCCAGGAAGATGGCGAGTCGATCGCGGACCGCCTCACCGCGGGGGGTGAAGTCGGTGCGCTCGAAGACGTTCCACTTCTTCAGCACCGGCTGCACCACTTCCTCGAGGTGCTGGCGCAGGTCGTAGATGCCGTGCTTGGCCATCAGGACGCCGTTGCGGCGGAAGTTGGGCATGCCTGCGCCGGGCATCTGGAAGTTCTCCAGGATCAGCGTGATCGCCTCGATGGACTGGTCAGGTGACAGATCCAGGGCCGCGCCGCACACATTGCGGTAGAAGATCATGTGCAGGTTCTCGTCGGCGGCGACGCGCTGCAGCATGCGGTCGGCGATCGGGTCGTCACAGACGCGGCCGGTGTTGCGGTGGCTGACCCGGGTGGCGAGTTCCTGGAAGGTCACGTACGCGACCGAGTGCAGGATGCCGGCGTCGGCCTCGGTCGGCGAGGCGAACCCGTTGGTCATGTGGATCATGCGCGCCTCTTCGAGCGCGACCGGATCCACGCCGCGAGTCACGACCAGGTAGTCGCGCATCACGATGCCGTGGCGGTTCTCCTCGGCGGTCCAGCGACCCACCCAGGTGCCCCATGCGCCGTCCTGAGAGAAGTTCTCGGCGATCTCACGGTGGTAGGAGGGCAGGTTGTCCTCGGTCAGCAGGTTGGTGATCATGGCCGCCTTCGCGACCTCGTTCAGCCGGGACTGGTCCGGATCCCAATCCACCCCGCCGAGTGCCGCGAAATTGCGGCCCTCATCCCACGGGACGTAGTCGTGCGGATGCCATTCCTTTGCCAGCGCGAAGTGCCGGTTGACGTTTTCTTCGGCAACCGGCTCCAACTCCGTGAGCAGCTCGAGTTGAGTCAGATCCCTTGCCATACATATGCCCTTCATGTGTGCGTGCGCTCTTGCAGGTCGTCCCCCCAAGGTAAGACCGTGCCGATGCGGCCATACCTTACGGCACCGTAAGTGTGATGCGAAACGCATCTTTCCGACAATCGATGCCCTGGTGATGCACGTCATACGCCTTCGTCGGCGCTCGGCAACCGCGGCAAGTCTAAGACTTCGGCACGCAGCGAGGGGACTATCGCTGTGCGCCCCGAGTTGTTAGCTCGGCGTGCTCGATCACACAAAGCGCCTGGATGTGGGAACTCCGGTGGTCGAACGAAACGCTCGTGCCGGGCCGACACCGGGAGTGTCGAAAGCACGGGTATCAGCGCTTGCCGCCGAAGAGCCCGCCGAGCACATTACCGAGGGCTCCGCCGGCGTTCTTGGTCAGTGCCTCGCCGATCGCGCCGCCGATGCCTCCGCTCTTGCTGCTGCCGCCCACGAGGCGGCGCCTTCCGGCTGGGCGGTATTGGCCTGTAGCCCGCCGAGCAGCGTCGGTAGGGCCGCCTTGACGGCAGTGGTCGCGGTGTTCTCGTCGACGCCCAACTTCTCGGCGATCTGAGTGATGGGTACCTGGGAGAGCAAATCATCGAAGGAAGTCATCAGCTCCACCTGTTTGTCGAGGGTGTTTGGTGTGCGGGGACGCGCACACAATAGGGGAAACACTGCCGGTGGGGTGGTGTTTCGCGGTTGCGGTTGCTGCGGTTGCTGCGTGTCGCGGAGGTGAGATGAGAGGTCGGGCGCCCGGTTTCGAACCGGACGCCCGACAAGGTGCCCCCAGTAGGGCTCGAACCTACGACCTGCGGATTAAAAGTCCGTAGCTCTACCAACTGAGCTATAGGGGCGCGGTGGGACAGTGTAATGCGCCGGTCCGATATCCGGTAACCGGGGCGGCGGCGCGTCGGGCGCGACGGGGCGCCGCCGTAGGCGACTGCCCTCGGCTTCGCCGAGAGATGGTGTGGCGACGGGTAACAAAGGGTGCGAGCGTAGCGATGCTGCCGGTAAACAACTGGTACCCAGCTTTGTTCATTTCACCCAGACATGGATATCATCGAAACATGTTGCCTACCAAAGTCTTTCGATTTGCGGAGGGCGCGGAGCCGGAGCTCGGGGGAGCGCGTCGTCGGTGCGAGCGGATGCCGCGCGTCGCATGGTCACGCCACCGGTCGGCCGGTCGAGTCGGGTGAACGTGACTGCGACGCTGTCGAATTCGGAGTTCGGGCAGATGCCTCGTGCTGATTGCGAGATGTTTGCTGTAACGGACAGCCGGGCTCGGTTACGACCTTACTCTCCAGTTTGCCGCGTGTCGGATGACGATTCCGGGTACGGTGACGACCTGGTGAATATCGGAAGAATCGCCGTCTTGCCCGGCGGTCCGGAATTCGGCTTATCGTTGTTGTGCCCGAACGTGTCGCGACCGGTACGGCCGATCGCGGCTTCCTACGATTCGACGCCGGGGGAGGCAGATTCAAGACATACGTATACCCGGGTGCGCACCCCCTGCGGCGCACCCGGGCAGGCAAACTATACCAGCTGGTGTGTTTCGGGATTTTCGCAAGTTTTCGTACCGAAAGTTTGAAACTGGGCGAAAACCCGGTTTGAAGTATTGATAAAACTCATAACTTCGCGCCAAGGGTCTGTTCTTTTGGGGGCATCGATTGGCGGCGAGTAGGCTTCGGAGGCGTTTCGAGCATGGCACGGCAGCAAGAGCGGGCCCGCCGGACACGCGCGGCGATTATCAGGTCCGCCGCCGTTGAGTTCGGGAAGAGCGGCTATGCCGCTGCATCGCTCAACCGCATATTAGAAGGTTCGCGCGCCACCAAGGGCGCCATGTACTTCCATTTCGATTCCAAGGAAGATCTGGCTCGGGCCGTTCTGGAGACGGCGGTCGAGCGCTATCGCGCCTCGGCCGAACGCTGGGTTACCAGAACGGATCTCAGTGCGCTGGACATCCTGCACGGCATGATCGACGAGATGGCGCTGCGATTGGAGCACGACATCATCGTCCAGGCCGAGTACCGGCTGATCATCGAGCCCGATTTCTATCGGGACGTGCAAACCGGCGGCGGGCGGATCCTCGGCCGCGCCACCAGGATGCTCACCGTCCGTGCCATCGAGCAGGGACAGTTGCGCGCCGACGCGGATCCGGACCGGTTCGCCCGCACGCTGGCCGCCGCGCTCGCGGGCCAGCGCTACATGGTGGATCTCTTCGGCGGCGGAGCGGATCTGCGCGTCAGATTCCAGGAGGCGCTCGAGGTGATCGTCGAGGCGATGGCCACTCCGGAGTGGGGCGAGAAGTTCCGCAAGGATGGCTGGCAGGCTCGAGCTCGCCTGGAAGACCTCGGTTTAGGGCTTTGACCAGCCGGTTTGGAAAGCTCCACTGGTCTGTCATAAGCTAACCGGGCTCCCAACGGACACCCGTTGAAAGCCGGTCTGGAGGAATCCAGGACGAGCCCCCTTCGTCTAGCGGCCTAGGACGCCGCCCTTTCAAGGCGGTAGCGCGGGTTCGAATCCCGTAGGGGGTACGGTCTTCGGATCGTTGGTAGTAAGCAAGGCCCTGTGGCGCAGTTGGTTAGCGCGCCGCCCTGTCACGGCGGAGGTCGCGGGTTCGAGTCCCGTCAGGGTCGCAAGATAAGTGCCGGAGAAATCCGGCACTTCGCGTATGGCATTCAACACAGGTGCCTGCGGCCAGGTAGCTCAGTTGGTACGAGCGTCCGCCTGAAAAGCGGAAGGTCGCCGGTTCGATCCCGGCCCTGGCCACTCAATCCCTCTGACTTATCGCCTGGTCGGGGGGATTTTCGCGTTTTATACCCAGTGGGGGCACCCGACCGCGAGTGACCGCTGTTGGCCGCCGGTTTCCGGCCTATGTTGCACGTATGTCGCACGGGGCCCTGTAACGCTCATCACAGCCTGTGGATCATCTCTGTGATGGTTGTTGCTTGAACTAGTTGATCGGGGGAACAGGATGCCGAGCTCATCCGGTTCGCAGCGGGTACACGGCGAGAACATGCGGGAGCAAGCTGAGCGTGCGGCAGTGAAGCTTCGCGAGGAGTTCCGTGATCGACAGGACGCGTTCGCTCTCAAGGTGCAGCAAGCCAGTTCCGATGCGGAACGCCAACGACTGACCGAGAGGTTGACGAGCGACCGAACTGCTTTCAAGAACGCGGAGAAGGCCGCCGGACGGCTTCAGGCCGGTGCCAATCCAATGATCAAGCAGGAGATGTGGTTGACATGGATTGGTGTTGCAGTCCGTCACGCTGTTGAGGCTCAAGCGGCGAATCAGTTGGGGCCCAAGGCTCTCAGCCAAGAGTTTCCGGCGTCACTGGTTGCCGTGACGGCCAGCGCTCACACGGTTGAGGCGGTCTATCGCGAGCTCCAGTTCCTGCTGGACCCTGTGCGGCTGGCCAAGGATCGAGATGATCGCCATGATCAGTCCGTCCGAAATGCGATCGCCGAAGCCTTCGTGCTGACGTCGGCGGCGAAACAGCGGCTGGGTGAATCGCTGCGCCAACTCTTCGGGTGGAGAAACTTGGCAGTGCATCCCTATTCCACGTTGAAACCGGTCGTTGAGTACACCCCGGGGATCATGTCGTCGGTTGAAGTAGCGACGTTCAACGCGCGCACAAGCAGGACAGCAGTGGACTGCGCTCTGGACGTTCTGGCGATAACCGCTGCGCCGCAACAGACAGGGAGTCCATGGGTCGCGCGGTGGGTGTCGACGTACGCCAATAGCCACCCGAATGTGATCGACCCCCTGCGTGCCCTGTTGTAGGTGACCGCCTCTTCTTGCACCGACTGCTCCTCTCCCTGCTTCCTCATACAGGCCATCTCTGAGCTGACGGTAGGGCGAGTCAAGGGTGGCGAATGCCATCACGGAGTGACGCGTAGCGCCCTTTACTCGCCTGGACGGCTGTCAGATGATTGGGCCGATGAGGAGGCGGGGGATGTTCGTACGTATCACCAGGTTTCGCAGGAATCGTCGCTGGGAGCTCCGATGCCCGCGTGGTTGGAGAGGGGGCTCTCGGATTCCACGTGCTCGAACATGGCGGCCAGGATCGGAACCACAGCCAAGTACCCCGTTCAGTGGCCGGCCTTTTCGTGCACGGGCTGCGGGAGAGACGGTCGGGGACGGCTCACGTCGTGCCCACACTTCCCGGACATTGCAAAAGCCAGCCATAGTGTCCTGGAGTGAAATTGCGGGAGTGAGTGCGCCACCGACGTGCCGACGCGCCGCGTCCGGAGCGTGCGTAGGGAAGCGTTGCGCGTCGCCGCGCGGCGGCGGCGCATGCGTCGCCGCAGGCGGCGCTCTTGATCCTTAATGGCGGAATTCGGCAACAACCGGTGTAGGAGTCTGAGCGCCAACGTAATCCGGGTACAGCTGGGATGACGCTCAGGTTGATCGCGTGGCTGGGTGGTTGCAGGCGTCGGTGGCCGGTGGAGTGTGGATGATGTATCCGCATCGTCGACAGGTGTGCAGCCGGTGGCCTCCGCCTGCTTGGACGCAGGAGAGCCAGCCAACCAGTACCTGGTTCGGTCCGAGTGGATGCCTACGTGGGCAGGCAACCGGGCTGGGTTCCACGTAGGTTCCAGCAGGGGTCCGATACAGGCGGCCGGGTTGGACAACCCGGCCGTCGTCGAGGGTGTAGATCGGACGCCAATCATCGAACATATATTCGATGATTGCAGGTGTTCCGGTTCGTGAAGAGTTGGTGGCGGGATGTGGCCGACCATCGTATCTGTCACTTGATCACGTATCTGTCACCATGACTCCACGTCGCAGCCGCACCGGGCGACCGAGAGTCATCCGACCACGATCACGCGGCTCGCCGGTATGCCCAGTCCGGTGCTGGTCTTCCGCTGAGTTGGAGTCCATCGGCGCGCTGTTGGCCCATCTGAGCTCGTCCGCGCCGGGCGTCAGCGAGACGTGTGGTTCGCTCCTCGACGGTGCGTCTCAGGGGATTCCGAGGTCTTCTCGGGCCTGTTCGAGGAAGGACGTCAGGAAGTCTCTGGTCCCGAGCACCATCCGGTCGATCTCGGCGATCAGCGGCGGGCCGTCCTGGCGCAGGCCCTCGTCGGTCTCTTCGGACCCGCCGAGATTACGCGCGACGAATGGATTGAGATGATTAGTCGTGAAGGGCCTGTAGTGGTCGTTGGCGAAACTCTCGACGGAGGGCACCAGCTTAAGATTTCCAACCAGCAAGACAGTGGTCATGGCCCGCCAGATCATCTGTCCCTTGTCGAAGAGCTTGAGTACTTGTGCACGGACTTCTTCGCGATCGGGCGGGTTCTGGGTCAATTCACCCTGCAAGCCACCGAGCGCCTCGACGTACGCCATGAGTGCGGCAGCGAGTTCGGCGTAGGCCGTTTGCCGCTTGTCTCGCACTACCTGGGCGGCCTCGGCTTTCTCGCGACTTTCCAGCTGGTTTGTGCTGACGTAGATCGCCGATCCGGCCGAGACCCCGCTGGACACTATCGCCGCGCACAACGCGGCGACCAGAGCGTAGCGGCCGCTGCGGATCGCGACCCGCACGTCTCGTTCCAGGTTTGACGCTGCTGCGGCAGCCGGTGCGGGCGCATCACGCGGCAGCGCCGTCACCGACTTGTCCGCTGCCTTAGGTTCCGGGGTGCTGTCGAGCGCGGGTTCCTTCTCGGTATCCATCGGTTGCACCGATCCTCGTCCCGACCTGGATTCACGCTGGCTGTTGCCTATTTTAGTGTCTTTCGAGTGATCGTCCCCGGCACAGAGTAATGGGCTACTCGACTCTCGCCATAGGAGCCAGCCCAGAATCAGCGGTTCGTTGCTGATGACGGAGCGCGTCGTGGAGCTGGTCGAGCAGGATTGATTCCTGGCACAACAACGATGAAAAATCGGTGACAGATACCATGATCAGAGCGACAAAAACCACGAGGTCGGGCGCCGCCGCTGGTGACAGATGTGGTGGTCAGTCACACGGGAAAAGTTGGGCCGCGCTAGTTCATGTTGGTTGAACGAGGCCGCGAATCTGGCGGGCCGGGCCATCCGCGTCGACGGCGTCTGTGTCGATGGTGTAGTCGGCGTCCGCAAGCACTGGCGTGGTATCCCATGCGGCCAGACGCTCGGCTGTGTCACCGGTGTGTCGTTGAATGCTGCGATCACGAGCGGATTCCCGAGTGCATCGAAGCTGGACGACCAGCCATTTAACATTGGGTAGCGCACGTCGGAGTGCGGGGATCACCTCAGGTTGCCCCGCATGGACAACCGGTATTGACCCGTTTTCGATCAGGGTGGAGAGCGCGGGTTGGTCGATTGCGTAATGGGAGTTATACCGTTGGTTCTCCCAAATGATTGCACCGGCGGCGCGCAATTTGTCTAGCGCCACTTCTGTAGTCATTCGGTATCCGTCAGTGCGACCTGGTCCTGATTTCAGCCGTCTGAACAGGCGAAATCGGTGGTCCGTGTTGCTCGGTAGGTGTCCACGGGGAGAGGGCGTGTATGCCCATGGTGCGGCGGTTCTGGATCGAATTCGATCGGAGCCGCGGATCAGTTCTCTGGTGGACCGGGCCGTACGCCGGTGTGACCGGCTTCGACGAGCAGGACTGTTTGGCGATGGTGGCGGATCTACTCGCCGACGGCGCGGAGTTACCTCCGGTGCGCCGCATCATTGTGGACGTCTCACTGGCCGAGGAACTTCCGGTGAACCCTCTTGCTCTCGGAGTCCCGGTGTGGCGAGGGGTCTGGTACCCGCCGGTGAACCTTCGGACCGGGCCGAACCTTGCTCGGCGCCCGCCTCGGAATCACGCCACGCCTGCGGGCCGGTAAAGACTGCCACTGTGGGGTGCGCCCGTATCGGCCCGCATCGACGCTCTCGATCAGGCTGGGGGCGTCGGTGCCAATCGATATCCATGGTGGGCTAGACGGTCGTTCTCGCCGCTCGACGACTATCTCGTGAGAGCATGGGTAACTCATCGGGTACGGCCGGAACCTGGCCCGTCGAATACGCGGAGAGGCGGACGAGCATGGCTGAGCGCTGGTATTACTGCCTGAAGCATCAGCGGGCCGAGCAGGGCCGGCAGTGCTGGTTCCGGGATCGGATGGGGCCGTATCCGGATCAGACGACGGCCGAGCGAGCGTTGGATATCGTCAAGGCCCGCAATGTGAGTGAGGATGCGAAGGATCGCTCCTGGCGTGACGGTGACAACTGAGTATCGAGCCTCCGGTGCATGCGCTCAGGTGCCCTTTAGGTCGATCAAGTACGGTTTCCTGAAATCAGACGAATACTCGGGGTCCTGTCGTGGGCTCAGGGCTGACAGGTGAGCAGGGAGGGCGACCCTTGAGGGTTACCGTTGTTGTGCCGACCTACAACGAGCGGGAGAATCTGCCGGTTGCGGTGGAGCGGCTGACGGCGCTGCCAGTGCCCGACCTGCATGTGCTCGTGGTGGATGACAATTCGCCGGACGGGACCGGTGAGGTCGCGGACAAGTTGGCGGCGGAGCTGCCCAACGCTGTCGGCGTGCTGCATCGCACCGAGAAGGACGGACTTGGCAGGGCCTACATCGCAGGGATCACGCGTGCGCTCGACGAAGGCGCCGACGTGGTGATCCAGATGGACGCCGACCTATCCCATCCGGCCGAGGTGATTCCGGCGATGCTGGAGAAGCTGACGACAACCGACGCCGGCGTGGTCCTCGGATCGCGGTACGTGCCGGGCGGGTCGACCGCCTCGGAGTGGAAGTGGTACCGCAAGGCGCTTTCGTCGTGGGCCAATTTCTATGTGAACCTGATCCTGCGGCTCGGGGTGAAGGACGCCACCGCCGGATTCAAGGCGTGGAAGGCGGATACGCTGCGCGCGATCGACGTCGCCTCAATCCGCAGCAATGGCTACTCGTTCCAGGTCGAGATGAACTACCGGACGATCCAGAAGGGCATCGAGATCGCCGAGGTGCCGATCCGTTTCGAGGAACGCACCATCGGCGCGTCCAAGATGAGCCTCAAGGTGCAGCTGGAATCGGCCCTGATGCCGTGGAAGCTGCTTTTCGGCCGCAAGGTATAGCCGCACAGTCGAACAGCGCAGGGCCCCGCGATCCATTCGGATGCGGGGCCCTGCGCTGTGTCGGGCTCAGGACGCACTCAGTCCGCGCCGCAACCCCTCCAGGCCGACGACGATGACCGGCGCGAGCACCACGTGCATCATCGACAGCGCGACCGTGGTCGCGGTATCGAAATCGGCGGCGACGGTCAGGCCGATGGTGGCGATGGAGAGCGCCGCGCCGACGATCTCGGCCACCCGAAGCACGCCGACCCAGCGGTAGGACAGCAGCGCGGCGACGGTCAGGCCGATCAGCAGCGGGACGGCCGACATGATGATCACGCCGCCGGGTGCGACGCTCTGCACGTCGGCGCCCTTCATGACCTCGAAGGAGCCGCCCGCCGCTGCCCCGATGAGCCAGACGACGACGTTGGCGGCGACAGCTGTCGCGGCGGCGCCGAGTATCGCGGTCGGACGGTTGAGTGCGGGGATGCGGAGGGTGCCGCGGACGGTGGTGGTGTGGGTGGTTGCGGTTGTCATGACGTTCTCCCTCATCGGAATCTGTGAACTTGTCCGACTCCAGGATGGAACCTCAATAATTGTTCAGGTCAAACTCGCGCGAAGTGAAGCAACCCACAGTGCGGCAGGGAATGAAAACGGATCCCGAAGCGCTAGACCGCGTCCGGTTTCGGCCAGTTCAGCAGGGTGTCGATGTACAGCTGCCGTACCGCTTCGACCTCGTCGTCCATGTCGTCGGGATCCCAGCCGCTCACATCGATGGGTGCGAGGATCGCGACATCCACCGTGCCCTTGCGCGCGATCATCGAATTGCGCCAAGAGATTTCGCCCGCATTGCGGATCACCACCGGGATCACCGGCACACCCGCCTGCAGTGCGATATGGAACGCGCCTTTCTTGAACGGCAGCGGGCTCGGCGTGTACGAGCGGTGCCCCTCTGGCGCGATGGCGATGGACAGGCCGCCGCGCAGGGTCTCGACCACCGGTGCGAGCGCCGCCTTCGCCTGTTCGGTATTGGAGCGGTCGATGAATGTGACGCCGACAAACCGCATCAGCGGCCCGAATACCGGATTGCGGGTCAACTCCTTCTTCCCGATGCCGGTGACGCCACCCTCCAGGACTTTGGGCACGATGATGACGTCGAATTGGCTCTGATGGTTGAAGAGGAAGACGGCGGGCCTCGGCGCGCGCGCATTCTCCGCGCCGGAGACGCGGATTCGCACGCCGATAGCCCCGAGGGTGCCGCGCGTCCCATAGGCCATCAGTCCATCGGCCATCTTCCTGCGCTGCCTCGTGTATGACTTGGCGATCACGCCGAGCAGCGCGCCGCCGAGCAGCGCGACGAAACCCGCCAGCGTGCGGCCATAGTCGGTTGGGCGGGGGATCTTCCTCGGCCGAAAGGACAGCTGCGGCCAATCCTGTTCGGCGGCGATAACACCGAGTCGCCTATCGGGGTTGACCGCCACCGGGTGGCCGACCAGCGACAGCAGTGGCAAGTCGGCCAGTGCGTCGGAATAGGCATAGCTGCGGCCGAGGTCTATGCCTGCCGCGGCGGCGAATTCGCGGACCGCGTCGGCCTTGCCGTTGCGCCACAACGGCTTTCCCTCGACATACCCGGTGAGAACGCCGTCGCTCGTCGCCATCGAGGTGTACAGGACGTGCTCGATGCCCAGCTCGGCGGCGGCGGGCGCCACCTGAAACCGGGTCAGCGAGGTGGCAAGCACCACGGTATGACCTGCGGCCTCGTGGGTCCGAATGAGCTGCCACGCTTCGGGATACAGACGCCCGTAGATGGCCTTCTCGAAGAGTCGCTTGCCGAGTGCGTCGAGCTCGGCCTCCGTCTGCCCGGCCAGTGACTGCATGGAAAGCTGCACGAACCGCCCGTATTCGCCGTCGGTGAGGCCGTTGCGGATACCGCCGAGCAGCGTTGCTGCCGCGGCTCGTGGTGCGTTCGGTCCGAAGGCGCGGCGCGGCAACGACGGCCGGTCGAACCCGTCGACGATGGTGCCGCCGAAGTCGAAGACGGCGGCGATATCGGGTCCCTGCGGTCCGGAGCGAATCGCGGCGATGGCCGATTCGAGATCCGCACTCATCACGGCTCCCGCACTAGTCGGTTCGACGGATCCAATGCGGCCGCCTGCGAAATGCGATGGCCGATGGCGCGCAGCCGGTCGGCGAACTCGATTCTGCGCTTGGTCAATTCGGCCCTCCGCTTGGCCGAATCCTGCTCGACCGGTACCAGCAGACCGTGATTGTCCGCGAGTTTCAGTGCACTGGTGAACAGTTCGGTCGAGACCGATTCCGGGCTGTGCAGCCGCTGTTGCAAGATCATCTGTTTACCGACGCGGACGCATTCGTCGATGAACAGCTTGCGGTCGATCTCCTCGGCGGGGTCACGGGCGGCAAGGCGCTCGGCCACCACCAGCTGCGCGTCGAGGAACGAGCGCAGGGTGCGGTGCGCCATCATGAATCCGGATCCGGTGAGTGTGGCGAGCACGTCCGTGCCGAAAGTGTCCTCGGTGGTGTGGCTGTGCCAATCCTGGTCGAGTACAAGCATTTCCGTGGTCATCTGTTCGGCGAACTCCGACCGTTCGGGGAAGAAGAAGTCGAATTTCAACAGGTCGCGCAGCCGGAAGGCCTCGTCCCAGCCTTCCTTCAGTTGATTCGGAGCGGGCGTATCGACCGCTGTCAGGATGGCGAGTTCGAGGATCGCGCGGTTGATGAACCAGTGCACGGCGCTGTTGCGGTAGAAAGCGGCCTCCAGGTGGGCGCCCGCCTCGATCGAGTAGACCGGTTCCAGGCCGCCGCGATAGACGGTGACCACCTTGGCAAGCGAAAGCTGTTCCAGCACTACCGCGAGACTTTGTTCGTCACGCAACGCGTCGATCTCACCACGCGGCAGATTGCGCTTCTCGATGTAGTTCAGTACCGGAGCGAGCACCGTGCGCACCTCGCCGAGGGTGAGCGCGCGCTCGTGCACGCCCAGCAGTGCGAGGGTGGCCAACGCGTTGACCGTGATCGGGGTGACCGCGTTGATGCCGACCGCGACCTCGAACGCCAACCGCTGCACGGCTTTTCGCTCGAGCTCCACGACCTTGTCCTCGGCTGTGGTGGTGCCGGGGACGTCCGGAGTCGCATCGGTGCTGTGCAGCGGGATGGACAGTGGTGGCGTGGTGAGCGGATCGCCGTAGGCCGCGAGCCTGTCGCGAGCCGAGAGCGGCTCGCCGAATCTCACATAGACGTGTCCGGCCGAATGCTGTTGGCTGCGAATATAACGCGCAAGCCAGCCGAGGCCCTCGGGCTTCTTCTTCCCGCCCGACTGCTCGGTGGCGATGGCGCCGAGCTCGTTGAGCCGCTCGTAGGTGATCGACACCGGAACCAGCATGACGTCGTCGACGCGATTCGAACGCACGGCGGCGGCAAGGTAATTCAGCAACCCGTAACGCGGCGGTCGCAACTTGCCGGTTCTGGTGCGGCCGCCCTCGAAGTACCACTCCAGGTTGAATCGTTTGGCAAGCAGGTAGGCGAAGTATTCCTCGACAACCGCCTTGTAGACCTCGTCGTCACCGAAGCTGCGCCGAATGAAGACGGTGCCGGTGCGCCGCGCGATCGGACCCATCGGCCAGAAGCTCAGGTTGGCGCCGCCGATCACATGGTTCGGTGGGAAATCATTTCGGGCCAGCACATCACCGAGCACGAAGGCATCGACGTAGGAGCGGTGCGATGGCAGGAAGACCAGCGGATGGCGCCGGTTGAGCGCCCGTAGATCGGCCAGCCCGGACTCCTCGGTGTGCACCTTCCAGGTGGAGGCGTGCACCGGCCGCATGGCCTGGGTGAACAGATCCGAGACCAGCCTGCTCTGCGCGGCAACGAGTTCCCGCAGCCCCTTCTCCGCCCTGCGATACACCTCGTGCGGGCTTGCGCCGATCTGATCGGCGATGACGTCGAGCCGGTGCAGGAATTGAGGGGAGTCGAGGATTTCCTCGGCGACCAGTCGTGGCACCTTGTACCGATCGCCGATCACATTGCGTTCGGCGCGCTCGAGCACCACGAGCGCGGCGCGCACGATGGCGCGCGCGAACGGCTCGGCGGAGCCCGCTGTGACCAGCGCGGCGGCCTCGGGATTGTTGTCGCGCAGCTCGCTGAGCAGCGCGGGCTGGCCGGTGAGCACGACATGGCGGTCGGGTGATTTGCCGATGAGCCTGCGCTGGGCGAATCGGTGCGGATTGCGCGGATTGCTCAGCAGTGCCAGATCGGCGAAGGTGACGCGGCGGACGCCGTCGCGTTCGGGTGGCAGCCACAGCACCCGTACCGGGACGACGAGCGGATCGTCGTTGCGGCCGACCAGCCGGGTGGCGATGGCGCCTGCGTCCAAATCGAGCTGGGTGACGGGTGCGTGCACGCCGAATTCCTTGGCGATGCCGCCCTCGGTGAGCCATGCGCCGACGAGTTCGCGCTCGACTCCGGATCCCGCGTCGACGAGAGCAACCACCGACTTGGGTGTCGTTGCTCGCTGAGCTTGCGCGGGTGAGTCCCCGCGGTGATCGATCATGACCAGATCCCTCCGCAACTGACGTTCCCCCTATTCAAGCCCGCCAGCGGATTCCGCGCAGGAACTCCGGCCCGCGAGTTCGCCGTTGGTCGGCTGGTGCGCGCATTAGGCTGCGCGGATGGACTGGGCGTTGCGCGCGTGCGGCTGGCGTGGTCACTACACCTATGCGCCGGACGAGGCCGATCTGCGAGACCGGCTGCGAGTGGCGACGGTCGCGGGGGAGGCATGGCGCTGCCTGCGGTGTGGCACCTTTGTGCCGGGCGACCCGATCGGTTCCGGACCGGCCGATCATGCGCCGGAGGTGCCGCGCGGCAGACTGCTGCGCGACCGCTGGCTGATGCGCGCGCTGGCGATCGAGCGCTTGCTGCGCGGCCTGCTCCTCGTGGTCGCGGCGGTGGTCGTCTTCGAATTCCGTACCTCCCGCGAGACCATGCGGGCGGCGTTCGACGAGGATCTGCCGCTGTTGCGGCCGTTCGCCGATCAAATCGGGTGGGATATCGATCGATCCAAGCTCGTGCGTCTGGCGGGTGAGGCGTTCGACCTGTCGAGTACGGCGTTGATGTGGATCGGGATCGGGATCCTTGCTTATGCGGGCATGCAGGCGATCGAGGCGGTCGGGCTGTGGCTCGTCAAGCGCTGGGGTGAGTACTTCGCGGTCGTCGCGACGAGCATATTTCTACCGTTGGAGATCTACGAATTGACCGAGAAGATCACCGCATTGCGCATCGGCGCGCTGGTGATCAATATCGTGGCCGTGGTGTGGCTGGTCTACAGCAAGCGACTGTTCGGCTTGCGCGGTGGTGGCGCGGCGTATCACGCCGAGCACAGTGCGGAGAGCCTACTGAGCGTCGAAAGGTCGGCGATCGCGCTCCCCGGTAAATGACCCGGTGGCGGGTCAATTGTTGTGGTTGTCAGCACAGTTCCCGCTAAGCCAGGTAATGCTAACCTTACCTCTCAAAGTTAGGTCAGCTTTACCTTTGGAGGATCGTTGTCGACTACGGAACGCTTGCGCCTCGAGTATGTGACCGATCCGGCGGCAGCGATGTCCCGGCTTGCGGCGGCCGGTCTGTTCGGCGAGTACGTCATGTACGAGCGCCCGGGTGAATGGGTCTTCGCGGCCGACCCGCTCGGCAGCGTGGAACTGGACGTCCACGAGCTGCGCATGGTGTGGGAGGGGCAGACGACAACCAGTGCGTGGGAGGGCAGCCCCGCGAGCGTGATCGACCGCGCGCTCGCCACACTGCCGCTCGACGAACGACAGGCCTACGGCTGGATCGGATTCGAATTCTGCGCGTGGGCGCTCGACGCGACCGCGCACCTGCATCCGCGAACGGCCCTCGCGCACCTGATGATTCCGCGCATCGAGGTGGCGCTCGGTGAATTCGGCGTCCGAATCTCCGGTGCGACCCCGGCCGAAACCTGCGATATCCACGATCTCATCGCCGCCTCGCAGGAAAGCGAACTGCCGCAGCCGCATCCGGCCGATATTCACCTCGACCCGACCGGATACCGCGATCGGGTCACCGAGGCGATCGGCGAAATCCGCTCGGGGCGCTACCAGAAGGTCATCCTGTCCAGGAAGGTCGATCTGCCGTTCGTGGTCGATGTGCCCGCCACCTATCGGCTCGGCCGGGCCAACAACACCCCGGCCAGGTCCTTCCTGTTGCGGCTCGGCGGACTCGAGGCGGCGGGATTCAGTCCGGAGCTGGTCGCTTCGGTCGACGAGGATCGCGTGGTCACCACCGAACCGCTCGCGGGCACCCGCGCCTTCGGCCGCGGCCACGACCTCGATATGGCGGCCAGGGCGGATCTGATCACCGATCCGAAAGAAATTGTCGAGCACGCTATTTCGGTACAGACATCGTTCAGTGAGATCGCCGCGGTCGCCGCTCCGGGCACGTCCGCGGTCTCGGACTTCATGGCGGTGCGCGAGCGCGGCAGCGTCCAGCACCTCGCCTCCACGGTGCGCGGCAGGCTCGCCGCCGACCGCTCCAGCTGGGACGCGCTGGAGATGCTCTTCCCGTCGGTCACCGCCTCGGGCATCCCGAAGCGCGAGGGCGTCGACTCCGTATTCCGTCTCGACGGCGCCCCGCGTGGCCTGTATGCCGGTGCGGTAGTGACGATTTCCCCCACCGGTGCCATGGAGGCCACCCTGGTGCTGCGCGCGGTCTACCAGAACGCCGAGGGCGCCTGGCTGCGCGCGGGCGCGGGCATTGTCGGTCAGTCGGTTCCCGAGCGTGAGTTCGAGGAGACCTGCGAAAAGCTCGGCAGCGTAGCGCCTTACGTGGTGAAGGCATAGCGTCGAAAAGGGGCGCGGCCGAGGGGATCTCGGCCGTGCCCCCTTGTTTTCGCCCTCAGCCTTCGGCGCGCAGAACTTTCTTATCGATCTTGCCGACGGCGGTGAGTGGGAGGGCCTCGGCCTGCCGCAGCACGTCGGGAAGTTTGTAGGTGGCCAGGCCACGGCCGGAGAGGAAAGCCTTGATCTCGGCCAGGGTCGGCATTGCGTTGTCGACTACCAGGACGGCACAGACCTTTTCGCCGAGCGATGCGTCCGGCAGGCCCACCGCGGCGGCGTGGCGGACGGCGGGGTAGGCGAGGAGATGTTCTTCGAGCTCGTCGCAGGAGATGTTCTCGCCGCCGCGGTTGATGACGTCCTTGATGCGGCCGGAGACGATCAGGTGGCCGGTGGGAAGACGGCGGACCAGGTCGCCGCTGCGGTAGTAGCCGTCGGGAGTGAAGGCGCGCGAGTTGTGCTCGGGTGCGCGGTAGTAGCCGCGAATTGTGTAAGGCCCCTTGGTGAGTAGCTCGCCCTCGGCACCGGGGGCGACGTCATTGCCTTCGGCGTCGACGACGCGGACCTCATCGGCGGGCGAGAGCGGGCGGCCCTGGGTGGTGCACACGATATCGGCCGGATCATCGAGGCGGGTGTAGTTGAGCAGCCCCTCGGCCATGCCGAAAACCTGTTGCAGTTTCACGCCGAGTGCGGGCTCCACATCGCGAGCATTGACCTCTGCCAAGCGGGCCCCACCGACCTGTAATAGGCGCAGCGAGCCGAGGTCGGCATCCTCCCATTCGGTTGCCGCGCACCATAACTGAGCCAACGGCGGCACCACCGCGGTGACCGTGACCCGATGCCGTTGGATCATCGCGAAGGCATTCTCCGGACTCGGGTCGGTGAGGAAGGCCATCGCGCCGCCGACACCGACGGTGCCGAGAATGCCCGGGCAGGCCAGCGGGAAGTTGTGTGCCGCGGGCAGCGCCGCGAGATAGACATCTTCCTCGGTCAATCCACAGACTTCCGCACTCGCGGTGGCGTTGTAGACGTAGTCGTCGTGGGTGCGAGCGATCAGCTTGGGCAGCCCGGTCGTGCCACCGGAGACCAGCATCAGCGCGACATCGCTTGGGTCGATCTTCGGGAGCGAATCGCCGTCGCGTGGAATCGAGTTCAGGTCGGTGTGAGTTCCCGGGGCGCCGAGGACCAGCACGTGCCGCACCGCCGGAACGGATTGCCGGACCGTCGCAGCGAGGTCTCGGTAGTCGAAGTCGCCGAGGCGGTCGGCGATGAGATAGGCGACCGCGCCGGAAAGCTGGGCCAGGTGCTCGATTTCGGCCCTGCGGTGCGCGGGCAGGGTCAGCACCGGGATGATCCCCGCGCGCAGCAATCCGAACAGCACCGTCGCGAATTCGGGCACATTCGGCAGCTGTACCACGACGCGATCGCCGGGCGCGATGCCGAGCGCGAGCAGTCCGTGCGCCATCCGGTCGGCATCGGAATCGAGCTCCGCGTAGCTGCGCGCGACAGCGCCATCGAGCAGCGCGGTGCGAAGCGGGTGCTGCCGCGCCGTATCCCGCAACAGGTCGCCGATCGCTCGACCGGTCCAGTACCCGGCCGACCGGTAGGCGTCGGCCTCGGTGGGCGGGAAAGGGACATAGCCGTCGCGATGAGTTGTGTTGTCTGTCGTAGTCACGGATCTGCCTCACAGAATCGGAGCAAGCGGATAGATGCCGCACGAGTCGGGTCTAGTAACAAAGGTTAGGCAACCCTATCTCAATGCGTTAGGCTGCTGCGGAGCAGTCTCGATCCGCCGATGACGGCGGCAACCAAGGAGTGACAGCGGTCTATGGAGCCAGCACAGCGACAGGGTGACGGAGCCGAACGCGCGGGGGTAGCAGCGAACGGCCCGGTGATCGGCCGGGATGAGATCCGTGCCGCGATCGCCGGGCAACTCGACATCACCACCGACGCGATCATCGACGGCGACGACCTCATCGAGCTGGGCCTCGACTCGATCCGAACCATGAAGCTCGCCGGTGCGTGGCGCAAGCGCGGCATCGACATCAACTTCGCACTCCTGGCGGCGAATCCGACGGTCGACGGATGGTACGAGCTGCTCGGCGGCTCGGATCGGTCGGACGATGCGGCACCGCTTGCGACTGCTGGCGGGTCGCTCGAAACAGCACCGCTTGCGACTGCTGGCGGGGCGCTCGAAAACGTTCAGCAGGATGACAGTCAGGTGGCCGGCGCGCAGCAAGACGGTCAGTCCGAGGACGCCCCGTTTCCGCTCGCACCGATGCAGCACGCGTACTGGATCGGGCGATCGGAATCACAGGACCTCGGGGGTGTCGCGGCACATCTGTACGTTGAATTCGACGGCGCCGGTGTCGATCCGGTACGGCTCGAACGCGCCGTCGCCGACCTCGTCGCCGCGCATCCGATGCTGCGCACCAGATTTCTGCAGGATGGGACGCAACAGGCCATGGCCGCACCGGGTCGGCCGGTGTTCAGCGTCGTCGATCTGCGTTCGCACGCCGTCGACGACGCCGAGGCGGAGCTGGCCGGTTTGCGCGACAGCAAGACCCACCAGCGGCTGGCGATCGAGGACGGGCAGGTCCTGGACGTCTCCCTCACCCTGCTCGCCGACGATCGGACCCGCCTGCACCTCGACGTCGACATGTTGGCAGGCGACGCGATGAGCTACCGGGTGCTGATCACCGATCTCGCCGCGCTCTATCACGGTGGCACGCTGGCGCCCCAGACCTACAGCTACCGGCGCTACCGCACCGAACAGCACCTCGACGCCGTGACCTTCGAGCGCGATAAGCAGTGGTGGCGCGACCGGCTCCCCGAGCTGCCCGACGCGCCCGAGCTGCCGACGATCCCGGTCAGCGAACGTACCGAACCGCACCGGACCGTACGCTATAACCACTGGTTGGAGCCCGAGGCCAAGGCGCGGCTGCTCGCCGCCGCGCACGCGCGCGGCATCACGCCCGCGATGGCGCTTGCCGCGGTGTTCGCCGAGACCATCGGCGGCTGGTCGGCGCAAAGCAGGTTCCTGCTGAATGTGCCGCTGTTCCATCGGGAACCGGTGCACAAGGATATCGACCGCGTCATCGGCGACTTCACCTCGTCGATCATGCTCGAGGTGGACGTGAGCGACGATGTGACCGTCACCGAGCGAGCCAGAAGGCTACAGCGCGCCATGCACGAAAGCGGTGCGCACACCGGCTATTCGGGCCTGGAGGTACTGCGCGACCTCGGTCGTCATCGCGGCGAGCCGGTGCTCGCGCCGATCGTCTACACCAGTGCCCTCAATCTGGGCGAGCTGTTCGCCGACTCGGTGACCGGTACTTTCGGTGAGCCGGTGTGGATCATTTCGCAAGGGCCGCAGGTCCTGCTGGATGCGCAGGTCACCGAGGTGCGTGGCGGATTGCTGCTCAACTGGGACGTCAGGGAGTCCGCGTTTCCGGCGGGGGTGGTCGATGCGATGTTCGCCAGTTACACCGATTCCATCGGCCGACTCGGTGCGGGCGAGGCTGGCTGGAACGCCGAAGCCGCTGTGCGCCTGCCGGTTTCGCAGGCTTCCGTGCGTGCGTCGGTGAACGCGACGGATGGACCGGTGACCGGCCGCGCACTGCACCAGGGCTTTTTCGAGCATGCCGCCGCGACGCCGGACGCACCGGCCGTGCTGTGGCGCCGCGACGGCCTCGACGGGGCATGGAGCTATCACGAGTTGTCGGAGCAGGTGCTCGCGGTGGCGGGTGCGTTGCGGGACAACGGGGTTCGGCCCGGTGCCACGGTGGCGGTACAGCTGCCCAAGGGGCCGGATCAGATTCTTGCGGTGCTCGGCGTGCTCGCCGCGGGTGCGACGTATGTCCCGATCGGCTTCGATCAGCCTGTCGGACGGCGGGCCGAGATCCTGCGCACGGGTGAGGTGGTCGCGGCGCTCACTGTCGACGGTGCCGACATGGGACAGTCCGACCTCACCGTGGTGCCGTTGTCGGTCGCGCGCAAGCATTCGAATCCGCTGCAGGACCCGGTGATACCGGAGCCGGACGCGATCGCCTACGTGCTGTTCACCTCCGGCTCCACCGGGGTGCCCAAGGGAGTCGATGTGCGCCACAGCGGCGCGATGAACACCATCGACGCGGTGAACATCTGGTTCGATGTCGGCCCGAATGACCGGGTGCTCGGCCTTTCGGCGCTGGAGTTCGATGCCTCTGTGTACGACATGTTCGGCATGCTGTCGGTGGGTGGCGCCGTAGTCGCTCTGAGCGTCGAACAGCGCGAGGAGGCGACGAGCTGGGTGGATCTGCTTCGCCACTACCGGGTTTCGATCCTGAACTGCGTGCCGAGCATGCTCGACATGATCCTGGAGATCGGCGGCGACCAGCTCGGGGATTCGCTGCGCGCGGTGACCCTCGGCGGCGACTGGGTCGGTGCGGACCTGGCGCGCAGGCTGGCCAGGCAGGTTCCAGGGTGCCGCTTCTCCGGACTCGGTGGCGCCACCGAAACCTCGATCCACAACACCATCTGCGAGGTGACCGACCCGCCGGAGCACTGGGCGACGGTGCCTTTCGGGGTACCGCTGCGCAATGTGCGGTGCCGAGTGGTCGGCCCCACCGGCCGCGACCGGCCCGATTGGGTGGCAGGCGAGTTCTGGGTCGGCGGTGCGAATGTCGCTGCGGGATACCGCAACGACCCCGAGCGAACCGCCGAACGATTCGTCGACCACGACGACATCCGCTGGTACCGGACCGGTGATATGGCCCGCTACTGGCCCGACGGCACCATCGAATTCCTCGGCCGCGCCGACCATCAGGTGCAGATCCGTGGCTACCGAGTGGAATTGGGCGAAGTGGAAAGTGCCCTGCGTACCGCACCAGGCGTCCGGCATGCTGTTGCAGCGGTGGTGGGCAGCGGCGCGCCTAAGCTGGTCGCCGCGGTGTCCGGTGATGCGGGAGCGACCGTCGACCTCGTCGGCGCGATCTCGGACCTGTTGCCCGGCTACATGATTCCGACGCGGATCGAATTTCTCGAGTACATGCCGCTCACGGCGAACGGGAAATTGGATCGTCGTGCGGTAATGGCGCTGCTGGAACCGGTTGCCGATGAGACACCGGATATCGCACCGCGTAGTCCTCTGGAGGCGGCGCTGGCCGCCGTTGTCGCCGAGGTGCTCGGCGTCGAACGCATCGGTGTGCACGATGACTTCTTCGGTCTCGGCGGTGACTCGGTGCTGGCGACCACCGCCGTCGCGAGAATCCGCGAATGGCTCGACGCCGACCACGTTCTTGTCGCCGATCTACTCATCGGCCGCAACGTAGCGGGTTTGGCCGAGCGCCTGGTCATACGCGAGGAGCGCCAGGGTGCGACCGGGCGGCTGGACGCTGTCGCTGGTATGTACCTGGAGGTCGCCGCGATGAGCGACGACGAGGTGCTCGCTCAGGCATGAGGGCTGTGATCCGCTGCTCGGAGGGGGTGCGATGGTGCCGCATCGGACTAGAATCCAGAGTATGAGCAGGTGGGATACCTCGAATATTCCTGACCAGAGCGGCAGGACCTTCATCGTCACCGGCGCCAACAGCGGGCTGGGGGCGGCGGCGGTCCGGGCGTTGGCCGGCGCGGGGGCGCAGGTGATCTTGGCCTGTCGGAATATGGCCAAGGGCGAGCGGGTGGCCGCGGAGATCGGGCCGCGCGCGCAGGTCCGCAAGCTCGATCTCGCGGACCTGGCCTCGGTCAGGGAGTTCGCCGATTCGGTGGACAAGGCCGATGTGCTGATCAACAACGCGGGCGTGATGGCGGTGCCGCAGGGGCGGACCGCCGATGGCTTCGAAATGCAGGTCGGTACAAACCATCTCGGGCATTTCGCATTGACCGGGTTACTGCTGGACAAGATTTCGGATCGAGTCGTCACCGTGTCCAGCGGTGCGCACCGCACCGGCAAGATCGATCTGGAAGATTTGAACTGGGAGCACCGCAAGTATCAGCGCTGGCCTGCCTACGGCCAGGCGAAGCTGGCCAATCTGATGTTCGCCAACGAGCTGCACCGCAGGCTGACCGCGGCGGGCTCGCCGAAGATCTCGGTCGCCGCGCACCCCGGCTACGCCTCGACAGAGTTGCAGTCGCACACCGAGTCGATCCTGGACACGATCATGAAGTACGGCAACCGGTTGCTGGCGCAGAGCGCCGAGATGGGCGCGCTGCCAGAGCTTTTCGCGGCTACAGATAATGTCGAGCCGGGCGCTTACTACGGACCGGATGGCTGGTTGGGCATGCACGGATATCCGGCACGCTCCAGTTCGAGCGCGGCGTCGAAGGACGAGGAAGTCGCCAGCGGTCTGTGGGAGTTGTCGGAGAAGCTGACCGGCGTCACCTTCAGTATCGGCAACTAGCGGACAGCCGGACATCCTGATGCACTGTGGCATCCGGCCGACTACGTTCGATGGCGACGCTCAGCCCAGGATGTGCAGGTCGTAGAAGAGTTGGTATCGGTTCGGATCGTCGGGCAGGAACCAGTGGAGTCCCTCGAGGAAGAAGACCACTACCAGGTTGACGGCCAACACGATGCCGAGGAACCACAGCGCGATCAGTCCGGCCATGCGATGCGGCATCGCGGGAATCGCCGGTGCCGCGGTGTTATGCGAAAACGACAGCACGACACCGATTGTCGCGATCGCGACGACGAAAAGTATCCAAGCCCAGACATACAGGTGCAGACCGAGCATCGGGTCGCCGTAGCCGGGATCGCCGGGCAGGATGTGCAGCACGGTCTGCCGCCAAGAGGCGAATCCGCCTGCGACGCAACCGACTATCGCCAGCCCCCAGCCGGTCGTGTAGTCGGGGGCCTCGATGGTTCCGTTCATGCCCTCGCGCACGATGAACGCCGCGCCCAGCGCCGCGAGCGCCATGAACATGCGCTGCACGATGCACAGCGGGCACGGGTATTCCCATGCGCCGAACTGGAAGGCGAGCCCGCCGCAGATGATTGCGGTCCAGCCGATCACGAAGATCACCGCGAGCCAGTACTGGATCTGGCCGAGCGCTGTCCGAACCGTCGAAGCCTCGGTGGCGACCATCAGTAATTCAATCCGAGTCCGAGACCGCCGGTGATGTGGTGCGCGAGCAGCAGCACCGTCGCGACCAGCAGCACCCACCACGCACCGATCACCGCCCGCCGGGAACGCTGCTGGAATAGGGCGACCATCGTCGCTAGCAAACCGCCGAAGATTAGCGTGTCCATGGAAAAACGGTACTTGTTTCCGGCTTCTACCTGTCCGAATAGAGCGCTGACACGCCGCTTGTGCGCATTGCTCGACAGTTCGGCAATTATTTAGCACCGATTGTTGGAGCAGTCGACAATCGCCCTGCCGAACCGACGGACGCTTGCCCGACGAACCGCTCGGCCGTCCGGTCGATTCATCGCGATGTCAACGGTCCCGCCCCAACGTGGGCAGCGGGACCGTGGAACACCGCTACGCGCCTGTGGACTCGCGCGCGAGTTCCGCATCGATGATGTCGGAAGGGGTCCTACCTGCGGGTCGGATCAGCGCCATGGTCAGTGCTCCACCGAGTAGGCCGACCACCCCCGAGACGGCGAGGGTCCCCTGCACTCCCGCCACAGCGGCCGCGTGTATCGCGTCCTGCATCGGCAACGGCGCCGAGCGCCCACCCGCCACGGCTTGCGCCGCCGTCGCCGCGCCTGGCACGCCGCGGTCGGCGAGCACATCCTGCGCACGCGCGGTGAAAACGCTGCCGAGCACAGCGATTCCGAATGCCATGCCGAGCTGTTGCGCGGTATTCATCGCACCGGTCGCCATGCCGCCGCGCTGCGGAGCAACGGCCGACATCGCTGCTGAACCCAATGTGGCGGTGGCCAATCCGACACCGGCGCCGACAGCCAGGTAGCCGGGGATCAGCGCAGTCCACCCGGCATCGCCGTGCACGAGCACCCCGCCGAGCAACCCACCAACGCCGATGGCGAGCAGTCCGCCACCGATGATCCGCCCGGGATTCCCACCGTGCAGGTAACGGCCGAGACCGCCGGACACCACAAAAGCCATGGCCGACAACGGCAGTCCGACCAAGCCGGCCTGGACGGGGCTCATCTTGAGTACCGACTGTAGCCAGATCGAGGTGTACATCAGTGCCGCGAAGGCGGCGAGAAACAGTGAAACCGCGGCAATCAGCACACCTACGAAGGCGCGCTCGCGCAGCAGCGAAAGATCGAACATCGGCTCCTTCGAACGTCGCTCGATGGCCACGAAGGCCGCGAGTGCGAGCCCGGCGGCCACCAGCATCGACCAGGTCCCGGTGTCGGACCAGCTGTGTTCGTTGGCGCGGATCAGCGCGTAGGTCGCCGCGGCCGCGGAAAACGCGAACGTCACCATTCCCGCCAGATCGACTCGGGCTCGGTGGGTTTCGGCCACATCGGTGAGCGCAACCGCGCACAGCAGTAGCGCGACGACGCTGACGGGCAGGTTGACGAAAAAGATCCAGCGCCACGACGCCGCCTCGGTGAGTACGCCGCCGATGATGGGACCGATGGCGGAAGAGGCCCCCGCGATCGCTCCCCACATGCCGTAGGCGACCCCGCGATCGCGGCCGGAGTACGAGCTGTTCAGCAAGGGGAAGGTTGTCGCGGCCATGGCGGCGGCACCGACGCCCTGTAGCACGCGGGCGACTATGAGTACCAAGGGATTCGGCGAGATCCCACAGATCAGCGACGAGGCCGCGAACAAGACGAGCCCGCCGATATAGATGCGCCGGTGACCGGCGAGATCGGCGATCGAACCCGCCCCGAGCAATAACGCGGCCATGGCCAGCGCGTAGCCGTTGACGACCCATTGCAGCGAGCTGAACGACGCGTCGAGGTCACCCGCCATATCCGGTAGGGCGACGTTCACGATCGTCACGTCGATCAGCAGCATGAAGGTGCCGAGGCAGATCGTCAGCAGCGGAAGCCACTTGCGCATATGCCGTTGTCCTCTCTCGAGAGCCGGTAGGTGGGCGTCGAGTTTGCGTCCTAGGGTTGATCGAAGTCGTGTGCACGAGAGTTCGGCGTAAATTTCCTCCTATGGCCACGGTGACGCCGAAAGAAACCTCCATTCTCGACCCGGTGGACAAGCAGATCGTGCATCAGATGCAACTCGATCCACGGGCTTCGTTCAGTCACATCGCGGCGGAACTCGGCGTCGCGGAGCAGACGATCGCCCGCCGTTATCGACGGCTGCGCCGCGACGGACTCGTCCGTGTGATCGGTTCGGTAGACGCACCGGCCGTCGGCGAGAACGACTGGCTGGTCCGGGTGCGCTGCCGGCCGGACGGCGCGGTGCAAGTGGCCGAGGCACTGGCGCGCCGTGATGACGCGGCGTGGGTCAGCATCGCGGCCGGCGGCGCCGAGGTCACCTTCTCGCTGCATCCGCGCACCCAGCAGGATCGCGACGACCTGCTGGTGCAGCGGTTGCAGCGCAGCGCGCCGGTCATCGACATCACCGCGTCGATGATCCTGCACCGTTTCGTCGGAAGGAATGCCGTCGACTGGCGCGGCCGCCGCGACATCCGCACCTCCCAGCAGCCCGGGCAACCAACGATCGAGTCCCCTATCGACATTCAGCTCGAAGACGGTGACGGCGCGCTGTTGGAATTGCTGGCTCGCGACGGACGAACCAGCTACGCGGTGCTCGCTCGCGCCACCGGGATGACTATCGGGCGCGTCATCCGACGGGTTGCCGCGTTGCAGGCGGGTGGCATCCTCTACTTCGACCTCGATATGGCCCCTGCCGCACTGGGATCGGGGCTCGCATCATTCTTGTGGCTCAATGTCGGTCCCGCGCACCTGGATTCGGTCGGTCGCGCGCTGGCCGACCACGACGAGACGACCTACACCGCCGCGGTCACCGGCCCGTTCAATCTGTTCGCGACGGTGTTCTGTGAAAGTGCCGACCACCTGTACCGCTATATGGCCACCGAGATGGCCGCACTCGACGGCGTGCACAGTTTCGAACTCTCACCGGTATTACGACGTCTGAAGCAGGCGGGATCGCTCACCGACGGTGACCGTCTCGCTCAGCCTGCCCCGGCTCCGGTCCGCCGCCGACGTCGACAGCCCTGAGTGGTCGAGCTCATATTCGGTGGTGTCACACGTGGTCGCGCTGCGTCGTCCTCTTTCCGAAGCCGACAACAGCAAAGGAAGTCACATCATGGACGCTCGAATGAATCTCCACAGCAACCCCGTCGCCACCAGCTTCATCAAGCGACTGAACACGGCGGGCCAGGTCGTCGGCAATTCCACGCTGCCAGCGGCCACCTACGAGCTGGTCAAGATTCGCGCCAGCCAGATCAACGGCTGTGGCTACTGCACCGATATGCACACCAAGGATGCGGCGCACGCGGGCGAGACCTCTGTGCGGCTCAACCTCGTCGCCGCGTGGCACGAGTCCACCGTGTTCACCGAGGCCGAGCGGGCCGCGCTCGCGCTCACCGAGGAGGCCACCCGGATCGGCGACGGCCGCGGGGTCAGCGACGAGGTGTGGGAGCAGGTGCGCAAGCACTACGACGAGGACCAGACCGCCGCGCTCATCGCCGCCATCGCGATGATCAACGCCTGGAACCGCATGAACGTCATCGTCCGCACTCCGGCGGGCGACTACGAGCCCGGTCAGTGGGGGTGACGGGAGCTTCGGGTCCGCGTGGAATCGAACGTCACGGTTGGTAGCGTCAGGTTGCCGATCGTGACGTTCGGCTCATCGGGTGCGATCGCGCGGCGCCACGCGTTCACCGATTGGTACATGCCTGGTACAGTCACCGACGTGCAGCGAGTGTATTTCTGGTTTAGCAAGTCGGCCCCGGGTGGGTCGGTCTGCGGCAACCTCCTGCGCTGATCAACCTTCCACCTCGAGCCGGATAACGACCGGCTCGACGGGTTTCCGTCAGTGAGTCGGCCTGACGTAAAGGAACCATTATGACTACCGCTGCTGATATCGACGCGCGGCATTCCGATCTCGATGATCAACGCACTCTCAGCGTGAGCCCGTTGCGCTCGCCGGCCGAGGTACGTCGGGTGCATCCGATCACCGATGAACTCGCCGACACCGTCCGCGCGGGCCGTAAGGAAACCGTCGACGTCCTCGACGGCGACGACGACCGCCTGATGGTGATCGTCGGTCCGTGCTCGGTGCACGATCCCGCCGCGGCGCTGGATTACGCGCGCCGACTTGCCGCCAAGGCCGCCGAACTCGACGACCGGCTGCATGTGGTGATGCGGGTGTACTTCGAGAAGCCGCGCACCACCCTCGGCTGGAAGGGGCTGATCAACGATCCGCACCTGGACGGCTCCTTCGATGTCAACACCGGTCTCGGATTCGGACGCAAGCTGCTGGCCGACATCACCGCGCTCGGCCTGCCGGTGGCGTGTGAGTTCCTCGATCCCATCACCCCTCAGTACATCGCGGACCTGGTGTCCTACGGCGCCATAGGCGCGCGCACCGCGGCGAGCCAGGTGCATCGCCAGCTGAGCAGCGCGCTGTCCATGCCGGTCGGCATCAAGAACGGCACCGACGGCGACGTGCAGGTCGCCGTCGACGGCGTGCGCGCCGCGGCGGCGAGCCACGTGTTCCCCGGTACCGACCTCGATGGTCGCGCCGCGCTCATCAGGACCTCCGGCAACCCGGACTGCCATGTCATCCTGCGCGGTGGCAGTACCGGAACGAACTACGACGCCGTCTCGGTCGCCGAGTCGTGCAAACTGCTCGAGAAGGCAGCGCTGCCGCAGCGGATCGTGGTGGACGCCAGCCACGGCAACAGCAAAAAGGACCACAACAAGCAGGTCGACGTGGTCACCGATATCGCGACGCGACTGGCCGCCGGTGAGCGGGGCGTCGTCGGTGTGATGCTGGAGAGTTTCATTGTCGCGGGTCGTCAGGACCTGACCCTCGGTCGCGCCGCCGAGCTGACCTACGGTCAGTCCATCACCGACGCCTGCCTCGATTGGGAGACCACCGCCCGCCAGCTCGATCACCTTGCCGAGGCGGTCGCGCTGCGTCGCGACAGCTGACGTCGGCGCACCGGTTGCTCCCGGCGAAATCCATCGCGGGCCCCGGCGAAAGCCGGGGCCCGCGATGGATCTCGGAGTTCGTTGCGACGGTGGGTGTGGCGGCGGCCGAGAAGTGTTGCAGCTGTATCGAACTCTGCCGCCGATGTGCCGCCGACCGATCGGATCAGACTCCCGGTGGCCAGTCGTCCGCGAAGTCCGGTGGGTCGGTGGCCAGGCGTGCGGCCAACCAGCTGTCGCGCCGGACACCACGCTGCATATTGCCGAGCCTGGCCAGACCCTCATAGCGAAAACCGTTGCGGCGGACCGCCGCTGCCGAAGCATGGTTTCCCGCGAAGGCGTGCCAGCCGATGCGGGCAAGGGCCAGGCCGTCCTCGGCGAAACCGAAGGCACAGACCAGCGCGATCGCGCGTGACATCAATCCGCGTTCGCGATATTCGGGTACCAGCCAGAAGCCGATCTCGCGCGCCGACTCGTCTACCGCGCCGAGGGCGATCATGCCGATAACCGGACCGTCCGCACGCAACCGAAGCGCCCATGTGGGGTTGTCCGCAGCCCAACCGCGCGTCACGAACTCATCGACGAACCTCTCGGCGTGCCCCCGGTGATACGGCACCGGAATCGTCACCCATTCGCCGATGGACGGGTGCTGGCAGCATTCGACGATGGTGTCGATGTCGGCCGTTGTCGGCGGCGACAACCACACCATTTCGTCGAAGAGTGGGCGTTCCTCCATGCGAGCATGGTGTCACGCGGGGCGCACCCGATCATCCGGTTTTCGCATCACCCGCCCCGGAGCCGTGGTAATGGGGCCGTGATGCAGACCGTAGAATCGGACCGGTGGTTGCCGCTCTTCTCGCCGACTCGTTCGAATCGCATCGGGCACATTTGCTTTCCGTCGGGTATCGACTGACGGGCAGTGTCGGCGATGCCGAGGATGCCGTGCAGGAGAGTTGGCTGCGTCTGGCGGGTGCGCACCAATCGGAGATCGAGGATCTGCGCGCTTGGCTGACGACTGTGGTGAGCCGAATCTGCCTGGACCGTTTGCGCAGTGCGGCCGTCCGCAGGGAAAGCTACGTGGGGCAATGGCTACCGGAGCCGATAGTGACTGCCGTCACACCGTCCGGTGTGCCGGACCCCTTGGACGCGGTGGTTCGCAAGCAGGAGTATCGCTTCGCCGCCATGGTCGTACTCGACACTCTGACGCCGCCGCAGCGGGTGGCATTCGTTCTGCACGATGGTCTTTCGGTGCCGTTCGACGAAATCGCCGAAATCCTCGGTGTCACGGCGGACGCGGCGAGGCAGCTCGCGGTGCGTGCGCGCAAATCCGTGGCCAACACTCCTGCGCCCGTGTCCGACGGCGAGCACGATGCTGCGGTGCAGCGTCTGCTGGCGGCGTTGAGTGCTGGCGACATCACCGCGGTTACCGCTGCGCTGCACCCGGATTCGGTGATGATCGGCGATGCGAACGGCACCACGGCGACCGCGGTCAACGTGCTCGGCGGTGCGGATCGCATCGGCCGCTTCCTGCATGGCCTCGCCCGCAAGTACGGGCTGGACGGATCGCAGGAGATTCCGGCGATCGAGCTCGAATTCGCCGTGGTCAATGGGCAATTGGGTCTGGTGATGCGGTGGACTGTCGCGGGTGATTGGCCGAGCACGCATCGGACCAGGGTCATGGGGTTCACGGTTCGTGACGGATTGGTCTGGGGCGCTTACGATGTGGCCAATCCTGCCAAGCTTTCGGGAGTTCATCTCGGGTGAACGACGCCAGACCGGGCCCTCATCGCCGGGCCTGGCGCCGCCGGGTCAGTGCGGCCCTGTCATCACGGCGTAGGCGAGCCGTTGAACCAGTTTCCCGTAGACGAGCCGTTGAACCAGTTCCCGGTGGAGGACCCGAGGCCGCCGCTGCCGGTCGATGAGCCGAGGAAAGAGTCGCCGATCAGCAGGTGTGCGATATCGCGAAGGAGACCAAGTGCTGATCCGGCGACCTCCGACGCGGCCGGATGCAGCAATAGGTCGAGGTACGCGGCCATAATCGCCCCTTTCGAGGATCGCCGAGCGGCGATACCTGAGCTAGAACACGGGGGACGCTAGCTGCGGCCGAGGCAACGCACAACTGTGCAGGTAGACGGCTCGAATGCAAAGTGAAACATAGCCATTCGCTATCTAATGGCAACGATAGCGACCGGTGGGCTACCCTCCGAATATGCCCACGCGTTCCACCACCGTCGCCCGCCTGCGCCCCTTTGCCTCGACGATCTTCGCCGAGATGACCGAACTCGCCGTCCGTCACAACGCGGTCAACCTCGGCCAGGGCTTTCCCGACACCGACGGGCCCGCCGGGATGCTCGAGGTCGCTCGCCGCGCCATTGCCGATGGTCTGAATCAGTACCCGCCGGGGCGCGGCATGCCGGTCCTGCGGCGCGCGATCGCCGACGATCGGGCGCGCCGCTACGGCACCCGGTACGACCCGGACACCCAGGTGCTCGTCACCGTGGGCGCGACAGAGGCGATCAGCGCCGCGATGCTCGGTCTGGTGGAACCCGGCGAGGAAGTCGTGCTGATCGAGCCCTATTACGACTCTTACGCGGCCGCGGTCGCGCTGGCGGGTGCGCGGCGGCGGACCGCGCGCCTCGTTCCCGAGGGTGACCGGTTCGTCCTCGACTTGGACAGCCTGCGCGCGGCGATCACGCCCGCCACCCGGATGCTGGTGGTGAATTCGCCACACAATCCGACAGGAACGATTCTCGACCGCGCCGATCTCATGGCGATCGCCGAAATCGCCTGTGCACATGACCTTCTGGTGCTCACCGACGAGGTGTATGAACACCTCGTCTACGACGGCGCCGAGCACATCAGCCTGGCCACACTGCCGGGTATGGCCGAGCGGACGATCGTGGTATCCAGTGCGGCGAAGACTTTCAGTGTCACCGGATGGAAAACCGGCTGGGCATGCGGCCCGGCCGATCTCATCGACGGAGTACTTGCCGCCAAACAGTTCATGACCTTCGTGGCAGGGGGCCCGTTCCAGCCCGCCGTCGCGCACGCGCTGAACAACGAGCTCGGCTGGGTGGCAGGACTGCGAGACACGCTGTCGGAGAAGAGACTTCGGCTCTCGGCTGCGCTCGCGGACACCGGGTTCGAGGTGAAGTACAGTGCGGGCGGCTATTTCGTCTGCGCCGACATCACGCCGATGGGGGCGACCGATGGGCTGGCCTTCTGTCGGCAACTTCCCGAACGAATCGGCGTCGCCGCGGTTCCGGTCAGTGCGTTCGTGGATAACACCGACGACTGGAATCGGCTGGTGCGCTTCACCTTCTGCAAGCGGGACGAAATCCTGGACGAGGGTGTCCGGCGTCTGCGTGCGGGCGTGCGCGTGAGCTGAGGGCGCAGTCCGGAGCTCTCAGCCCAGCGTTCCGTCCGGGCGCATGGTGTGCCTCGCCAGCGGCGCGCGCCATTGAAAACGGCGCGCCAGCAACCGCACCGCGATGGCGACCAGCGCCGCGAGGAAGCCGGTCCAGGCGCGGTACGCGCCGAAATGCAGCAGCGCGGCGGTGGTCGCCGCGCCGAAAAGGGCCGGCACCGCATACAACTCCTGATCCGGGCGCAGCACGCTGGGCACCTGTCCGCTGAGCACGTCCCTGATCACGCCGCCGCCGATGGCGGTGACCATGCCGAGCAGTGCCGCGGTCGGCGCGCCGGTGCCGTGGGAGTAAGCGACGACGGTGCCGGTCACGCAGAACAGTCCGAGCCCGATCGCATCGGCGACCTCCAGGGGGCCGCGGGTCAGCCTGCTCGTCGGGTGCCGGAAGAAAATGACGAGCGTGATCAGCAGTGACGCGCTGAGGTAGGTCAGGTCGGTGAAGGCGGCGGGCGGCGTGCGGCCGACGAGCAGATCACGGATTACGCCGCCGCCGAGCGCGGTGCTGCAAGCCAGCACGGCCATGCCGAAGATATCGAGGTTCTTGCGGACCGCGAGCAGCGCACCGGAGGTCGCGAAGGCGATCACGCCGAGCAGCTCACCGATCCGTTGCGCGGCATTGACCGCGGAGTCGAGCTGTGTCGCCATGATGTCGAGTTCGGGCCCCATGAATCCGTTCCTTCCGCGTGCACTCTGCTCGAGCAGGTTTGCACGACGGGGGAGGTGTGAGGTCCGCGACACCCCCTGGTTACCGATCAGCGGGGCGCGATCACGCCGGGGTCGGCCGAGCGCGGTCGGTCGCGAGCAGAATCGCGATGGCGCCGAGCAACGAGCCCATCACATACCGCTGTGCGCGCAGCCACAACGGTCTGCCGGTCAGGAAGGCGGCGATGCCGCCCGCGCCGAGCACGATAAGGCCGTTCACCGCGAGCGCAACTGTGATCTGCACCATGCCGAGGCACAGACTCTGTAGCCACACCCGTCCGTGGTCCGGCGCGACGAACTGGGGAATCAAGGCCATGTACATGATCGCGATCTTGGGATTGAGCAGATTGGTGACCATGCCCATGGTGAACAGCCGCCGCGTCGGATCGGCGGGCAGCGCGGCAGGCGCGAACACCGAGGCGCCACCGGGGCGCAGGGCCTGCCAGGCCAGCCATCCGAGGTAGGCGGCGCCGGCCGACTTCACCGCCAGGTACAACCCCGGTACCACCGCGAACACCGCGGTGACGCCCACCGCCGCGGCCGCGAGGTACACCGCGAACCCGGCCGCCACTCCGCTCAGCGACACCAATCCGGCCCGACGTCCCTGTGAGACGGTCCGCGAGACCAGGTACATCATGTTGGGACCCGGTGTGAGCACCATGCCGAGTGCCGCCGCCGCCACCCCGAGAATCGCTGCCGTCTCGATCATGGTTCTGATCGTCGCCGATGAGCCACGTGCTCGTCTCGGTCCAGTTCGATGCCACTGGACATGTGAGCAGGACCGTTCCGCCCGCCGAGCTGTCGGTGGGTTCAGGGAGAATGGTCGCCGAGCCAAACAAGGAGGCACCGTGACCGACGGTCCGCTGATCGTTCAGAGTGACAAAACCCTGCTGCTCGAGGTCGACCACGAGTTGGCCGATGCGGCGCGGCAGTCCATCGCGCCGTTCGCCGAGTTGGAGCGCGCGCCCGAGCATGTGCACACCTACCGGGTGACGCCGTTGGCGCTGTGGAATGCGCGGGCAGCGGGCCACGATGCCGAGCAGGTGGTGGACGCTCTGGTCAATTTCTCGCGGTATGCGGTGCCGCAGCCGTTGCTCGTCGACATCGTCGACACCATGGCCAGGTACGGGCGACTGCAATTGGTGAAGCACCCCGCGCACGGACTGGTCTTGATCAGCCTGGATCGCGCGGTGCTGGAGGAAGTGCTGCGGCACAAGAAGATCGCGCCGATGCTCGGCGCCCGCCTCGACGACGACACGGTGGCGGTGCACCCGTCCGAGCGTGGGCGGATCAAGCAGATGTTGCTGAAGATCGGCTGGCCCGCCGAGGACCTGGCCGGTTATGTCGACGGCGAGGCCCATCAGATCGACCTGGACTACTCCGGCGGCAAGTGGCACCTGCGCGACTACCAGCAGATGGCAACGGATTCCTTCTGGGCCGGTGGCTCCGGCGTCGTGGTGCTGCCGTGTGGCGCGGGCAAAACGATGGTCGGTGCCGCGGCGATGGCCAAGGCGAAGGCGACGACGCTGATCCTGGTCACCAACACGGTGGCAGGCAGGCAGTGGCGAAGGGAACTGCTCGCGCGGACCTCGCTGACCGAAGAGGAGATCGGCGAGTACTCCGGTGAGCGCAAGGAGGTCAGGCCGGTCACCATCGCGACCTATCAGGTGATCACCCGCCGTACCAAGGGTGAGTACAAGCATCTGGAGCTGTTCGACAGCCGCGATTGGGGCCTTGTCATCTACGACGAGGTGCACCTGCTGCCTGCCCCGGTGTTCCGGATGACCGCGGATTTGCAGTCGCGCCGCCGGCTCGGCCTCACCGCGACGCTGGTGCGTGAGGACGGCCGCGAGGGCGATGTGTTCTCGCTGATCGGTCCGAAGCGCTACGACGCGCCATGGAAGGACATCGAGGCGCAGGGCTGGATCGCACCGGCCGACTGCGTCGAGGTCAGGGTGACGCTGACCGACGCGGAGCGGATGTCCTACGCCACCGCGGAGCCGGAGGAGCGCTACAAGCTGTGCTCGACGGCGCGCACGAAAATTGCCGTGGTGGAATCGATTCTGGCCAAGCACGCGGGCGCACCGACGTTGGTGATCGGCGCCTACTTGGATCAGCTCGACGAATTGGGTACCGCCTTGAATGCTCCGGTGATCCAGGGATCGACGAAAACCAAAGAGCGCGAAGAGCTTTTCGATGCATTCCGGCGCGGTGACATCCCTGTCCTCGTGGTGAGCAAGGTCGCCAATTTTTCCATCGATCTGCCGGAAGCATCTGTTGCGGTGCAGGTTTCGGGAACATTCGGATCGCGTCAGGAAGAGGCGCAGCGCCTCGGCCGATTGCTGCGGCCGAAACAGGATGGTGGCCAAGCCCACTTCTATTCGGTCGTCGCGCGTGACACGCTTGACGCCGAATACGCCGCACACCGCCAGCGTTTTCTCGCCGAACAGGGGTATGCCTATCGCATCATGGATGCCGACGACTTGCTGGGACCGGCCATCGGTTAAGCGGAGGCGAATACTCCACAACGTGTGTTAGGAATGGGACGTGCGACGCTTCGAATTCGTGGTCGACCGCGGGCATGCCCATGCGGTCAACGAGGTCTTCGCCGACCTCCGTCGACTGCGCGTTATGGCAATCGCGGCCGCGATCATCGCCGCGACCGCTACGGCCTACCTGATCTGGCTGAACCACCCGTGGGCCTACCTGCTTGCCGTCGCATTCGCGCTGGGTGCGGTGACCGCGCTGTGGGTGGGGCTGTGGGCGCCACGCGGGTCGACCATCGACAAGCTGTACGCCGACGGTGAGCTCGTCCCCGCCGTGATTTCCGAGATGCACCCGAGCGGAGCGGTGCTGCTCGCGCTGGTAGACGTGTCGAAACCGGAGGCGACCGATCCGCACTATGCCTTGGTGATCAGGAAGGTCCGCGATCTGCCCGGCCACGAGAAGCGCGTCGGCGAGCGGGTGCCGTCGGTTGCGGTGCGCACCGAACGCGCACCACGGCAGGTCGGCGAGCGATGGCAATCGGTCAACGCCATGCCGATCGCGTGGGGCACCCGCGACGACACGATCATCGAACGGGCACGCGCCACGATCAGCGAGGCCGAATGGCGGCTGCTCACCGACAATCTCGGGCTCGCCGACAAGTTGCGCCGCACCTCGGCCAAACGCCTGCTGCTCGACCCGCATCAGCTACCCGACGATCTCGGTGCGTGAGTCGATCTGCTCCGGAATTCGGCTTGCGCGGGCGCCTAAACTCGGAAGATGGTGCCCACAACCAATCTGCTGGCGTTCTGTGCAGCATCGCTCCTGATCATCGTCATTCCCGGCCCCGGCGTCCTGTTCACGATCGGCAGGGCGCTCGCGCTCGGCCGAAGGGCCGCTCTTGTCTCTGTGCTCGGGCACGCGGCAGGGGTTTTCGTCTCGCTGCTGCTCGTCGCCGTCGGCCTGGGCGCACTTGTCGCGGCGTCGGCGCTCGCGCTCACCGTGGTGAAGGTCGTGGGCGCGCTGTACTTGATGTATCTCGGGATCCAGGCGTTCCGGCAGCGCAAGGCGCTGCGGGAGGCATTGGGTGCGCGGGTCGATCCGTCCTCCGGCACTCGGGTATTCCGGCAGGGCGCACTCGTCGGGTTGACCAACCCGAAGTCGATCGTCTTCTTCTCCGCGGTGCTCCCGCAGTTCGCTGATCCGGACGCGGGCGCGATGCCGCTACAGTTCCTGATCCTCGGCTGCATCTTCCTCGGTATCGCATTGGTCTCCGACAGCGCTTGGGGATTGCTCGCCGCCACCGCGCGGTCGTGGTTCGCGCGCTCGCCGCGGCGGCTCGAAGCGGTCGGCGGCGCGGGCGGGGTGATGATCTTCGGTCTCGGCGCGTCGGTGGCGCTCAGCGGTACCGCCGACTGAAGCGACTACCATCCACCGAGGTCGGTACGCCGGTACCGGAATCCGGGGGTGGTGGAAAGGGGTGGTGGTCGAATGAGGTTGTCCGGCATGGTGTGCGTCGCGGTGGTCGGTGCGCTCGTCACGGTCTCGCCTTCGCCCGCCAACGCGGACCCGCTGTCGGGCGCACCGGGTCTCGGCGATCCGTACTACCCGCTGGACGGCAACGGCGGCTACGACGCCCGCCACTACGACGTCACCCTCGACTACGACCCGCCGAGCAGGCAGCTCACCGCGACAACCAGAATCGATGCGACCGCGACACAGCCGCTGCGGCTGTTCAACCTCGACTTCAACGGCCCCGATGTGCGAATGGTTTCGGTGAACAACCTGCCCGCCGCCTTCGACCGCAACGGCGAGCACGAGTTGACCGTGACACCGCTGCTGCCGCTGCTGCCCGGCCTGCCGTTCACGGTCACCGTGGACTACGCGGGCCCGGCGGGGGATGTCGTGGGGGAGGGCTGGACGGCCGCGGCGAGCGGCGGCGCGTTCGTCGCCGGTGAGCCGCATTCCGCGGCCACTTGGTATCCGCTCAACGACACACCGCTCGACAAGGCCACGTTCGCACTGCACGCGACAGTGCCCGCGGAGTGGGAGGTCGTCTCCAACGGCGTCCGGACGCAGAACGCCGTCACCGGCGCCGAGCGGACGGTGACCTGGGAGTCACATCAGCCGGTGCTCGGCTACCTCACCACCGTCGCCATCGATCGGTTCACCTACCTCGAGCAGCGTCGAGCCAATGGAACACCGCTGCTCAGCGCATTCGCGCCGGACGCGGAGGGCAGCAGGGAGACCGAGCAGCGGTTACCCGAGATCCTCGACTTCATCGAATCGCTGTACGGTCCCTATCCGTTCGAGGCGGCGGGCGGGATCTACGTCGACACCGACCTGGAGTTCTCGCTGGAGACCCAGACCAGGCCGATTTACGCACCGTGGACCGACCTGCAGACCGTGGTGCACGAAATCGCCCATCAGTGGTGGGGTGATTCGGTATCGGTGCGCCAATGGTCCGACATCTGCTTGAACGAATGTTTCGCCAGCTATACCGCCGACTACCTGTGGCCGGAGCGGATGGAAGGCGCCGATGTCGACGCCGATTACCGTGAAACCATCCAGAAATACCGTGATAGGCAGAGTTTCTGGGATATTCCGCTGGAAAACCCCGGTGTCGGGAACGAATTCACCTCCGTCTACTACCGTGGCCCGCTATTTCTGCACGCCCTGCGCAAGCAGCTCGGCGATGACGTATTCTTCGCCGCCGTCCGGGAATTCAATGTCGCCCACGCCTACGGCAACGCTTCGATGCCGGAGTTCCGCACCTTTATGCAATCGAAGTCCGCGAGCGATCTGACCGGCTTCTTCGATGCCTGGCTCAACCAGCAGGCAGTGCCGCCGGAAGAGTATCTCTTCCCCGGGGCGCTGCGCGGCTGAGTGGCGTCACTCCGAGTCGAGGTGCTCGCGTGCCTTCTCCACCCGACGCTCCACTCGGTCGAGTTGCTTTTGCGCCGAACGCAATTGATCCTGCGCGGCCCGCTCCGCGGTGCGCGCGAACCGCTTCTGTTGTTCGGCGTGCGCCAGCTCATCACGCAGGGCCGTGAGCCGAGATTTGCTCTCGGCCAGTCGATTTACCGCGGCGTCTGCATCAGATCGAGCTGAATCCCTTGCTGTGCGAGCGGATTCGAGTGCTTCGAGCGTCTCGTCGAGTTCTCGGCGTGCGGTGTCGGCTGGTGCGTCGGCCACGGGTTCGGTGGCCGCGGCGTCTGCGACCGCGGCCAGCGCCGGGCCCGAGGGGCCGAAGCCCTCGTAGGTCGCCGAGGTCGCCAGCGTTCCGGTGCGGACCTGCTCGGCGATGTCGGGATCGGCCAGCGCCGCGTTCAGCGTCTGCCCCACTGCGCGCAGCACTGCCTCGCCGACCGGATGCCCCCGCTCGGCGGCCAGCACCCCCGCCTGCTTCGCGAGGGCATTCACCACCTGCTGACGCTGTGCGGTGAGGCTGCGCAGCTGGTCAGCGGACAACTCCCGCTGCGCGGTGCGCAGAGCGGCGCCCAGGCGCAGCAGTGCTTCGACATCCGTGGGAACCGCGCGGGCCAGCAGGTTCACCGTCCATGCCGCGACCGTCGGCCTGCGCAGCTTGCCGATGGCCGCGGCGAGCTCTTTCTCGCCCGCATCCTTGGCGGCTGTGACCCGATCGGTCCGCGCGGCCACGAACGCAGCGGGGTCGAGCCCGTACAAGTCGACGGCAACGTCCTCCAGGGTCATACTTTCCAAGCGTAACGACCTAGCCTCTTCGGGCGACACAGTGCTCGGATTGCTCGATCGTCCACAAGGTGGGCGAACTGCGAAAGGCATTGACAGTGGACTATTTTGGGATTCAAATCCTCGGTCGCCTGCTCCCATCCATCCTCGGCTATTCGATGCTGGGGATGCACGGCCTCGGGATGTACTGACCCGATGGGCGCAGTCGGATGAAGCCCGTCCCCGGATTGCGCATGGCCGGAGCGAAGGCGGAGGTACGCCTCGGCCCGAAACCGGTTGTACCGAAGATCGTCCGAAGTGTAGATGCGTTCCGGTAATCGTGCGGGTATCCTCACCGCGTTCACGACTGACGTGAACGCGTTCGGTGAGAGAGGTTTTCAGGTGAAGTTCCCAGGAACGAGGCTGCTGGCACGGATCGTGCTCGGCCTCCTGGCTGTGGTCGCCGTCGCGATCGCGGTGACCGGTTGTTCGGCGGTCAAGGACGCGAGCAAGTCCGATACGGCCAAGTCGCAGGTCGGTGACTGCATCAACGTCATCAAGGGCTCGGCTGTCGACTCCAAGACCGAGCCGGTCGATTGCTCGTCGGAAAAGGCCGTGTACAAAATTGTGCAGACCTACGACAACAAGACCGAGTGCTCGGCGGATTACACCTCCTACGAGGAGACTCTGAACGGCGGCACCACCGCGTTCCTCTGCCTGGCGCCGAACTTCAAGCAGGGTAGCTGCTATATCGACAACACCCTCACCGGATATCAGTTCAGCGATTGCGCCGCTACCGAGGCGACTTTCCGGGTGATGCAGCGGATCGACGGCGAGGTCGACGAACTGCTCTGTGGCGCGGATTCGGAAAAGTTCATCACCGTCGCGGACCCCAAGACCACCTTCTGCCTCGGCAGTCCGAAGGGTTGATCGGGAGCTGAACGTTTTATTCGAGTAGGGCGACCGATGCGATCCGGTGCAGGGTGAAGTGCCGGACCGCGCCGGTTACCGGATCCATCGCATCGAGTTGACCGTTGCCTACTTTCAACGGCTCGACAACGCGCTGGGTCGCGATGCCGGAGGCATCGACATAGCCGATATTGACCGACCGCCGCACCCGCGCCGCCAATTGCAGCAGCGCAAGGGTTGCGGCGGTACTGGTTCGGGTGCCATCGTGGCGCACCGCCTGCCCGTTGCGCGCACTCGCGGCGCGATCACCCGCCCGCAATTCCGCGACAAGCAGTTCCAGTTGCTCGCTGCTCGGCGGGGTCGGCCGATAGGGCTGCCGCGCATTCGGCCGGATCGTGATGCGCGCACCACGCGGCCGCAGGTCGACGATCGTGCCCGCTGAGTCCTCGCCCGCGGGAGCGAATCCGGCCGCGCGTAGCTGCTCCAGCAGTTCGCCCATCGGGGCTTGGGCGATCGCGACGGTGGGAGCGATTCCGCGCAGCGCCAGTGTTCTCGCCACGGGTGCGGCAAGGACCTGCGCCAGCAGCGTCGGGTCGTCGCTGCGCAGGAACGACTGCGCCATCCCGGCCCGCAGCTGTCCGTGCCTGCGCGCCACATCATCGATCAGATAGGTCAGCGCCTGCGGAATCGGCGTGCGCGAGTGGGTGGTGAACAGCGCGTGCAGTTCCGCCGCCGTCATGCCGCCGTCGAGCGCGCGCCGCACCGAGGTCTCCCCGATCCGGTAAACGGTTGCCGCGCCCGCAGATTCGATATCGGCGACCAGCGCCATCTGCTGCTGTAGGTCCGCCGTCAGCGGGCCGGGTGCGATCACCGTCAGATCCGCCTGCACCAGCACATGATCGACGGGAGCGGGCAGTGCCGCCTCCATCGCGGCCTCTGCGTCGGCCGCGCTGGTCGGTGCGCCGTGCAGTAGTGCCCTGGCGGGTGAGCCGAGGGCGCCACGGCCGACGAAACCGAGCGCCGCCGCCTCCAACAGCGTGTTCTCGACCGCCTCCGAGCGAAAATGTCTGCGCCAGCGTGGTTGCCGCCAGGCCATGATCCTGCCGATGTCGGCGGGTTCGAGTGCCGTGCCGGTGGGGTATTCGCCGAGCAGGTCGAGCACGGCGCGTCGATCGCGCGGCGCGTGCGGTGTGCGTAGCTCGATCGCGAGCGCCGCGAGCGGCTTGTCGTTGGCGTCGCGCATCCCGATCATCCACGGCATCCGGTCCAGGTCGAGCCAGGCCAGCGCGAGGGTCACCCAGCGTCGGGACAGCGGTGCCTCGCGCCAGGCGTCGGCCGCAGGCGTCGGCGCCCAGAAGTCGTCGGCGGAGTCGAGATCCGGCGGCGGGTCGGGCAGCCCCTTTTCGATCAGCTTCGCGGCCGCGAGCAGTTCGACGAGCAGCCCCGCTCGCGCTTCGTCTACTCCGGTCTGTTTGGCGATGCGCCGCAATTCCCGCACGCCTAGCCCACCCGCCCGCAACGCCGGTGCGGGCGCCTGGCCGAGCGTCTCCAGTACGTCCGCGCAGTGCCGCAGTAACTCGCCCACTTCGCCCGCCGCGACCGCGTTGACGTCCGAGGGGGTCTGTTTGCTCAGCCGCGGTTGCGGCGGGCTGAGTGCGTGCGGGTGGGTCACCGGCTCGCGGCGAAGCACCTGGCCGACGGTGACCGGCAGTTCGACCGTCTCGTCGTCGATCCAGTGCAGGAGCCTGCGGGTCAGCAAACGTTGGATCGGGCGGTCGGCCTGTGTGCCCGGCGCCGCGTCCTTGCTGCGCCCGCGCGGGCCGGTGGTGGCGAGCTTGTCCAGCAGCGCGCGCTCGGCGGGTGTCGTCTCGGCGAGAGCGGCAACCACCTCCGGTTCTGTGAGCGCGTCCGGGATCTCGGTGGTGCTCCCGATCGGCCACGGCAGTGCATCTGTGGCGGTCGGAATCAGGTGTAGGTCCTCGCCGTCGGTCCAGATGAGCGCACGGTCGGTCAAACGCTCCAGCGCGGCGTCGACGGCCGCGGCGCTGACGCGTTCGCTCAGCTGCACGTGCAGTGCGCGGCGCGGTAGCGGGGTGGCATGCCGGTCGGAGTGAGTGACGCCGTGTACGGCAAGGGTTTCCACGATCGCGAACTCGAGCGTGTCGAGGTCATCGGTGGCACGCAGCACCGACGCACGCTGCTCGGCGCGCGCGGCGAGCACCGCCATAGACGAGGGCAGTGGCACCGCCAGATCGGGCCGGAGTTCGAGGAGGGCCACAAGTTGCGCATCGCTGCGCGCGCCCAGCCATTCGGCCAAGGAGTGGGTCGCGGTCAAGCTCGTCCGCCTCCCTGCGTCTTCTGCCGGCCGTTGGTGCCGCGGAAGTCACGGCGCGGGCCGGGTGTCCGTGCCTGGCTGAGTTCTGGGCGTGCCCCACGAGTTACCCATGTGCTCTCGAAATCAGTCATTGCGAATTCGACCTTAGACGCGGCGGATGAGCGGTGCAGGAGCGGCGTGCCAGAATGAGGGTGTGGTGAATAAATCTAAGAAACCCTACGTCGACAATGGCTGGCCCACGGTGGCCGAAGGTGATCACGCGGTCACCGAACTCTCGTCGACTCGTTCCGGCGGTCTCTCCCCCTACGGTGAAGACACCGAGTTCCCGGTTCCGGCCGAACAGTTGCCGTACATGCACCCGAACACGGTGATCAATCGCTGATCCCGGACCGGAATGCCCGCAGATACGAAAAGGTCCCCGCATCCTGAAGATGCGGGGACCTTTTCGTATCTGAGGTTCAGGCAGGGAGAAGTCCCTTGTTGGCCTCGAAGAAGTTCACGATGGTCGGATCGAGCTTCGTGTTGCTCGACTTTGCGCCGCTCAAGAAATCGAGGGCTTCCTGCGGAATCTGCACACCCTGCGCCTGGACGACGGCAACGGCGCGGTCTACGGCGGAGAAGACCTGCTGCGAGCTGTCCGGCGCTTCTACTTGCAGCGGAGACTGCTCGGCGGGCTGCCAGCGTGGGGCGGCATCGTGCGACTTCGGTGCGGTGCGCTCGCTGGGTCCGCTGCTCAGGCCGAGGTTGGACGAGCAAGAGGGCCAAGCGCCCCAGCCTTGGGTGGCGAGGACCTTCTCGGCGACAACGATCTGCTGTTCGCGGCTGGCCTGGTTGGCGGTCGAGGCGTACTCGCTGCCTCCGTGTGCGGACCAAGTTCCGGGTGAGAACTGCAGCCCACCCTGGAAACCGTTGCCGGTGTTGATGCCCCAGTTGCCGCCTGCCTCGCACTGCGCGAGACGATCCCAGTCGGAGTCCGGTGCCGCAGCAGCGTTGCCGGCGAGGGCTACACCGGCGGTGCCGATAATGGCGCCGGTAACGGCGACCTTGGCAACAGTGCGCCCGGTGGAGGTTGGCTTGCGATGGCGTCCACTCATGTCGGGTTCTTCTGCCTCTCCTACGCACCTGCAAATGGTCCGGACTGAGAGGTCGTCCGTCCGCCCTCACCCCTATTTCCGTCGGGGTCCGGTACCCGCGGGGTGAGGATTTGGTGCGGCGGGCCGGTGGTTGCCGGGTGTCCCGGCTGGGTAAGACCGTACGACGATCTCCGCGAAAAATCACTATTTGGTAACCGGCGGGTCCCCGAGGGTCTCGGAGCGGTCTCGGTGCGCACCCGAATGCTTTCGCGCAGATGAGAAGTGGTGCGAACCGGCCGATAGAGGTCCGTCACCACTCTGTGATCTCGCCGTTATGTGACGAGGATCACACTGTTGATTTGGTAACGATCGACTCGGGTAACCCATCTCGCGTCACCGGGATCGGCGACCGGACCACAGCGCGTACACCACGCCGACCAGGAATCCGAGCGGTGCGAGCATGGCGACGAGGTACAGCCAGAGCCCCGGCGAGGAGTCGCTGAGGATCGATGTCAGAAAAATCGCGACGATCGCCAGCAGTCCGATCGCGAACAGGCCGAGTGCGAAGTGCAGTAGCCCGTCGCTCGAGCGACGCGCGGGCCCGCTCGGTGGCGGCGGCGTGGAAGGATTCGTCACTCGAAGACCGTAAAACTCAGGTGCTTGCGATATCGGCACCGGGGTAGACTCGGTGCCTATCGCGTCCTGCATGCTGTGGGGCGCGTTCTTTTCGCAAACTGAGCGGATCTCCCTCGCGACACCTCGCGGTGGGGTCCGGGCAGATGGATGTGCTCGGACCGCCAGGGTTCGAGTTTCGATGATGAACGGGTGATGGCAGTGCCTACCGGCAGGGTTAAGTGGTACGACGTCGAAAAGGGCTTCGGCTTTCTTTCCCAGGAGGAGGGTGAGGACGTCTACGTCCGTTCCTCCGCGTTGCCCGAGGGCACCGAATCTCTCAAGCCTGGCCAGCGTGTCGAGTTCGGGATGGCCGCGGGCCGTCGCGGACCGCAGGCGCTGAGCCTGAAGGTGCTCGAGGCGCCGCCATCGGTCCGTCAGGGCCAGGAGCGCGAGCGTGGCGCACACAGGGAGCCTGTTGTCCGCAAGCACACGCCGGACGAGCTACACGGGATGGTCGAGGACATGATCACCCTGCTCGAGGCGAAGGTGCAGCCGGACCTGCGCAAGGGTAAGTACCCGGATCGCAAGACCGCGCAACATATCTCCGAGATCGTCCGCGCCGTAGCGCGCGAACTGGATCACTGAATCTTCGGCAGCGCCTGCGGCGCTGCGTGTTCGCGGCCCTGAGGGCTCGCTTCCGAGCACTCGAGACTCGCGCCTTCGGCGCATGCGCTTCGAGTGCTCGGAAGCGAGCCGGCCGCGAACGTCGCTCGTAAGACTCGCTCCGTGGTGGTCCGGTCAGTCGGTACGGTTCAGTAGGCACGGCTACTGGCTACCGGCTACTGGCTACTGGCTACTGGCTACTGGCTACTGGGGGCCGGGGGCCGGTCTGTCGGGGAATCAGTCCGAGTTACAGCGTGCTGATCGACCAGGCTGCGTGCGGGAGGTAGAACTCCTGGCCTGTCTCGTCTTTGGCGAGAATGGGGAGCTGCATTTCGACGCCGATGAGGCGCAAGTCCGGTTCCGGCGTCGAGTCGATGGTCAGGTTGAGCGCGCCGTCGGGGTAGTCGTTGTGGCTGACGACGCGGTCCACTGTGTCGCCGTTGGGCAGCACGTAGACCAGTCGGGCGATCCAGGGTGCGTCCGCGATCTGTTTCGGCAGCGACATCTGCAACGGGTATCCCGCGGGCACCTCTAGTCGAACCGTCTTGCCGCTCTGGCATTCCGGCGTCGCCTCACCGCAGGGGAGCCGAGAGAAGATCGAGCCCGAGTCGGCCTCCGCACCGCGCTCGGGCAGGATCCGGCAGTCCTGCATCAACGGTGTGCAGTACCCGTACGGCCGCACGGTGACGGCCGTCCCGTGTGCGTAGGCGGTGATCTCCGGCTCCCGCTCGGGTGCGTCGCGAATCAGCACCGCCAGGACACCGACGAACGCGGCCACGAACACCAGCCCGGCGGCTGCGCCGAGCGCGACGATGGTCCGGGTACTGGGCTTGTTCACTAGATGGGATCTCCTATCCCTCGTTGAATGCGTTGGGTGTCTCCACCACGTTGTCTGCGTGTCTCCTGGGTGTGCGGCCGATGCGGAACTTCCTGCTCCGCGTGCTGCGGTCGATTACCGCCGAGCCCTGGCAGCAGCGAGTGACCTCGGAAGCTCACGAAAGTCTGCACCAGTCCGACAACGAGTATCGCCGACACGACCGCGAAGCCCTTCCAATAGTCGGTCGGCAGCAGCACACCGGCTGCGCCACCGACGACCCAGCTCAGCTGCAGCACGGTCTCCGACCGGCCGAAGCCGGAGGCGATGGACTCCGGCGGCAGGTCGTCCTGGATCGAGGCGTCGAGCGATACCTTCGCCAGCGCGCTCGCACCGGACGCGACCAGCGTCGCGATCGCCGCGCCGAGCAGATTGTTCGCGAACACGGCGACCAGCGCGACGAGGGTGCACGCGGCGGTGCAGTTCAGCACGATCAGCGAGGGCTTGCCGAGCTCGATACGGGCGCCGGTGGCGTTGCCGGTGAAGTTGCCGACGGCCGCCGAGACGCCGACCACGCCGAGCATGGCCGCCTGCTGCACGCCACCATGCTCGGTCGCCTTGGCGACGAAGGCGATATAGAAGGTCAGGAACCCGGTCAGCACCCGGATCGCGCTGTTGCCCCACAGCCCGGTCACGACCGTTCGTCCGAGCGGTTGCCTGCGTTTGCGCGGCGGGATGGCGGATTCCGTTGCCGGATCGAGTACTTCGGTGTTGGCGTGGTAGCTGAGGGTCGCGGGGACCTCGCCCTCGGTGACCTCGACCCACCGTGGGATGCGCAGACTCAGATAGGTTCCCGCGATGGCGATCGTGGTGGCGAAGATCAGTGCGCCGGTGGAGCTTGCGATCGCGGCGGCGATCGCGGCGATCGCGCCCGCACCGATGGTGCCGCCGACAAGACCGAACACGGTGAGCCGAGAGTTGGTGCGCACCAGATCAATATCCGGTGGCAGTACGCGCGGCGTCACCGCGCTCTTGAGCACCGAGAACGATTTACTGCCGACCATCATGCACAGCGCGAGCGGATAGAGCGCCCAGGTGTCGAAGGTCACGATGAGCGCGACGGTGACTATCGCACGCAGCGCGAACGAGGTGGCGAGCGCGAGCCTGCGGCCGCGCTGCAAACGGTCGAGCATCGGACCGATCAGCGGCGCGATCAGCGCGAACGGCGCGATGGTTATCAGCAGATACAGCGCGACTTTCGACTTGCTCTCCGCGCTCGCGCTCGCGAAGAAGAGCGTGTTGGCCAGCGCGACGGCGATCGCCGCGTCGAGGGCGAAGTTCGCGATCGTGGCGTAGGTCAGCGCGGTGAGACCCGACTTGTCCGCGCCGTCGGCCTTCGCGGCGCGCTGGAAAGACGCGATACCGCGTTTGGTCAGCTCTTGGCCACGCATGGCCGCGACTCTGGTGACGGTCAGTTTGCGGGGGATGTGTTGTGCGTCTGGTCCGCTCGCTGCGGTGCTGTCTTCCACCGGTTCGGCGTACCCGTCTCGGCGCTCGCTATGCGGCGGTTTACCCATGTCGGGCGCGGAGTGGTCGGGTTCACCGTGCGCGCTGGGCATGCGGCGGGTTTCGAAGTCGGCGGGGTCGGCGGGTTCCGGCCGTGTCTCGGGTAGTCGTCTGGTGCCGGATTGCGGTCGGCGGTCGCCGCGCGCCTGCTGTCGCGCTGTCGGTGCGTTGGCGGGCGGATATCGGTCGAAGCCGGGGTGGCGTTGGATCGGAGGAGCCTCCCCGCCGTCCCACGGGCCATTGTCAGGACCGGAGGGATCGCGAGGAGTAGTCACGCATTCAATTCTGACTCATCCGCCGCCGCGCGTCTCAGGCCGGACGTCGGGTGCGTCGGAACCGTGGTGTCCTGAGGTCCGCGTTCACGCGGGCACGAAGCGGACTTCGAACATGGTCGGCCAGTATTTGCCGGTGAGCAGGAAGCGGTCGGTGCCGGGGATTTGCGCGATGCCGTTGAGTACGTCGGTGTGCGCGCGGGTGGTGGGTGCGAGCAGGCCGCCGGCAGCTATCTCGTCGAGCACCCTGCCGGTGTCGGGGTCGATCCGCAGGATGGTGTCGGTCGGGTAGTCGTTGGCGTACACCGAACCATCTGCGGCGCAATCGAGCTCGTTCAGGTGCGCGGTGCGGCGATTGCGGAGGGTCACGGTGCCGGTCGGCGCGAAGGTGACCGGGTCGCGAAAGGTGAGCTTGCCGGTGCCGTCGCTCATCACGAGTCGGCCGGCACGGGTGCAGATGCCCCAGCCCTCGCCCTCGTAGGGCACCCGTCCGCGCTCGACAAGGGTCACCGGGTCTCGGGCGAAGGCGACGTGGTTTCGCCAGGTGATCTGCCAGAGCGTGTCGCCTGCCAGCGTCACGCCCTCGCCGAAGTACGGAGCGGGCAGATCGACGCGGGCCAGTTCGGCTCCGGTGTTCAGGTCGGTCGCGCGGATACTCGACGCGCCCGGCTTGCCGGTGCCTTCGTAGCGCACGGTGCCGTCGATCTCCAGGCCCTGGGTGAACGCCGCCGAATCGTGCGGACCGGTGCCGATGACCTCGATTTTTCTGCGTTGTGGTTGGTCGTCCGCGCCGCCACAGCCGGTCATTGTGAGCACGCTGACCAGTACTATGGCGGCCAACGAACGCTGATTGCGCTCCATACGGCAAAATGTATGCCGTGAGCGCAGTTTCTGTTTCGGAGTCCGGCGTGTGGCCGATCCTGGCCGACGCCGTCGACGTGGCCCGTCGAGCGCTCGTGGCGTTGGAGCCCGCCGGGGTCGGCGCGCATTTGGGGGTGACCGCGGAGGGCGAAAGTGCGGCGACGCATCGCTTCGAAGCCACCCTCGCCGGCTACCACGGCTGGCAGTGGGCGGTCGTCGTCGCGGCCGCACCAGGTGCGGCCTACGCCACGGTGAGCGAGTCGGCGTTGCTGCCGGGACCGGACGCGTTGATCGCGCCCGATTTCGTGCCGTGGGATCAGCGGGTCCGCCCTGGTGATCTCTCGCCCGGCGACCTCCTCACTCCCGTGCCCGACGATCCACGGCTGGTACCCGGGTATGTCCTCAGCGGCGACCCTGCGGTCGACGACGTCGCCCGCGAGATCGGCCTCGGCCGCACCCAGGTGCTCAGCCTCGAAGGCAGGGACGAGGCGTCCGAGCGCTGGTACTCCGAGTTCGGCCCCGACACCGATATGGCCAAGGCGGCGCCGTCGACCTGCGGCCTCTGCGGCTTCTACCTGCCGCTGGCGGGCGCCATGCGGGCCGCTTTCGGCGTCTGTGGCAATGCGATGGGCGCAGACGGCCGAGTAGTGCACGCCGAGTACGGCTGCGGCGCACACTCCGACACCATCGTCCCCACCGGCGGCGGCTCCCCGCTCTACGAGGCATACGACGACGCGGCATTCGACGTGATCCAGCAAGCCCCGCGCAAGCAGGTCGAACAGGCGCCGGTTGCCGACGCGGCCGACGCGGGCACCGTCGCTGATGACTCGGCGGGTGGCGTTGTGGTCGAGCCGAACACAGTCCCCGAGTCGAACGCTGCGGCATCAGTGACTGCTGAGGCGACTGCTGAGGCCGAGCCGAGCTCTGAGCTGCCGAGTGATGTCGCGTCCGAGGCGTCGCGGTCGGGCACCGATCCGATCGAGTCGGAACAGGAAAAGGGTGCCGAATCATCGGCACAGAGCTGAGCGACGCCGCCGAGGCGTCCGATCCGTTCGGTACCTCGGCGCTGCGCGCTGCGGTCATCGCCGCATGGCGTGATTCGCCGACCCGGCTGCGCGAGGATTGCGCCACCGAGGCGGATCTGGTGCGGGCCGGGTATCGGGATCGGCTGCTGACCGAGCTCGCGCAGAACGCCGCTGACGCCGCCGCGAAGTCCGGTGCTCATGGCCGCCTGGTTGTCCGGCTCGACGGCAGAACCCTGCATATTTCGAATACCGGTGCGCCACTGGAGCTTTCCGGTGTCCACGCGCTTACCGCGCTGCGCGCCTCCGCGAAGGCGAACCCGGCGACGAGCGTCGGCAGGTTCGGTGTCGGCTTCACCGCGGTCCTCTCGGTGAGCGACGAGATCGAGGTGCGTTCGACGACCGGCTCCTTGCTGTTCTCGCGCGAGAATACGTGGGTCGCATTGCGCGACAACGCAATCGAGGTGCCGAATACAGCAGAACAGTTCGCCCCACCGGTTCTTCGACTGGCGTGGCCGATCTCCACTTCCCCTGCCGACGGCGACACCGAAGTGGTCCTGCGCCTGCGTGACGGCATCGACGAGCAGGCCCTGCTCGCGGGCATGCGCGCCGAAGCCGTCGACCTATTGCTGGAACTGCCTGCCCTGCACAGCATCCGAATCGGCGACGATGAGCTGACCAGTACGGCAATAGATCTCGGCGCCACCGATCCCGAGCGGACCGGCCTGCGCGAGCTGCGCATCTGCGGCCAGGACATCGGACATCGAGTGTGGTGGGAATACCGCACTGCACGCGCGCGCTGGCTGCTGCCTGTTCGCAACGGCAGGCCGGTAGCCGCCGCCCCCGACGTACTGCGTGCCCCGACCCGATCCGACGAGGAGCTATCGCTACCGGCCCTCCTGATCGCCGACATCCCCATGCAGCCGGACCGCCGCCGCCTACTTCCCGGCGCCCGACTCACCGAACTCGCCTCGGGATACGGCGATTTCGCCCGCGCCCTCCCGTCCCGCGATCGCCTCACCCTGGTCCCGGCCCCTGGCTTCGCCCGCGGTGAGGCCGATGGTCTACTCCGCGAAGCCCTGGTCCGCGAACTCCGATCCCAGTCCTGGCTCCCAGTGGAAACCGGGCCCTCCGGTGCGCCCGCGTTCGACTTCGATGACCCGGAATCGCTGTGGGCGGAGCCTCTCCCGGACAGCGCCGCGCTGGGGCCGGCGGTTGCGCGCGAACATGCAGCTGCTGAGAGCGCGGAATTCGAAAGCCGGTTACCGGCGCGCGGGGCCGCGGCTACGGCGGTGCCGACTCGGGCGAGCGTATTCGCAGGGCTGACAGCGGAATTGGCCGGGCTGATCGATGATGTGGTCGGGCCGTTGGTGATTCCGGAGTTGTCCGGGCGGGCGCACAGCGAGGCGCTCGGTGTGTTGGATGTGCACCGGTTGGGGCTGGCTCGGCTTGCGGAGCTCTCCGGTGGGCTGGAGCGGTCGCCGCAGTGGTGGTATTCGCTGTATGCGGCGCTGGAGTCGTTCGTTGTCGACCCGTTGACTGCCGAGGAGTTGGGGGCGCTTGCGGTGCCGCTGGCCGATGGGCGGCTCGTGACCGGGCCGCGCACAGTGGTTTTGGATGATCGGCTCGAGGATCCCATTCCCGTGCACTGGGCGCGGCTGGTGCACCCGGAGGCGGCGCATCCGCTGCTGGCTCGGTTGGGTGCGCGCACCGCTACCGCCGAGGATCTATTGAGCGATCCAGGGTTGCGCGCCGAGTTGGAGGATCAGCCCGGCGATCCGGACACCGCCGACGCGGTGCTGCGGCTGGCCGCGAACGCCGATCCGCTCGCATTGCCGTCCTGGCTCGGGATTATCGAATTGCCTGATAGCTCAGGGGGATTGCTGCCCGCCGACGAGCTGCTACTGCCCGGCGCTCCGCTGCGTGATCTGCTGGTCGAGGATTCGCCGTTCGGCACCGCCGCAAAGGATCTGGTGGAGGGCTACGGCATTGCGGCGCTGCGTGCGGTCGGTGTCGGCTGGGATTTCAGTGTCGTCGTCGAGGAGGATCCGACCGGCCCCGACCATCATCTGGACGACGAGGACCGCTGGTGGGCGAGCCTGTCGGAGGATCCGCCGGAGCTGGCCGCCGTCCGCGACCTGGACTTGGTTGCCGAGTCCGCGTGGCAGGAAGCGTTGCGGCAGTTGGCTTCCGGTGAACGCACCCGACGGCTGCTCGCCGACCGTGACGGCTACACCGCATGGTGGCTGCGCAGACACGCCCGTATCGATGGAACGGTGCTGGGCCTGCTTCGCCACCCGGCGGATACCGAATTCGCCGGCCTGCTCCCGGAATTCGCCGCCCCCGGCCTCGGCCGCCACGACGTCGATGCCTTGCGCTCGGTACTGGCGAACCCCGATGCCCTCACCGAGGAGCTGGCCACCGCCCTACTCGCGGCCCTCGCCGATCCGGCGAAAGCTCCTTCACCCGAGGTGATTTCCCGGACCCACGCGCGATTGGCGGCCGCGGTCGCCGCGGATCTGTTCGACCTGGCCGATCTCGACCTGCCCGTCCGCGTGCGCGCGTTGTCAGGTGCGGTGGTCGACCCCGCCGACGCTTTCGTGCTCGACCAACCCTGGTTCGGCCTGGCTCTGCCCGCTGACCGCCTGGTTGTCGGGAACATCGAGACGGCTCCCGCTTTGGCGACGCTGCTCGATCTGCCGCTCGTATCGGAATCCGTCACTGCCGAGGTGATCGGTACCGGCCGTCGGACAACCTGGTCCGCCGAACCGCTCGGTGTTGTACTGCGCCAACTGTTCACACTGCCCGCGCAGCACGGGGACCTGGTTGTGCACGATGACCTTCGGATACGTCTGCGGGGCGGCGTGGCCGGCACTGTCGACGTGCCGTGGTGGTGGGATGGCGCGACGACGCACATCCGGATCTCGCGATCGCGGGACTGATCGCCCTTCGGTCGAAGTCCGCCTAGCCCACGTAGTTCGAGACCATCTCGCTGAGCAGGTCCAGCTGTACCCGGACGCTCTCGCTGTCGTTGTCGACCAGCCAGCGCAGCACGATCCCGTCGATCACATTGAGCGTGAACCGGCTCAGGTCGTGCACCGGGACCGTGAACCGGCTGCCGGTCGCATCGCGCGCGTGATCGAGGATATCGGCGACGGTGGAGTCGTTGAACGCGTACTGTTCTCGCGCAATCGCGAGTTTCGCCGGTGTTTGTTCGCCTTCGCGAAGTGCGTAAGTCGTCGTTTCGTAAGTGAGGAGCTGTCGCTCCGGTGTGGCTTCAATGTTGAGCCACATCAGTTCCAGTCCGGCGCGCACCAATTTCTGAAGCGCTTCTTTTCCACTTCCGACGTCTTGCCAAACTGTTTCATTGGCATCGACAGAATCGCGCAATTCCATCGATAACGCTTTGACCAGCTCGGTCATCAGCGCGTCCTTGTTTTCGAAACAGTAATGCACCACACCGAGCGAAACGCCTGCCGCCTGAGCCACATCGCGCGTGGTCACGCCCGCCACGCCTTTTTTCTCGGCAAGGCCGATGGCTGCCTCGATAAGGTGGGCCCGTCGTTCTTCGACGCTCAATCGGGAGGACACCTCAGCGAGTTAAGCGTCCAAGAAGCGTGCAGTCAATTCGCGTGGCGAAAAATCTAGACTGGACGAGCGTCCAGTTGTGTGGTTCGCTTCACACCGGGATCGAAGGGAGACGCGTATGCCCGTGTCACGCAGAACGGTTTTAGCCGGCGCCGTGACGAGTTCGGCCACGCTGGCCACCGCGGCAGCGGTGACCACTGTGCCGGGCGTAACTACGGCATTGAGCGCGCCCGCCGCGGCAGCGCCGCAGGCCGGCGGATATCTCATCGGCATCGGCCTTTCCGATATCACGGGCCCGGCCGCCGACTGCGGGATGATGGGCTATTCGCAGTTCGAGCAGCAGACCGCGGGCATCCACTTGCGCCCACGTGCTCGCGCGTTCGTCATCGCCACCGACGAGCGGCGAATCGTGTTCGCCGTCGCGGAGAACGGCATGATCTTCCAGTCCGTGCACCGCGGTGTCATGCTCGAACTCGCCCGCCGCTTCGGTGACCTTTACACCGAGCAGAATGTGCTGCTCACCTCGACGCACTCGCACGCGACCTGCGGCGGCTCCAGCAACGATTACGCATATAACCTGTCGATCCTCGGTTTTCAGCAGCAGGTCTACGACGCCGAGGTGAACGGCATTGTGGAGGCGATCGCCGCCGCGCACGCCGATCTCGGGCCAGGTTCGCTCGCCCTCGGTCGTAGCGAGCTGCACGACGCGAGCGTCAACCGCTCGCGAATCGCCTTCGACCGCAACCCCGATGCGGACAAACAGCATTTTCCGCAGGCCATCGATCCAGCGGTCACCGCGCTGTCGATCATCAAGGGCGGCAGGCAGGTCGGCGCCATCACCTGGTTCGCGACCCACAACACCTCGATGACCAATCAGAACCGGTTGATCAGCGCGGATAACAAGGGCTACGCGTCCTTCTCGTTCGAGCACACCGATCACGGCGTCCGATACCTCGACGGCGCTACCGATTTCATCGCCGCCTTCGCGCAGACCAACGCGGGGGACATGTCACCGAATCTGAACCTGCGCCCGGGCTCCGGCCCCACCGAGGACGAGTTCGAGAACACTCGCATCATCGGTGAGCGGCAGTACCACGCGGCGAAAGCCGCACTCGCCGACGCGAAGTCGCTGAGTGGACCGGTCGACTCGATGCTCTGCTACATCGACCTGGCCGACACCGTCGTCGACGGTCGTTTCACCCCTGACGGTCAGCCGCGCCACACCGCACCCGCCGCCGCGGGCGTCGCGCTCATCGCGGGTAGTACCGAGGACGGCCCCGGGCTGCCGGGGATCCCCATTCCGGAGGGGGTGCGCAACCCGTTCGTCGACGCACTCGGTGACCCCAACGTCCCCGCGCCTTCCTGGCTCGCGGATGCCCAGGCGCCCAAGGCGATTGTGGCGCCGCTCGGCCTGTTGCCACCGGTGCCGTGGGTGCCGAACGTGGTGCCCATCCAGATCGTGCGCATCGGTGAGTTGTACCTGGCGGGCGGTGGCGGCGAGTTCACCATCGTCTCCGGCCTGCGGATCCGCCGCGCGGTGGCGACAGCGCTCGGTGTCCCGCTCGAGCAGGTGCTCATGCAGGGTTACGCGAACGCCTACCACGAATACGTCACCACCCCGGAGGAGTACGACTCCCAACAGTACGAGGGCGGCTCAACCCTGTTCGGGCGCTATACGTTGAGTGCATACCAGCAGGAATTCACTCGCCTGGCAACGGCTTTCGCCGCCCGCTCGCAGGTTCCCCGCGGCCCGGCCCCTCGTGACGTATCGAACTTGCAGCCGAATTTCCAGCCACCACCGGGTCCCGACACCACGCCACCGGGCCGCAACTTCGGTGATGTGCTGAGCCAGCCCGTGGCCACCGCTTCCCGCGGCACCCGGGTCGCCGCCGAATTCGTCTCCGCCCACCCGAAACACAATCCGCGCCGCAACGACACCTTCCTGGAAGTGCAGCGGCGCAACGACTCCGGCGAATGGGTGCGGGTGGCGAACGAGGGGGAGTGGGCGGTGCGCTTCCACTGGAGCAAGCGCGGCATCACCGAATCCGTTGCCCGCTTCACCTGGGATGTTCCCGCCGACGCGACGCCAGGCCGACACCGGTTACAGCACTACGCCGACAGCCTGAGTCCGAATGGCGCGCTGCACCCGTTCACCGGGACGACCGACGAGTTCGAGGTGGTCTGACCGCCGGACGCTATAGGCCCGTTTGTGCACCCTTGTCGCCACGCCTGGCGCCGCGGCGCTGGATGGCGAAGATCGTGTAGCCGAGCAGGCCTACCGCCACCCCCATGAGACACACCGGGCGGGCCGACTCCCAGTGATCGCCACTGGCCCACACCACGACCGCGGCGATCAGCCACAGCGCGCTGCCGACAGCCAGGACCGGTCGTGGATCGGTCAGCCGCTGCGGGATCTCGGGCACTTTCTGCGTCACAGCCCTAGGGTAGCTGCGGGAACAGTCATCCCGCAGCCAGCGGGTCCCGTATCGTTTGCCACTGTGACAAGGCCATCGGATGTTCGAGCTCTCGCTGGTGAGCTGTCGCTTGCGGTCGTGCGCTTGACGCGGCATCTGCGGGGTCGGCGTGCCGACGCACAAATTTCGCTGACCCAGCTGTCCGCGCTGGCCACCCTGCACAGAGACGGCGCGATGACGCCCGGCGCCCTCGCGGCGAAGGAACGTGTGCAGCCACCGTCGATGACGCGGGTGATCGCCTCGCTGTCGGATCTGAAGTTGGTGGAACGCAAGCCGCACCCGACCGACGGCAGGCAGATCATCATCTCGCTGTCGGACGCGGGCCGTGCGTTGATCGCCGACGAGACCAGCGCCCGTGAAGCCTGGATGACCGAGCAGCTGTCCACGCTGACCGACGAGCAACTGGTCGTGCTGACGAAGGCCGTCGGCATCATGAAGCAGCTCGTCACCGAGTCCGAATAGCGCTGGTAGCGGTCAGTACCTGGTGTCCTGCGGTTACCGTGCGCCGAACGGCTGGTCACTGTCGACGATCTCGCGGCCGAGCGGGAACAGCGACAGCGGGATCAGCTTGAGGTTGGCCCAGCCGAACGGGATGCCGATGATCGAGATGAACAGCGGGATGCTGGTGAGCAGGTGGCCGAGCGCCAACCACCATCCCGCGACGATGAACCAGATGATGTTGCCGAGCAGTGAGCCCGTGCCCGCCCCTTGCTTCTCGACGGTTGTCCTGCCGAAAGGCCACAGCGCGTAGGACGCGATACGGAACGACGCGATACCCCAGGGGATCGTGATGATCAGGATGCAGCAGATTATCCCGGCCAGGATGTAGCCGAGTGCCATCCAGAACCCGACGAACACCAGCCAGAGCACGTTGAGTATGAGCTGAATCGGCTTCATTGCTCCAGCATGCCAGCAGCCCGGCGTTTCGAGCATCACTCCTGGGGACTACATCGTTCTCAGGGCCGACCCTGATATGGCATCGGCGGGCCCGCCGATGTCAGAAGAACCAACCGGGCACCGCGTCGCGCTCCGCACCGAATGCCTCGTCGATAGCGCGCACCTGCCAGGAATCCTTGGCGTGCAACCGGTTCGCGGTCGCGAACACTCTGGCGGGATACGCGCCGAGGTACATGCTGCCGAGCACGTCGATGCCGAGTTCGATATCGGCGGCGCGGGTGGTCGGCGTGCAGTCGGCGATGCCGTCGCGCACCCTGAGCGCGAAGGCGCCGCCCGCGTTCCTGAACGGATCGGTCACTGCGAGTACGACATCCAGATCGCGCTGGTATGAGCGAGCGTTCAGCGCGGCGGGCACATCCATGAGTCGCAACCAGAGCCCGTCGAAGCGTTTGGCGGTCCGCACGAGCCGAGGATCGGTCAGCAGGTAGGGGAGCGGATCGTTATCGGTGAGTTCGGCTTCGATACGGGTCACGAGATCCAGCCCGCAGAGTGTCCGCCACAGTGCGGCATGCGCGTCCGCGGTGACCGTGCGAATCTCGACTACCTCGGCGATCTCGACGGAGTCGGAATAGCGATACCGATACAGCACGTACCCGTCCGGATGCAGGAGCGCGAAGAGGTCGGTGCCGCCGCCCCGGAAACGCTCAGGGTCGAGGAAGGTGATCTCCCACTGTGCGTCAGGACGCACCTGCGCACCGGGCGTCAGCCTGCGCCAGCGGTCATAGATCGCTCGCACCTGTGCGGTCGCTTCGGTGAGCACGGCGAGTTCCACGCCGCCGGGATCGGGTGCGGTCGGCAGGAATTCGGCGAAGCGCCGATCAATGCTCACCGCGCTTCCCCGGGTCGTCGGTCCATATCCGAACCGTCCGTAGATGTTGCCCCTGCTCGCGGTGAATATCGTCAATGGCAGACCGGCCGCTTCGATGCGTTGATGCTGCTCGGTATACATCGCGCGCAGAATCCCTCGGCGCCGATGCGTCGGCGCCACCGCGACCCCCGCGATCCCGCAGGCGTCCACCGTCCGCTCGCCCGGCACCGTCAACGTAAACGTCGTCGACTCCACATGCCCGACCACCCGCTCGCCGTCGACCGCGACTATCGCCTCCTGCGGCGGAAACAGCCGTCGATATGGCTCCTGCAACGACTCTTCCGGCCGCATACCGAAGGCCGTCTGGACCACGAGCCCGATCTCGGCCGCATCGCTCTCGACAGCCGATCGAATGGTGATACCGGGTATCAGCGTCATACCTGACCATCCCACGGATAGCCGCCCGCTCGCACTCGAATTTCGGGCGGTACAGCCCGATGCAGGTGTCCGGTCCGTACACCTGATTCGAGACGTTGACCTGCTGTCTCACCGATCTCGGCAGCGTCACCCGTTGTCCATCGGGAGAACGCTCGAATAGCGTTCCGCCCGGTAACCCGATCGGACCACCGTGAGGTCTCGATCGGCGGAATTCGATTGTGGGGGATCCCTAATGCGTTTGAATATCCTGTTTTCTGCTGCCGCCGCGACGACGGCGGTGATCGCCGGTATTCCGAACGCACACGCGGATCTGTTGCAGATGGCGCCGCATGAGCAGAGTATCGTCATGCCCGATGGGTGGAAACTCACCGTCGGCCACCGCGCGGAAACGGCCAATCGGGTGGCGCCGCTCAATACCATCGGAACCACCCGCGAAGTCTTCGTGACGAATCAGGCGTTCGGTAGCGTCGGTGGGTCCGGATCTGCGCTGAAGGGCGTGGTGCTAAAGACCGGATATCACCTCGGGTGCGCCATGGATATCACCGGAATAACTCTCGGCGGCACCCTCAGCCTCGGAATTGTGCCTTCGATAAGCATTACGCCGACTGTCCCGATGCCCACCATCGGTGCGAACATCGGCCCCAGTGCCAGCATCGCCCCGAGTTTCAGCGTGTCGCTCGTTCCCGGGAAAGTGGTCGACCTGTCACTCGGAGAGAAGCCGTTGGAGGGCGCGCAGGCGTTTATCACCAACAGGGACGCGCATGTGAAGATCGACGGCTGCACCGCTCCCGCGAGCATCCGCTCCTACACGATCATCGCAGGTAAGTCCGCCATGGCCGACGATTCAGTCGCCGTATACGGCGATCCGGTCGTCCTCTGATCGGGCAATTGATGAGAATCGGCATCTTTGTGCGCCCAGCTGCCTGGGTACTGATCGCGGCGGCGCTGCTGCTGGTTTCGGTCAACGCACCGGACGCGAGCGCCGACGTGGTCCCGGCACGGCCGCATGAGCGGACGGTAACGGCGGTGGACGGGCGAAAGCTCGTCGTCGGGCACCGGAACGAGACAGTGACCCGGCTCGGAATGGTGGACGGCAATCCGACGAATCGAGAGGTGTTGATCGACAACGACGCATACGCCGCGGTCACGAGCCGGGCCTCCGCCAAGTTGGGCCCGGCGACGCTTACTGTCGGATATCACGTCGGCTGTGCGATCGACTTGCGAACAGTTCTGGCGGGTATCGGAGCCACCTTCGGGCTGACACAAACACAATTGACGGGCATCAAGACCAAGATTACGGTGACCCCCAAAGAGAACGCCCCGCCCGAGGTGAACCTGCCGACTCTCGTTCCCGGCGCCGAGATCAAGCCCACGGTGTCGATAGATGCCATCGTCGGCTCGATCATCGATATTCCCTTGGCTACCGCACCCGTAGGAAAAGCTCGCGCATCGATTCCGCTGCGGCGCACCAGTATCAGAGTCGAGGGATGCCTCGCGCCGGCAACCATCCGGTCCTACGTGGCCTTGACCAGCAAATCCGCACTCTCGGATGAGTCGGTTGTGGTCTATGGCGATCCGATAGTCATGTAACTCCCGATGCCGACGGTCTCTGGCGGCATCCGAATGGTCCCGGCGGGCGTCATCATCGGCGTCAACCGGGGCCCTTCGCTGTTGGTGGGCGGACTGGATCCGGACGTTGCCATGTCCCGCCCGGCCGCTTCGCCAATACTCCTGCGAGACAGATCGGTCGCACCTGCAACGACAGTGGCAGCCGCCCAGCCGATCCCAGCTAGTCCCCGCGAAAAACATTGCTGTGCAAGGGAACCAATCGTGAGTACGCCGCGTCCAATGGGTTGTTAGGTAGTTAAAACATCGGTGCGTGCTCGATGATCGGCGCCGATGAATCCGTTTGGGGGGTTTCGAGATGGCTGCGACCAGTGTCATTGGATCGATCGACAACTGTAGTCACCAGTCGCCACGTCAGGACTTCGCTCTGCGTTTCAACGCACTGTATGCGGCGGGGGGCGGTCCGCCGCTCCGATTGCTCGCGTCTGCCGCGCGCAAGCGCGCGCATGTCGTCAGAGGCACCGCGCAACCGGTGCCGGTATCGGTGTCGGCGCAGCGGATCAGCGATTGGAAGGCGGGACGGAATGTGCCGTCCCGCTTCGAGGCACTGCTGCCGGTGTTGCTGGTGCTTGTCGACGCGGCGCGGCGGCGTGGGCAGGTGTCACGAGTGGAACTGGTGAACCTGCGACTATGGAAGCAACTGTGGGGACAGGCGCACGCGAGTCGGCCGAGGCGCACCACCCTGAACGTCACTTGCCCATTCCCAGGGGCCGCACCGTATTCGAGGTCGGACCGGGCGGAGTTCACGGGGCGAGACGACGCGATCGGTCACCTGGTCCGGTTGGTGGGTAATGCGGCGGTGGGGAAGGGGCCGGAACGACTCGTCGCGCTGACCGGAGCGGCGCGTGTCGGTAAGTCCTCTTTGCTCCAGGCCGGGCTGGTGCCCGTCCTTGAGGCACGATCGTGGACGGTACAGACGGTGGTGTTCGGCATCGATCCGGTGCGACCACTCGCGGAGGCGCTCGGGCGCTTGGAATCGGCCGACCCTCTCGACGGCGGTTCGCGATTGCTGGTCATCGATCAGTTCGAGCGATTCTTCTCCGCACGCATGGACGATGACGCTCGCAAGGTCCTGCTGACGCTGATCGAGCGCCTCACCGCCGTCTCGGTTGTGCTGATTTCACTTCGCTCGAGTTGTCTGGCGAGCTGCTCGGACTATCCGCTCCTCGGTGATATGGCCGAACATCGCGGATACCTGCTCGAAGCGATGCGGTCCGATGATCTGCGCACCGTCGTCACCGAACCCGCCCGCCGGCACGGCATCAAGGTCGAGGCCGGGCTCGAAGAGTTGCTGCTCGCCGCTATCGGTCGCGTACGCGGTGACGGCGCCAGGATCCGTAGCGAACCAGGCGAGCTGCTCATTCTGTCGCGCGCATTGCACGCGATGTGGGGCCAGCGCGAAGGGGTGCGACTGACTGTTTCGGGCTATCGGAAGGCCGGCGGCGTCGAAGGCGTTGTTCACACCGCGGCGACAAACATGTGGGATCGGTTCACCTCCCCCGAGCGCGCGATCGCGCGCCGCGTTCTGCTCGCGCTGGTATCGGTCCGCGGCGATGCCGCCGATACCCGCCGCCGTGTCCCGCACCGCGAACTGGCTCGCCTGGCGGGCAGTGAGCCGATCGGTGTCACGGTGTTGGATACCCTGGTGGACGAAGGGATGATCATCGTCGGCGTCGACGACGCACATCTCAGCCACGACTTGATACTGACCTGGCCGCCATTGGCGGAATGGGTAGATCGAGAACGCCCCGCCATGCTCGTCCGGCTCAGAACGGCCGCGGATGCCGCTGAATGGCTTGCCGCACAGCGACATCCATCACTGCTCTATCGCGGTATGCGACTGTCGACGGCAATGAATTATCTCGACAGCAGCGACCCGGCGGTTCTTGATTTCCTCGAGGCGTCCTCGACCGAGGAGAGCGCCATCGGTTCGATCGAAACCTGCCGGAACGAGTCCGCCGAAGAGGGGTCGGTCCGGACGGCGAAGACAATGTTTTGACCTGCCGAGCCGCGGCTCTCACCACTCGAGCTACGTGGCAGTGCTTCAGTGCATCGCGGAGTTGTATGAAGGGGCCGATGGATCGATTCCCGCCGAACGCAATTCGGTGGCGATGCGGGTGTGCGGGTCGTGTTCGGTGCGGGCGGCGGCGATCACGGCGGCGGCGAGTGCTGTTGCCCGGTGCTGCCCGAACGTGAGACGACCTATCGCGGGCCGGGGATCTTCGGGGACGACCCCGACCGCGATCCCGTCGCCGATCCTCCGGGCAAACGGTGAAGTGGGGCCGGCGATGCCAGCAACGTTCCGCAGCAGTCCTGTCAGGGCGCGCAGGCTGGTCTCGTCCTCTCGGTGGAGACTGATGATCAGGCCGTTCCGGCGGGGGTACGCCGCCGGATGGTCGAGAATCTTGGCTCGATAGCAGGCGCGGGAAACCTCGAGGAATTCCAGGACACGAGCCCAGGCGTCAGCCGCCGAATGCGAATTCGCCAGGTGGACATAGACGGGAACGTGTACGGCATCGGCGGGAGATCCGTGTGACCCGTGGACGGTCATGTAGCCGGATGTCAGGGCCGGACGCAGTGCCGAAGTCTGGAGTGTGACGAGATCGCCCGGTGCGTAGGCTGTTTCGCGGATCCTGTTGGCCGGAACGCGAATTCGCAATTCATCGTGCTCGACCAGCACCGTTTCCTGCCCGGCGGCGGTTCCGTCGCGGCTCGGGCAGACCCGCACCGGCAGCCGATAGTCCTTATGCGGAATCGATTGCGTCAGGATTCGTTCGAATGCCGCATCGCGTGTCCGTGGCAGGGGACCGGTGACACCGGCGTGGAACTCCTCGTAGATCGCCACCGCGAGCAGCCTGCGCAACTGGCGGGGATCGTCCTCCCGCACCTTCCGCACCGCCACGAGGGCGGTCCCGGCGCTCAGATCGACCGATATCTGAGCGAGGACGGTGAGCAGCTCCCGCCCGAGTGGTGAGCTCATCGAGCCATCTCGGACAGCACCGTCTCGATCTCCTGCAATGCCGCCTGGGTGCCGTAGGTGAAGGCGACGCCGGTGACATTGAGGACGATCTCGTCCACTCCGGCCGCGGCATACTCGGCGAGCCGTACGGCGATCTCCTGCACCGTCCCGAACAGGTAGGCGCCGCCATCGATGATCGCTCGGCCGCTGGCCCGTTCATCCGCCATATCGATCGCGATACCCGCGCCGGCCAGCATGTCCGTGTAGTGCTTCAAGCGAAGATGGCCGGAATTGCTGGTCAGGGCGAGGTCGACACCGTCGCGATCGGGTCCGGCAAGCCCGAGCGGAACCACGGCAACCACCTTCGGCGCCGGTCTTCCCGCGACCCGCGCGCCGGTCCGCAGCTCGGGCACGATCACATCCCGGATATAGGAAGCCGGTGTGAGCCAGGTGATGGCGACGTCGGCCACCTCGCCGACCAGCTGTGCCATGGCCGGGCGGAGCACACCCGCACCGACTTCGACCGGCGGACCGGGAAAGGACGGGAGTGTGTTGAAACAGGTGAAGTATTCGCCGCTTGTCCGTACCTCCTCACCGTTGAGCAGTGCTCGGACGATGGTCAGGTATTCGCGGACCGCGCCGAGTTGGCTGGCATAGGGCTTGGCCAGCAACGACTTCTGCAGGGGGATCGCCCCTGGGCCGAATCCGGCGATCAGGGGATGTCCCATGGTCGCCGCGGCGGACTGCGCCTGGAGTGCGGCCTCGTACGGGTGGCGGAACGGCATCAGCGTGACGCCGAGTCCGATCGGTACGCGGAATCCGCTCGCCGCCGCGTGCGCGAAGACCTGATAGGGGTCGCCGGCAACGCTCTGGCCCTGCCACAGCCGAAATGCCTTGCTCCACTGGGTGAGCGCCGCGAAGGGCAGAATCTGCTCACCGCGCGGCGTGCCGAACGGCATCAGGATCGAGTAGTGGGTCATCGCTGGCTCTCGTCGGGCTGTTCGGTATCGGAAGTGTCGGCGGGCAGCCGACCCACGGTCAGGTTTCGAGCCGGATGCGCGGGATCGATTCCGGCGGCGATGAACTCGGCAGTGAGCAGTTCGTAGAGGTCGCCTATGCCGCATGCCGCGTCGAGGAGTGCGCCGGCGATGGCGGATGCGCGGTGCTGGCCGAAACTCAGTCCGGTCATTTCGGGGCGCGGATCCCGTGGCTCCCAGGCGATGGACACTCCGGGGGCGATGCGTTCCGCGAACAGCGACGTTTCTCCGCCGGTGCCGTTCGTGCCCGTCACGAGTTCCGCCAATTCGGTGACGACATCATCGAACTGCGGGGCGAGGTATACGACCAGCGCGTCACGCCGGGAGTAGAGCAGGGGTGAGGACAGTACCTTCGCGCGATAGCTCACCTCGCGTGCTTCCAGGAATTCCAATACCCGTCGCCAGATACGCGGGGCCGCGTTCGAATCCGAGATGTGGATGTATACGCGTAGCAGGTCCGGTCCGCGCCGGAACGGCGTGGTGCCGTGCACGAAGAAGAATCCGGGAGATACCGCGGGGCGGAGTGCGGATGCCTGCATGAGCACCTCGTCCCCGGCCGTGTACGACTCGGTGTCTATCCGTTCGACCGGCACCCACATCCGTACGCCGTCTCGACCGACCAGGATCCGGGTTGTGCCGTCGGGACGCTCCTGTGCGAGTTCCCGCACCCGTACCGACACCTGGAAATGCCGCTGCGGAGTGTTCTCGGTCAACATCCTCTCGAATTCCGTGTCCCGGATCCGCCGGGGCAGGCGCTGGTCGGGATCGATTTCACGACCGGCGTGCAGGGTGCCGTAGATCGCGTCCGACAGTCTGACCCGCAGGACGCGCCGATCGGTGTCCTCGATGCGATAGCCGGCAATGACGGCCCAGTCGGCGTCGGGGCCGATTTCGATGTTGTCGATGGCCGCGCGCAGCGAGCGGGGAACCTGATATACGGCGGGTACAACGGCGGTCATGCGATATCCTTCGGATTCGGCGCGGACGCGGCCAAGTAGCGCGCAGGGCGCGAAGAGTGCTGGCGTGCAGTCGGACTCATGCGAGTCCGATAGCTTCAGCGAACCGATCGGGGGCCAGTAGCGCTCCGCGTCCGATGCCAGCGGCGGCCCGCGATATGCCATTGAGTCGTGCCGCCATGTCAGCGATGGCCAGCAGCCGGTCGAGCAGATGCCACCCTGCGAAAGCGGTTGCTCGCGTGATGAATTGATCGTCGAGTTGGGGGCGGACGTCCTGATATGCCGCCCAGAAGGCTTCGGTCAGCGGTACCAAGCGCGCGAGCTTCTCGGCGCCGCGTTCGAGGATTGTCTCGTGGGTCAGTTCGAATTCCGCGAATTCCGAATCGCCGCGAATGGTGACGATGTCGAGCACCGAGCGGTACAGCCATTCGCCTGCGAAGGCGCCCACATCGCGCGCACCGTCCGCGACGCGGAACTCCTCCCAGTCGGTGATGTGGACACCACGATCGGAGATGAGCAGCTGATCTACGCGGAAATCGCAGTGCGCCGGGACCTTCGGTGCGGCGGCTTCCCAAGTTCGTAGCTGTCGTACCCCGTCGATCAGTTCGGCGTCGTTCTGCAGCAACCGCCAGGTTTCGATGGTTCCGGCACTGGAGTTCTCGAATACTTCGAGCGGAATTCCCTCCAGCATGGTCACCGACGGGAACGGCACGACCGACCGATCGAGATCCTCCGCGTCGGTGGCGCCGGTGTGCAGCATCGCGATCTTGCGTCCCACCTCGGCGGCGAGATCGGTGGAGAACTCCTCGTCCACCATCAGTTCGGCGCCGGTGCGCGCATCCTCGACGAGGTCGAACGCCACGATGCGGGCCTCGGAGTCCGACCCGAGCAGTGCGGGACTCAGCAACGCACCTTCCGGAAGGCGGGTGGAGAAGGATTCGAACGCAAGAATTCTCGCCATCCGCCGGTCAAGATCCCTGGCGGATCCGATCAGTTGTTTGACGAAGACTTCGCGCCCCTCGACTGTCCGGCCGGACCAGGCATTGTTTCGTCCGACGGGCGCACTCACCGAGGTGGGGTCGAAGGCGCCGATGCCTATGCGCTCGAGCAAGGCGTTCACTGCCGGCACGCGGTCGAGATCAATCGGTTCGTACCCACCCTTGGCGGGATCTTTTCCTTTCGAACCCATCGGTTCCGAAGTCGGCGTGACGGCGGCGGCGATGCCCCGCGCGCCCGTATTCGTGTCGGAATCCAACTGTCGCAACACCATTGCTCCCCTTTGTCGAACCGTTTCGGAGTTCGATGCGGAGACTAATGGAGGGTAGTGTGCGGAGGATATCGAAAATTGCTATGGCACAGCACTTTCAGCTGTTCACCGTCGCTTTTCTGATGTCCGGTCCGGACATCGGAGATGGCGATTGATCCGGCCTGACACTCCAGGTCCCGAAGTCGGTCGCCACCATGGGCTCAGGCCGTGGCAATTTGCCGCTACAGGTCGCCGCTGACCTGGGCGGAAAGTCTGTTGAGCTCGGCAAGGTGCCCGTTCAGTGCCCGCTTGCCCTTCGCGGTCAGACCCAGCCATGTCTGCGGACGGGAGCGCAGCACCTTTTTCACCACGCGCACGTAGCCCGCGTCGCGCAGTATCTTCACTTGTTTGCTCAGCACGGAGTCGCTGACATCGAGTACATCGCGGGCCGTCGCAAATTCGACCAGGTCTGCGCCCGCGAGAATCGCGCACAGTCGCAGCCGGTTCGGGGGGTGGATGATCTCATCGAACACGGCTGGACGGGCATCCTGGCTTGCCATGATGGAAAGTCTAGTCCTGGCCTTACATCATGACAAACGAGTGGTTCACACGGTTCGCGCCAGTGCTCTGGCGCGGCGTTCCTCGACCGCCGAACCCGATTCGCGACGAGCCATTCTCCGGAGCACGATCGGGGCGACGGCCAGACCGAGCACGGCCCACGCGGCCAGCGCCCCGAACGTCTCCGCCGTTCGCCACGACTCGCCGAGCTCGTGCACGACAGCGCTGTCCGGGAGTATCGCCGAGCGCAGGCCGAGCCCGATCCAGTAGACCGGGAAAGCCTCGCCGACGACCTGGAGCCAGCCGGGCAGCACCGAGAGCGGGAAGAAGATCCCCGACAGCGAGGAAATGCCCATAGTCACGAGCATGATCACGCCGAGGCTGCGGGGACTGCTCACCAGCGACCCGATGATCGCGCCCAACGGCAGCGTGGCCACCAGGCCGAGCGCGGCGACGAGGATGAGTGTCGCCCAAGCCCCGGGCGTGTTCAGCGCGAGCCCGCGGAGAAAGGCGAGCGCTGGCACCAACATGCCGAGTGCGCCGATGAGTGCGCTGCCGGATGACACCAGGACCTTGCCGATGAGATACGCGGGCATGCCGCCCGGCAAGGTCTTGGCTCGCAACAGGGTGCCGTCCTCCCGCTCGACCGCGAGGGCCTGCGCGATGCCGCTCATGCCGGTGGTGCCAAACGTCAAAGCCAGCAGGCCCGGCAGGATGAACGCGCCGACGGATCCGCCGGTGCTCTCGCCGGTCCGATCGCGCAGCATGAAAATGACGACGACCAGGATCGCGATCATGAGCACCTGATTCAGCAGATCGCGTCGTCTGCCGAAGGTGAATCCCAGTTCGATCCGGCCGCGTCGAAATCCATTGCGCAGCACGGAGCGCCATGTCTTCATCGGGTCGACCCTTCCGCCGTTTGTTCAATTTCAACTTCGGGAGCCGATGCCCGCACCAAGGCGAGATAGGTGTCCTCGAGATCGGCCTTGCGGATCGCGAGATCGGTGATCGCACCGCCGTGCGTCGTCAGCAGGTTGCGCACGAATTCCGTACTGTCCGAGGTCTTCTCGGAATGGTGTCGATCTTCGAACGTCCAGCTCACCTCGTCGAGGGCGGCGATTTTCCTGGCCAGCTCCACGGCGGCCCCGTCTGCGACGATGCGTCCGCCGACAAGGATGACCACGCGATGGGCCAGCTTCTCCGCCTCGTCCAGATCATGCGTGGTCAGTAGAACTGTGGTGTCCGACAGCGTCAATCCGCGGATCAGATTGTGGAATTCGCGCCGCGCTTCGGGGTCGAACCCCGTGGTCGGCTCGTCGAGGAACAGAACCTCGGGGTTGCCGACCAGGCCGATGGCGACATCGAGCCGTCGTCGCTGACCGCCGGAGAGGGTGGAGATCTGTTTGCCCGCATGGGCTTGCAATCCGACGGCTTCGATCAGTTCGTCGACATCGCGAGGCCGGGTGCGCTGTTCGGTGGAGTAGTCGCGGTAGTGGTCGCCCATATGTGCCAGCAGGTCACGGACCTGCCACTTGCCGTGGTCGCGCCAGGACTGTAGGACGATACCGATCCGTGCCCGCCACAGATTGTCGGCCCGGGCGGGATCGACGCCGAGCACCTCGACTTCGCCCGCTGAACGCAGCCGGAATCCTTCGAGAATCTCGATGGTCGTGGACTTTCCCGCCCCGTTGGGCCCGAGCAGTGCGAGCACTTCGCCGCGTCGCGCTTCGAAATCCACTCCTTGCAGCACATCTGTTGTGCCATAGCGCATTCGCAGCCCGCGGACCCGCAGTGTGACATCTGCGTGTATCGATTCGTCGTCCATCACTGTTGTTCCCCCGATTGCCTGACCGACTGTGAGCATTGGCATTCCATCGATGCGAGCACTGGCCGCCCCCCACTTTCCATTATGGAAAACGTAGCGTCAATTTTCTAACTTGGCAAGTGATGGATTGCCAACAAGCTCAGTGTCATTCGTGGCTTCCGAGACGAAGTGGCGCTTCCCTGGATGCTGCATCAGCGTGACTTCTTGGAACTCGAGCCCCGCTACGCTCCCCGTAGCCGCCAGTACTCGCGCGGATGATCCGAACAGCTCGTCCATTGCGACCGCCATATCGTCGCGCGTGACCGCCCGTAGTCGTTCCGGCAGCCGCAGCAGCCAGTTCGGCTCTCGCCCCGCGGCGGCGGTGAGTCGGACCGCGTCCGCCAGTCGGCTCGGCGAATCGAAACAGCCGAGCAGTTGACCACCGCAGTACGCGGCGGCCAGGTCGATATCAGGCGTGCCAGGCGGTTCGTCGAGTGCACGCCGTACCTCCGCCGCGGTCAGCGCGACTACGGCGTCGAGTTCAGCCCGGGAAGTCTTCGCCTTCAGGAACATTCGCGGCCGCCCGAGGAAGACATCGCGCCCTGGAGTCACCCACGCTCCGCTCACCTCGCTCATGCGCTCGGCGAATCGGATGCCGGCGACCGCGATCGCGAGGTACCGGGCCGGGCTACCGGTATTCTGCGCCGGTTCGCTCCAACTCCAGGCAAGCTCGATCCCGGGATGGGGGTTCGCGGCGATGATCACGTCGTCGGCGCGCCAGGGGGCGAACCTCCATGCCGGTTCCGCCCATGAACTCAAGGCTGTATGTGCCTGCTGGAGAAGGTAGTCCGGATCGAGATCGCCGACAGCGACCAGAACCGAGCCACGCGGTGACGGCCGCGACTGCTGCGCGGCGATCGACCAGTGGTGACGCAGCACCGCGTCTGGGCCGGATCCGAGAGGCGACGCAGGCGGCGGAACACATTCTGATACAGCCGCGGCCATATTGCTCAGCAGGTCGTCCAGTCCTGCGGCGGCGGCGGCCGAGATGTCGAGCCATTCGCTGTCGCTGGTCATCCGCATCCCGGTGTGGGTGGGCCCGACCGCCGCACCGTACGGGCAGCGCAATCGCACCTCGATGACGGGAGCCCTGTCATCGCGGATGGCGATCACTCGAAGTCCGTTGTCCAGCAGCGTTTCCGCGTATCCGGCGAAGGTGGGATCGGGCTGGAGGATCGGTGCGGGCAGCGGCCTGCTTTCGCGGCGAACCGCTGGCTCGGGCTCGCGGCACGGTGACTCCGAACTCCTTGCGATGGCCACGGCCGAGGCAGTGGGGTCGCTATCAGGTCCGTGCTCGATGACCACCACCGCCTTCGACGAGTTGCCGAGGTGTTGCGCCGCGCGGGCGATGTCTTCCGCGGCCAGCGTCGCGATCATGCCGGGTAGCCCGTCCAGGAGCCTGGCGTCATCGAACAGCAATTCGAACCTGCCCAGAGCCCGTGCGCGATCCTGCAGATCGGCGTGCCGACGGTGATGCTCGAGGATCAGATCGGCAAGGGCGCGCGGGAGCACCTCCGCCACCTGCGATGCGCAGGACAGCAACGACCAGTAGCGCTCCGCCATGTTCCGCAGCACATCCGGTTCCGTCATGCCGACCACGATGAAAACGTCCGGGTCACGGGCGTCGAACGGTCCGAACAGTCCGCACCCGGCGTCAACGGCGATCGGCGCTGTGGCACGGACGATCTCGGCGAGCGCCAGATGTCCCAGGTAGGCGGTGGTCGAGATGCCTGGGTCGGGCAGGCGGTACCCCAGCGCGACCGCGGGTGCGGTGACATCCGGCCTGGTCCGTCGCAGCCAGCGGTCGGCCTCCTGGTCCGGCTCGGCGAGGTTCGCAATCGCGGCGATGGGCCTTGGGGGTATGTCGCCGAAATGGCGCTCGATCATGGCCAGTACCGATTGCGGCCGGACTCCACCGACGACGGTCAGCACGGCGTTGTTCGGCGCGTAGTAATCGCGGTGGAAGTCTTCGAAGTCGCCGAACGGCACCGCGCGCAGGTCCTCGATACGTCCATAACCATTGTGGGCGTTGGCGTATGAGCGATACAGCGCCGCGGGCAACAGCGGCCACCGGAGACCGCCGTACGGCGGATCCGATATCGCCTCGCGGATCTCCTGCTCGATGCCATCCAACTGAACGGCCAGCGCCGACGGCGTGAATACGGGGGCGCGCATCCGATCGGCCTCGGCGAACAGCGCGCGCTCGAGCATGGCGACCGGCGTCACCTGGAAGAAGTCGGTGTAGTCCTGATGGGTGGTACCGCCGGATGAGCCACCGAACGGCACGATGTGGTCATAGAAGGAGCCCTCCGGCAGATTCTCGCTGCCTCGGAACATCAGATGCTCGAACAGGTGCGCGAAGCCCTCCCGAGCCGGTGGCTCGGAACGGAATCCCACGCCGTAGTGCACGGCGGTCGCCACGCGTGGGATACGGGCCGTGCTGTCGATGACTACCCGAAGCCCGTTGGAAAGTGTACGGCGAATCGGGCCGGGCCCTTGCTCTGAATTCAACTGCGACAACGCTTTTCGTCCCTCCCCCCGGATCCTGCGGTGACCGGGCGGAGTCTATCCATCGGCCTCGGTGCGGTACAACCGAACACCCGGCTCTACGGGATCTCGCACCTGGTCACGGCGTTGGTCTCGGGTGTCCGGAGCGGACACCGAGACGAACGGGAACCACTCACATGAAGCGCAGCAGGACCGCGGCGGCGATGAGTCCCACCACCACCCAGATCGTGATCTGCTTGGCGCGGGAGTCGCCCTTCAGCCAGGCGCGCACCCGGATCAGCCGCCGCTCCGCCCAGACCTGCGCGGGTATCGCGCGATCGAATTCGAGGGCGAGCAGCCGGAGGCTCACGATCAGTAATGGCAAACCGAGCTCAGGTGCCCAGAACAGGGCGACCGCGGCGACACCAAGTGCGATGCCGCCGACGACGACCAGGGCTCGGATCGGCACGGAACGGTTGTGGTGCCGCTCGCGTCGCTCGAGAACCCGGCGTCGGACGTCGTCTACGGTAGGAACTGCGGTCGAGTCGGTGTTCATGTCTGATCATCCCCCGGTCGGTAGGTCGATTGTGATCGGATCTCTAATACTGTTGCGGCCGAAGACCTTCGGCAATTTCGGTGATTCGCCTCAGCTTGGCGAGGTGACCGTCCAGCGCGGCGCGTCCGGACACGGTGAGTTCGAGCCAGGTGCGAACACGGGAACCCTTTGGCAGCTTGCTGATAGTTACATATCCGGCTTCGTCTAGAACCTTGATCTGCTTGCTGAGAACCGAGTCGCTGACGCTCATGGCGTCGCGCACGATGCGGAACTCCACGGCGTCGGCCGCGGCGAGGATGGCGCAAATCTGTAGCCGGTTGGCCGGATGTATGACCTCGTCGAAGACCGGCTCGACAGTCATCAGCTCTGTGCGCTCCGTGTCAGCGCTTTGTCGGCGGCCAATCCTGTCGCGAGAGTGAGTAGAAAGGCCACGACCGCACAGGCGATTGGGGCCAAGCGCAGGTCCATTCCCCAGCGCAGGACGATGGTCGCGGCGGCCAGTACGCCGAGCAGGGCCACATAAATACTCAGCAGCCTGCGTGCGGTCGGGGTAGCGATATAGCGGTCGAATGCGACACCGCTGACGCGGCGGACGATCAGGGACAGGGCGGTCGGAATGAGGCCGATACCGAAGATGACGCCGAAGGGGATGAACTCCCGCGGCAGGCCGGCCGAGGCGAACGCGCCGGCCACCGACAGCCCTGTGGCCGGGTGGTACCACGCTGGGGCGATGAGGCGCCCGGTCATTCGCTGGCGTGCCTGGGCGACCCCGTCCAGTGCCGATCGAGCGACGTCCGGTGTGAGGGAGGAGGATTCGTTACTTTCCATGTCGTCAAGCCTAACATTCACTTTCTAAGATGGAAAGTGGTTTGGCGGATTCGGAGCTCCTACCAGCGGCGCTCCGGCTCACAGATCGATCAGAAACTTGATGTAGTGCAACCGCCGCACGGCGGTGTCGACGCTCCAGTCGACGTAGGCGGTGAAGTCGTGGACGTGCAACAGCATCCGCAAGGCGGCCAGCACGGACCAGTCCCGGCCGAGGTCTCGGCCGTACCCGTCGAACAGCGCATCCAGCAGGAGTTCCCACGATGTCGGGTCCTGTTCGGTCAGGTGCCACCGGAACTCCACCAGCTCACCGACGATCCAGCCCATATCCAGATACCAGGGCGCGGCACAGACGTCCTCCCCGGTCAGCAGGAACGTCGCAGTGGCGTCTGTGCCACGGATCACCGATCCAAGCCCTGCCGCACCGTGTGAACACACCAGCGAATCCGTATGCAACTTGAGGCACCAGTCGCGTACCAGTGCCAGCCGGTCGCCGAGAATCTGCTCCAGCAGGGGCGCCGCGTGTGCTGCCACCGGAGAGCTCGCCCGGCCCGAGAGCCAGTCGTTCAGCCTCGATACCCCCCGCGCCGGGGCGCTCTCTTCGGGGCAGGGGTGTTCATGGATCGCCCGCAGTAGCCGACCGACGCCCCGCAGTTGCTCGGCGAGTTCCCTGTCGGGCCCGCCGCGCAGGATCGATCCCGCCACCGACTCATGCCCGTCGGCGCGGTAATTGCGCTCGTGCGCACCGCCTTCGCCGAGCACAAGCCGTGCACCGTCGAGTGCCGGGACCTCCCTCAGCGAAATTCCGCGCGTCTCGGAAGCGAATGGCACGGGGGCCAGCGGCCCAGGTCGTCGGGTCCACCGGTAACCGTCGTGCTCGCGGACGATGGTTGTCCGTAGCAGGCCGGTGCCATACTCCCGAACCAGGTTCGGTGTGGTCACGGCATGCCCCGGTCCGCCCGCGACGACAGCACCTGCCGCGCAATGGAATACGTGTTCACTCGGCTGATCCTGCTGCGGTCGGAGAGAATTCGAGCAGTGACCGAACCGGCGTGACCGGACCCTCGAACGTCACACGCAGTCCAGCCGCGGCGCCCAACGCCTTCAACTCCGTCACCGTGCGTACCGGGGTCGGCATCGTCGCACGGATCCACAACCGCTGACCGGCGCCCGGCAGCACGAGATTCACATCCGCGACCAGCACCTTGCCCTGCGGCCCTGCGGCCTCGGCGCAGCGCCGCAGAATCGCGATAGCGTCCTCGTCACCCCAATCGGCCAGGATGGCCGACAGCAGGTACACGTCCGCACCGGACGGCAGGGGATCGAAGAAGCTGCCGACAACCGCTTCGCATCTGTCGTTCAGGCCGTTGGCGGCGAAGGTATCGGCGGCGACTGTCGCGGCATTCTTCAGATCGAGCAGCGTCCCTTGCAGGTGGGTATGGTGCTTGGCCAGCTCGGTCAAGATCACGCCGGTATTGCCGCCCACATCCACGACATGCCGCACGGCGCTCCAGTCGTAGTCGTTGACGATCATCGCCGTATCCCAGCCGAGTGCGTCCAAACCGTCGTACCGTCTTGGCGTGAACGCATCCTGGAACGAGGGATCCTCATTGACGCTGTCCCAATACGACTGCCCGAATACCGATGCGTGACAAGGCTCGCCGGTTCGGATCGTGTGCAGGACATTGATCAGCGCTGCGTCCGATCGGCCGATCAGGCCGTCCATGGTCAACGAACTTCGCACCAACGCCGGATGTTCATCGCGCAGCGCTTGCCCCAGCTCGGTCAGCGCGAAACCCTCGATCGTGTTGCCACTCAGCACATCCAGTTCGACCAGGTAGTCGAGCAACAGCTCCATGACATCCGGCCGTGAATTCGTTCGCGACGCCAGCGCCGCGGGGGTGGCCGTTCCCGCCGCGATATGGTCGGCGATTCGGAGTGTCGCCGCCGCGCGCAGCGCGGACGGACGCACCATGTCCGCCATGTCGATCAGCTGCCGTGCTGATTTCAGCCCAGTCACCTCTGTCACCTCTGTCACTAGTTGTTCGGCCGGAGCCGTGTGCGGAGGCTCGACTCCGCACACGGCTCGCGGTGATCAGCAGCCGCCGTCGACGGTTTCGGAAATGAGCTGTCCGGATACCCAGCTGATGGACGCCGAGGCGCAGGGGGCCGATGTTGCCGGTGCGTCGGTGCTCGCCGGCGACTCGAGTTCTGCGGCGGAGCTGTAGGTTCGGTAGCTTGCCAGCAGTTCGGTGATGACCAGGGACTTCTTCATGTGGGTTACTCCTTGCTGAGGCCGGTTAGCGGGCCTGTTGGTAAGAATCCAGCCGGGTTACGTAGCGGTTGATACCGCGCAGTACACCGTGCTGTCGCCGAGGGTGTGTGCGGGGGCTCGACCCCGCACACACCCCTGAGTGGTCAGCAGCCGCCGTCGACGGTTTCGGAAATGAGCTGACCTGTCACCCAGCTTGCGGATATGGCACCGCATGGGGCCGAGGTTGCCGGTGCGTCGGTCCTCGTCGGCGACTCGAGTTCTGCGGCGGAGCTGTAGGTTTGGTAGCTTGCCAGCAGTTCGGTGATGGCCAGGGACTTCCTCATGTCAGCAGGTCAGTTCGTAGGAAATGCCGGTGGTGAGCGAAACGGCTCCGCCCGCGCACTCCGGCGAGCTCGCGGCGCTGGTGATAACGCTGACGGCACAGATGGCGGTCGTGGCAGGAGCGTCGGACGCCATCGCGATGTTCAACTCGCTCGGGGTGGCGTAGGACCTGTAGTTGGCCATCAGGTTCAGGATCGAAGCGCTCTTGGACATGGTGGTTCTCCTCATTGTGAGTGGTTGTCCGAGGTGGCGGCGGAACGTGTTGGCGCAACCCTTTTCACCTCAGAGTGTCTCGTTCGCCAGGATCGGCGGCGAGTTCGGATCGCGGGGCCTGACGATGGTCAGTGAACCGGTCCCGCAATTGATCTGTCGGTGATCTCGAATCAGGTGAGCATCCACGGTGAGGTGAATCGCTGCCGGATGCTCTCCGGCAAGTTTGCTATAAATCCCGCTCTGCATCTCGATCAACAACAAGGCAAAGCCTACAAACGGGATCGCGCGGGTGACAACACCGAATACATTCCTGCGCACGCCAATTGGCTGGTCGAAACCCCTATTCAGGTGTCCGGACCGGACACTCGAGCTTCTTTCCAATTCGGAAAGCGAATCTGGAGCTTTCCAATCTGGCAAGTTACGAATTCCCTCCGTAAACAAGCGGACCGGGCAATCGACGATTGTCCGGTCCGCTTATCCGCCGTGTCAGCCGGCAGGTCTCAGCACTCTGGTGGCATCACAACCGGTGGCGGCTGCATCTGGCAGATTGTCGGAAAGCCTTCGGCGTGGGGCTTTTCGCCGCCGCCGTCGGCAGAGGATGCCAACATGGCTACACCGGCGACTGCTAAGGTGCTGAGGGCTACGGCAATGCGTCGTGCGATGGTTATTGCGGACATGATGCCTTTCATTGTCGGATTTCGACAGAAACAACCTGTCGGAGCCGTGTAGTGCCGGCCACTACCGACATCAAGGTGTCGCGCGCGCGGTGTCCGTTGCAAGGCCAGAGCGGTGAATGTCCTGGCACGAGCAGCTGATTCGGTGTCCGGAGCGGACATGAATTGAGGTGCGGTGGCCTGCGGAGTTCGCCGCGGCGCGACAATCCTCGCTACTTCGATGGGGCGATGTCCGGATACCGTTTGCACAGAACCACAGAAATACTTCGCCTGGCAACAGATCTCGAAATCCATCCGCCTGGCATCCCGGTAGAAAGGATCAATCAGATGAATTCACGGATTGTTTCGGAGCTGCTGTCCGGCTACCGGACCTACGGGCCAGCTGCCGATCTGGCCGATGTGACGACGGTGGACATCCCTGCGACGACGACGGCATGCGGTGTCAGTGTGCTCACCGTGTCGATCACTGTGACCGGCACCTACGAGAACAACTGCTGATCACCCATGTTGGGGTCGGGTCACCAGGACACCGGCGGCAGCTCCGAGGACGCCGTGGTCGCCGGTCCGCCGGAACTGGGCATCTCTCGAATGCTGCTCGTGATAACGGGTTCCGCGTCGGCGACCGCCATGCCGTTCTGGGTGACCTGGCTCCGGGAGACCTATCCCGAGTTGCAGATCACCATCGTCGTAACGCGGATGGCGCAGCGGTTCGTGACCAGACAGGCGCTGGCCCTACGGATTCATGACGATGTCCTGATCGACGAATGGCCCGCGGACGCCGTGACCGCACGCCACGTCGAGCTGTGCGAATGGGCGCAAGCCATCCTGGTTTATCCCGCCACCATGCAGTTCATCGCGCGGCTTGCGCTCGGTATGGCCGACAGTCCGGCCTTGCTTGCCGCGCAATGTAGTTCGGCGCCGATCGCGATCGCGCCCGCACTGCCACCGGGCGGGCTCGACAGCGCGGCGCTGCGCAGGCATTGGGCCACGCTGGCGGAACGGGACAATATCGTCCTGATGCCGCCGCGCGAAGGTAAGAGTTTGACGACCGGTCGCATGGACGGATGGGTGCCTACGGCACTGCCCGATGTGCTGCGGAGACTGGAGGCTTGCCGTCACGAGCTCGATAAGCGGGAACGCGCGGTGGGACTGAACACGATCGACTGGAGGGCACTGTGAACGACACCCTCGTCGACGAATACGGCACGGGTCTGCTGCGTACCGTGATCAGCGCGGATCAGGACGGGTACGTCTGGCGGCGTACTCCCGGGTTGTGGGCGCCGGCCCCCTTCGCGTCGATCGAACACAGCGGGCTCGCATTGGGGGAAATCGAGAATGCGCGAATGGTTTTCGGTGGCACGGGGGACTCGCGGATCTACCGTGGGGTGCGCGACCATCGCTCGGCTGCGAGCCTATTGGCGGAGCCCGCGACACCCACGGAGCTGAGGTCGGCGTTGCGGGGCACCGGTGCGCTGCTGCGAGCCATGCACGAAAACCCAGCGCCGACCTCGGACCCACCCAAAGCGGTTGTCCGGCTGCGGCACTGGCTGTCCGGTCGGGCTCGAACCCCACGAGCGGCCTATGCGGAACAGCGGTTGTCCGGTGCGCTCGGGGCTGCTCGGATGGTGTTGCTGAATTCGTGGTGCGTGGACCTGCTCACGGCCTCCGAGATGGTCTTGTCCCATGGTGCGCCTGGGCTGGGTGTGATCGTGCCGGATGCCGAGCGGGATGGTGTGGACCTGTTGTCGGGTGAGGACTTCGGGGGTGCGCCCTGGTATTTCGATGTGGGCTGGTTGCTCGGGGAACTGTGCGAAATGCACCTGGCGGAACTCATCGATGCCGACAGTTTCGGCGCCTTGCACGATGCCCTGATCGAGGGCTACGGCCGGGATCTCGATGTGGACTGGAATCGTATGGTGGTGCTGCGCATCCTGCTGCGCCTGCACGATTCGATTGCCTATGTCGGGTGGAATCCGGGCCGGTTCGCCCAGACGGCGGGGTTGCTACGTTATCTCATCGACCGTTCGGTTCTCTGAATCACACCAGATTCTGGTATCCAACGCGGGGATGCTGTCCGAACCGGACACCCGAATTGTGCGCCCTAGCAGCGGAAAAGTCCGATCTATATCGCAGGAAATTGCGTCACTATGAGGTTCTGTCTAGCTTGTTTCCATACCCCTGAATAGGGGTTGAATGGAATGTCCGTGCTTCCCCCTATAGCAGAATGGGATAGATATATGCGATACAAGAATGGCCTTCTCGCGGATGCCGTAAACGAAGGATTTACGAATGTCGGCCCCGGCCTGATGGCGCAGAATGATCAATTTCCGTCGATGACGCTGACTACCTTCGTCACGATGACGGGAGTGACCATCGAAGGCCAGATCGTCACGAGCTATATCGGATAACGACGACCGCTGCTGCAGGCCTGACCGCGTACGAAAGGAGAGAAAATGTCGATCGAATCTGCGCACCGACAGGCGAAGCGAGTGCGTCGGATTGCCGCGATCGGACAGATCTCGAGCTGCGCGGAAGGGCTGCGCAGGAACGGTAGCCGCCGACATCGCGAACTGCTCGACAGCAGGGCGAGTATTGCCACCGCGATGCGTGGTCCGATTTCGGGCAGGGTCGGCGCGCTGATCGAGAATCCGCGCACCCCGGTCGTCTTGGATGTGACCGGTTTGCTGTGCGGCTGCGCGTCGTTGGTCGCGTCCGGGAATCCACGGGTACGGACGGCTACGGCGGTCGTCCAGTTGCTCGGCACCGCGGTCGCGCGGCGGCGGAATGTGTACGGGTGGGACGGCGCGGATCAGATGCAGCAGGTCATCACCCTGTATGACGCGATATCAGGGGTTGTTCCCGATATGCGTGCCCGAGATGATCTGTTCTTGCGATCGATCAATGCGCAGGCGGCCCTCGCATACTGCGCTTCGGGTCTGATCAAATTGGTTTCCGACGACTGGCGGTCCGGACGAGCATTCGGTCTGGTGATGCGAACGTCCGCGTACGGAAGTGCGGATGTATCCCGGATCGTCGAGCGTAGACCCGCCATCGGATTTCTGATGTGCTGGTTCACCATCGTATGGGAGACCGCGTTTCCGATAATCTATCTGCTGCCCGCGCCCGCCGCACGGATAGCGCTGCGGTTCACGAAACTGTTTCACCTGGCGACGGCGCATTTCATGGGGATACCTAGATTCTTCTGGGCCTTCACGGCGACGCATCCCGCCGTCGAATACCTGACCGCTCTCGATACTCGCGACCACACGGAAGCGATCTGATATGGCGGTGGACCGGCTGGCCCTGGGCGCCTTCGGACTATTGACCGCGACGTCGTCGGTCGTGGCGGCCGCACGACGCGGCAGCGCTCGCTCGGCTCGCCGTTCGGGAACGGCCGGAAATTCACTGTTCCCGACACACGATGGCGTCGTCGAATACCGGTATCTGCGCGCGCGTGGCACGGCAACCGCGACGGTGGTCTGCGAGAACGGTCTCTGCGCACCACTGGAGGGCTGGGATTGGCTGGCCACCGAGCTTGCCGGTACGTGCAACGTGCTGGTTTATCATCGCGCGGGCTACGGTGCCACGAGAACTCGGCACGAACCCGGCGAGATCATCGAAGCAATTCTGCGCGAGCGGGAGGCCTCCGATCCGCGGATCGTCTATGTCGGTCATTCGCTGGGCGGGTTGATCGCGGTGGACGCGGTGACCCGGTTCCCTTGGCTTCGCAACAGGGTTCGGCAACTGGTCTTGATCGACAGCACGGACGCGGCCGAGTTGGCGGTGATGTTCGATTCGCCGGAGCGGCGCGGCAAGGTCGAGCAGTCGTTCTTACTCGAGTACCTCGGCGGCATCCTCGGGACGCTGGCGATCGCCAATCCTTTTCTGCGGGAGGTCGATTACCGTGCCGGTGTGCAAAGGGCGTTCGGGGATTTCTCGATCGATACGCGCAACATCCGAAACGCTCAGCGCGAGCTGCGCCGATATGCCGCCAGTGCCGATGCCGCGACGCATCCACTGCCCTGTCGAGTACAGGTTGTCGCCGCGGAGTACGGGCCTGACGGACCGGATGCGCATCGTCGCTCCCAAGAATCACTGGCCGGTCGGCTCGGTGCGCCGATGAGTGTGGTGCTCGGATCGGCGCACCGGTCGATCATCGGCAGACAGGAGCACGCGTCGCAGGTGGCGGCGCTGATAAGGGACGGGGCTCGGCAATCATGACCACTCGCCGTGACAAGCTCCGGACAGTGCTGGCGACCAGTGTCGTTGCGACACATATCTTGCTGACGTTGATCGAGAACCTGCCCGATCGGCACCGCGTGCTCGCGAGGTTCGGGAATCGCCTCCCACACGCCCCGGACTGGCGGTTCTTCGGTCCGAATCCCGGTGTCGAAGACTTTCACCTGATGTACCGGCTCGCCGGTGACGATTCGACCACCGAGTGGAAAGAAATCGATCTGAGCTGCCGACGGCCGTGGCATGCGATGCTGTGGAATCCGGGCACCCGCCCGTCGAAGGCGCTCTTCGACGCGATTCAGAACGTCAGGCGAGCCGCGCATGAGTCGAATGGTGACTTCGGCAGGGTCCTCGAGGCCCCCGGCTATCGACTACTGGAAGCCTCTGTCGAGTCCGTAGTGGAACCGGCCGCGGGCGAACCCGCCGCTCGTTCCCAGTTCATGCTGCTCACGACGCGGCCGGAGCCCGAGGTGTCGACCCTCCAGGTAGTGCTCGTTTCGGAGGTCTCATCGGGCGCCGCTGCCGCGCGAGGATAGATCCGGTTGCGGCGCTGCGGATCCTGCCCGGCAGGATGGTGTGGTGGCCGAAGTGATCGATATCGTCGACCCCGCTGATCCGCGGGTCGATGACTTTCGTGACCTCAAGTCCGCTGACCGGCGGCCGGACCTGCCGGGACGCAAGGGGCTGGTGATTGCCGAGGGAGTTGTCGTGGTGCAGCGGATGCTCGCCTCGCGGTTTCGGCCCGATGCGTTGCTCGGGGTGGACAAGCGGCGCGAAGATCTTGTGGATGATCTCGACGGTGTCGACGTGCCGTATTACCGGGCCAGCGCCGACGTGATGGCCGAGGTGGTTGGGTTTCATCTCAATCGGGGCGTACTCGCGGTGGCGCGACGGCCTGCCGAGCTGACCGTGGCCGAGGTGCTCGAGGGCGCTCGGACGGTCGCGGTGCTGGAGGGGATCAACGATCACGAGAACCTCGGGTCGATGTTCCGCAATGCGGCAGGGCTGGGTGCCGAGGCGATTCTGTTCGGGGATCGCTGCGCCGACCCGCTGTATCGGCGGGCGGTGCGAGTATCGATGGGTCACGTACTCCGGGTGCCGTTCGCGCAACTTCCACAATGGCCGGGCGGACTGGATATGCTGCGAGACAAGGGGTTCCAGATCATCGCACTGACGCCGAGCCCAGCGGCGGTGAATTTGGCGACGGCGATGACCGGGGAGCGGGTGGCCTTGCTGTTGGGCGCGGAAGGGCCGGGGCTGACCGAGGAAGCCATGCGGGCCACCGATATCCGGGCCAGAATTCCGATGTCGCCCGGTACCGACTCGTTGAATGTCGCCACCGCGGCGGCCATGGCGTTCTATGAACGGGTGCGGACATCGTGAACGAGGGGTGGTCGTGAACTACTTGCCGAACGGGGCGTATCGGCCCTATCCGCCTTACCAGGACCCGACGCCGTGGGCCGCCGGGCTCACTGTCGCGGGCATGGTCGCGCTGCTGACGGCGGTCGCGGTGTATTCGTTCGGCCAGGCGTTGGCGCAGGTGCATCCGATACTCTCGGTCGTCGTAAACCTTGTCGCGGCAGGCGGAGCCACACCGACAGCCTGGCGCTGGCGTTTCGCTCCGGTGACCCGCTGGGTGCTCGCGGGCGCAGCGGCAGGTGTGCTGCTCGGCTGGCTGGCGCTGCTGCTCATGAGCCTGGCTGGGTAAAGCTCGTCAGGAGACGCGGTCGTGGCCACGCAGCCAACCGAACAGACCGCGCCGTGGCCTTGCCTCGAGGTCCGATTCACTGTCCTCGGGTACCAGGGTGGCCGGATCCGGTGCCTGACCCTTCGGATACAGGGTGAACCCGCACACCGAGATATCGCCGGGAACCAGCACGCCTTCGGTCGCCGGAGCGCGATAGTGGAATCCGAGCCATTGGTGATTGGCGGCATCGGCGAACTCGGGCGGATCGAACGGCAGGGTCTGCGGATTCGGCAGATCGCCCGGGCACCACAGCACCGGGTGTTCGCCCGCCCAATAGGGCCGCTCCCACACCAGCGGCAGGCCATCGTCCTCGAGGATGTTCACTCGCGTCGAACTGAACGCGCGACGGAACTCGCCACGTTCCCAGTGCGCGAACGCACCCCAGCCGTGCGCGGTGTCGAACGCGACGAGATAGGTGTGTTCCGACGCCAGCGGCCGGACGAGCAGTTCGGGCAACGCCGTCGGATGCACCAACGCCGCCTGGGTCGAACACACCACGGTGACACCGGGATAGCAGCCGATGTACACCTCGTCGAGGTCCGGACCCCCGCAACCGCCGAGTGTGCCGACCATGATCGGCAAGACATCGTGATCGGCGTGCAGCTGCTTGGCAAGGGCGAGCGCCGCATCCGGGTCGGGGTCGTGGTTGGCGCGGAGCACCGCCAACGGATCGGGTGCGTCGACGTACCAGAGGGAAGAAGCTTTGGACAGCATTTCCGGCACCTCCCGATAGTTGCACGAGCCAGTTCCGCGAACTTCTAGCAACTCTCGGTGATTTCGAAAACTTTCGTCACCGCGAACCGCCCAACGCCGACAAACCACTCGACGCACACCGAAAATCTACTCGCTCTTGGCCGAGAAGTGCGCAGCTTCCGCCTGCGAACACGCCAGCGGCCCAAGAAATTCGCCACAAATAGTATCCAGCAACCTCTGTGGTCGCGCTGGCAAACATGGTGAAGGTGCCGGAAACCGTCCCGATTGCGTGAAAACTAGCCGCCGAGACCGCATTCGGCAGGTGTCCGACAAATGCGCGAGGCGCATCGAACGTATGTATCAGGCGACTGCGAAAAGGGCTATGTGGCTGGACAACTCAGTGGCCGCCACGCTCAGTGACCGGAGCTGCGGACACCGAGCAGCACGTCTTCCCAGGACGGCATCGGGGCCTTGCCGCGCTTGGTCCGGTTGGACTTCGCGGGGGCTGCCTTGCCGTTGTTGGGCTTGGGGCTCTCCTCGGTGGACGCCGCGGGCGCCTTCGGAGCGGCCGGTGTCGTGGGCGCGGCGGGCGTGGACGGGGCGAGCGTGGACGGGGCGGTGCCCACGCTCGGCGCGGGGCTATCCGTGGTCGAACCACCACCGGCGGCGGGCGCCGCACCGGTTGCTGCTGCGGCGGCTGCCGCGGTGGCACCGGCGGCAGGGATGGCGTTGGTGTTCGCGGCGGCCGGAATCGCGTTGGTGCCGGTGGTAGCCGGAATCGCGGCGCTGCCGCCGCCCGCGACGACCGAACGCTGGTCGTAGTACTCGTCGAGCATCGGCTGGCTCTGCCTGGTCGCGGTGCGCGCGGCGGGGGGCGTGGATTCCCGAGCGGGGCGGGTCTCCACGGGGCGGGCTTCGGCAGGCCGAGGCTCCACCGGCGCCTCGGGCGCGGCAGGCGCCTCGAGCTCGGCCTGTGGCGGCAGGATCGTGGCCAGGCCGCGTAGCGCGCGGCCGAAGTCGGGATCGATCAGATCGGAGGCGGGGTCGTCCAGGGGCGACACCGAGCCGCCGTGCGCGTCGGGCTGGTAGCGCCAATGCGCGGTGATGTCGGAACGGCCGTTCTGCCACTGGAGTTGGGCAACCCAGAAGCCCTTCTCGTCTTTCCAGGCATCCCATTCGGCGCCCTCGATATTATGTCCGCGCTCAGCGAAGGCGGCGGTGACGATATCGATCAGGGTTTCCACGGCGGGGCCGTCGGCACGGACCGGATGTGCCTTCTGGGCAAGTTCGGCGGCGCGGGCCCGCTCCAGCAGCACGGGATAAGCGAAACGCTCGACCCGGCTCGCCGGCATCCCGGACTCTTCGGTGACTTGGTCGACGGAGGCTCCGGCACGGATGCGAGCTTGAATATCGCGAGGACGCATAGTTGCTTCCATTTCGATCTCAATCTGGCCGAATCGGGCAAGGTCGCCGCGGGCCGCGGCTCGAAGCTTGTCGTCGGCGGGCAGCCGGTACTTGTTGCCGGTCTCGGTGTCGATGCACACGATGTGCGTGGAGTCGGGCGTCACCCCGATCACTCGAAGCTCACGCACCGTTACCTCCTTATCGCGTCGGCTCGCGACACCGCCCACTTTCCGAAACAGTAGTGCACTACTGATGATCTCGGGGCAAGACACGCGGGGCGGAAATCGGGCAATAACCCGCCATACCCCGCTAATCTGCTCTGTTCGATTCGCCGCGCCTTCCGGCGCGGCGTGTCGAGTGTGGCGTGTCGCGGACCTCAGCCCAGTTTTTCGACGACGTAGTCGATGCTACGTGTCAATTGGCTGACGTCTTCCGGGTCGATAGCGGGGAACATGCCGACGCGCAGCTGGTTGCGCCCGAGCTTGCGGTAGGGCTCGGTGTCGACGATCCCGTTGGCGCGCAGCACCTTCGCGACGGCAGCGGCATCGACCGAGTCGGCGAGATCGATGGTACCGACGACCTGTGAGCGGTGCGCGGGGTCTGCGACGTACGGCGTGGCGTACTCGCTCGACTCGGCCCACGAGTACAGCCGCGAAGACGAATCCAGGGTCCGCTTGACCGCCCAGTCCAGGCCGCCGTTGCTGTTGAGCCACTCGATCTGGTTGGCGAACAGCAGCAGGGTGCCGAGCGCGGGGGTGTTGTAGGTCTGGTCCTTTGTGCTGTTGTCGATCGCGATAGGCAGCGAAAGGAATTCGGGCGTCCAGCGACCCGAGGCCTTGATTTCCTCGACACGGGCAAGCGCGGCCGGGCTCATCAGCGCGACCCAGAGGCCACCGTCGGAGGCGAAGCACTTCTGCGGCGCGAAGTAGTAGACGTCGGAGTCGGAGATGTTCACCGGCAGACCGCCGGCGCCGGAGGTGGCGTCGATGGCGATGAGCGCGTTCTGCGATCCGGCGGGGCGCTGCACCGGGATGGCGACACCGGTGGAGGTTTCGTTGTGCGCCCAGCCGATCAGGTCGACCGACGCGTCCGACACGGGCTCCGGGGCGCTGCCCGGCTCGGCCGAGATAACGATCGGGTCTCCGATGAACGGGTTGCCCTTGGCCACCGAGGCGAACTTCGAGCTGAACTCACCGTTGGTCAGGTGCAGCGAACGCTCGCGAATGAGGCCGAACGCGGCGGCATCCCAGAATGCGGTGGTGCCACCGTTACCGAGCACGACCTCATAGCCATCGGGCAGCGCGAACAGGTCGCGCAGTCCGCCGCGCACCCGCGCGACCACATCTTTGACCGGTTTCTGCCGGTGACTGGTTCCGAACACCGAGGCGCCCACGTCGACAAGGGACTGCAACTGCTCGGGCCGCACCTTGGAGGGGCCACAGCCGAATCGTCCGTCGGCGGGCTTGAGATCGTCGGGAATCGTCGGGAACGCAGTGGTCATGGCACACAGGGTAGTCGGTGGTATTGCTGTGTCGCTGACCACACTCCAGCTAACGTTGACGCCCATGAACATGGCGTCGGCTAACTCGGGGTGGCGACTGCGCAGTGGGCGGCCACGCAATTTCGGACTACGCGCCGGATCGATGTCGGATGCGCAGCGGCGGGAGCTGCTGATCCGGGGAACCTTCGGCTCGGCAACGATCTTGGGCGTGCGGCCGCGACGCCAGGAGCCCGGGCATGTGTTCTGGGTACGGGTGCAGATCGAAGGTGCGTTGCCCTACGAGACCAGGGTGTGCCAGCGCGTGCGCGAGGACGACCTGGAATGGATGCAGCCCGCCGATGTCGTCTGCTGTCGGGTCGATCCCGGCGATCGCGACCGATTGGTGCTGTACGTGCCGGATATCGAGGAGGCCGGCCGGGTGAGCATCTCGAAGATCCTGTCCGACGGCCGACGCGCCGACGCCACCGTGCTGGCCGCAGCACCGGTCGCGGCCGACTACGGCGGCCGAGACGACCCGGTGCTGCGCCTGGACATGGAGTTGCGCGCGTGGGACGAGCCGAAACCCTGGCACGTGCGCCTTGTCCAGCCTGTTCCCTTGGCCGCCATCAGCCTTGTCGACCTGGGGCAGCACCTGGAGGTCGCCTTCTTCACCGTCGACCACGGCGAATCGGTAGCCGTCGACTGGGCCGCTTCTCTCGGCGAGGATTAGCGCGCTGCGGTGGGCCTAGCGCGCTATGGCGGACAAGGGGGCTGTGACGGACCTAGGGGGCTGTGGCTGAGGGGGTTGTGGCGGGCGCGACTCGGCTAAGTGCGTAGCGGGTGACGGCGATGAGGGCGTTCTTCGCCGATTCGCGGTCGCGGGCGTCGATCATCATGACCGGGACCTCGTCGGGCACCGACAGGGCGTCGCGGATGGCCGCTTCCGGGAATCGCGGTGCGCCGTCGAACTCGTTCACCGCGACCAGGAAGGGCAGGCCCAGCTCCTCGAAGTAGTCGACCGCCGAGAAGCTCTCGTCGACGCGGCGGGCGTCGACGAGCACTATCGCGCCGATCGCACCGAGGCTGAGGTCGTCCCACATGAACCAGAATCGGTGCTGGCCTGGAGTGCCGAACAGGTAGAGCACCAGGTCGTCGGCCAGGCTGATGCGCCCGAAATCCATTGCCACGGTAGTGGTCTTTTTGTCGGGAACCGGCGATGTGTCGTCCACCTCGGAACTGAGGTCGGTGATCACCGCCTCGGTGCGCAGCGGCACGATATCGGACACCGCGCCTACCAGCGTGGTCTTGCCGACACCGAACTCGCCCGCAATCACGATCTTGGCCGAGACGGCGCGGGTGCTGGACGAGGGGACTACGGATTCGGGTGCGGTCATCGAATGTCCTCGGCTGCGAATGGTTTCGACGAACGAGTAGTCCGGCCGTCGCGTACTCCACGGTCATAGTTATTGAGGCCGGCCCGGATCGACGCTGGATCGGGACGGCTGTCGTTATCGTGCTCCTGTGCAACGGATGTCGGCTCCGCACCGCCCGGCACCAGCTGATTCCCCGGCTCCCGCAGTGGCAGGCCGGACCTGGTGCGCACGGTAACCGGCTGATCCGCGGCCCGCTGCGCGGCCGACCACCCTTCGTCCGCCGCCGAGTTCCAACTCGCCGGCGCCTGGTCCTGATTGGTCTCCGGATCGGAGAGCCATGCCGAAATCATGCCTGCGAAAATCGGGGTCGCCAACTCTCGCCTTGCGGCTGCGGGTTTCGCGGCAGCGGAGGCAGTTCCAGGTGTTGGAGGATTCATATTCACAGGCGCGGGAAATGCCTGGTCACCGGTGCGTCCCGTGTTCGCGGGTTGCGAAGCAGAGGGCGTCGGCGGTTGATCGACGTCGGGTGTCGTGGGTGAAGAAGCTGTAGACATCGAGGTTTGATCGTTGCGGGATGCCTTGGGCTCGGCGGGCGAAGTGATCGGAGCTGCTGCCTGTTCAGGCGCGGCGTTCATGGGTGTCGAGGTCTTCGCTGCCCGGTTGGTAGTTGTGGTGTTCGTCGGTAGTGATGGGGCCGACGATGGTGCGGTTTTCGTTGCCGGCGAAGTCGTGGGCGCGGCGTTACCCGCTGCGGGTGCGGGGCGTGTGGTCGGTGTCGCAGTCGCAGCGGCGGCCTGATCCGCGGCCTCCGCCAGCGCTGAGGAGATCGGTGTGGTGGCGCGATCCGCGGGCGGTACTGCCGGTGCGGACGGTGGCGAGGCCGGGCCCGGCTCGTCGGCGTTCGATACCGGCTTCGTCGGGGTGGCTCGAAAGAACTTCGCCGTCTGGGCAACCCGGTATCGCCGGGTGTCCATCTCGGCGAGATTCGGGGCGGGCCTGGTGGGGGAGGGCTTGTTCGGCGTGGTCGAGGGAGCTGCGGTCGGTACCGACTGTGCCGCCGTGCCCGGTGGTGCTTGCCTCCCCGTGCCCGGTGGTGTCGATTGCGCCGCCGTGTCTGGTGTCGATGGCGTAGTGGTGCCCGATGGTGTTTGCGTCGCTGTGCTCGGTGGTGTCGATGGCGTAGTGGTGCCCGGTGGTGTTGATGGCGTCGCTGTGCTCGGTGGTGTCGATGGTGTGGTGGTGCCCGATGGTGTTTGCGTCGCTGTGCTCGGTGGTTGTGCCGATTGCGCGGCTGTGCTCGGTGGTGTCGGATGCGCGGCCGTGTCCGGTGGTGTGGGTCGCGTCGCTGTGGTCGTAGGTGTCGGGCGCGTCGCTGTGCTCGGTGGCGTTGTCGGCGCCGATGTGGACTTTGCCGCCGTGACCGGTGCGGTCGGGCCCAATGTGGCGGTCGCGGTGCCCTGGCGGTTTTCTCCCGTTTTGCGGCCGCGTCTGCGGTTGGTACCCGGAACTCGTTTGGGCAGGCCATAGCTGGTAATCGCGGGTGCGGGTCGCGGCGTCTCGGCCGACGGTTCGGCAGCAGGAAGCGGCGCGAGCGGTTGTTGGCCTATCGCGCCCGCACGCGGTTTCGAGGGTCTGGACGATCCCGGCATCGGGCCCATCGGCTTGCTCTGTACCGCTCGGTTGCCCGACTGCGGCATCGGTGCGCGCGGTGGATGCAGGGTGTCCCGGTGGACCTGAAGGACCGGTTGCCCGCTTGCCCGAGTGTCTTGGTCCGGTGGCGGCACCGCCATCAGTGGTGCGGGAATATGCAGGCTCGCGGTGATGCCGGGGTTCAGCGCGCGGTCCTGGGTGCGACGCAGCCGCACGGTGATGCCGTGGCGCTCGGCAAGCCTGCCGACCACGAACAGGCCCATCTGCCTTGTCGTCGCCAGCGTGGCCGTCGCCAATGTCGCCAGCCTGCGATTGATCTCGTCGAGTTCGCCCGCCACGATGCCGATGCCCTGGTCGATGACCTCGATCAGCAGGCCGCCCTCGGAGGTCCTGCTGTAGGCGAAGGAGACTTCACTCTCGGGCGGCGAAGCGCGCAGCGCGTTCTCCATCAACTCGGCGATCAGGTGCACCAGATCGGTCGCCGCGGTGCCGGTGACCCAACCGTCGGGTGCCGCACCGGTTTTGACCCGCTGGTAGTCCTCGACCTCGGATCCCGCGGCGCGCAAAATGTCGCGCACCTCGACCGGCCCCGACCGATCGACGCGCGATTTCGTGCCGGCGAGCACCAGCAGGTTGGCGCTGTTGCGCCGCATGCGAGCGGCCAGGTGATCGAGTCGGAACAGCTGGTCGAGTCGGTCCGGATCCTTCTCCTCGAACTCCAGCGCGTCGATCATGCTGAGCTGACGATCGACCAGGGTCTGGTTGCGCCGGGCCATCGTTTCGAACATGTCGTTGACCTGGTCACGCAGCTGTTGTTGCTGGGCAGCGAGTTTGAGTGCCTGCACGTGCAGCCGGTCGACCGTGCGGGCGATCTCACCGATTTCCTCGCCGGTATGCACCGGCACCGGATTGACAACGATGTGTTCCAGCTGGGCGCCGAGGCTGATGCGCTCGACCTCGTCGGGTAGGTCGCGATCGGCGAGCGCGGCCGCGCCCGCGCGTAGTCGGCGCAACGGCCGCAGCAGCGATCGGGCGACGAGTAGACCGAATACCGACGCCGCGATCAGGGTGCCGAGCACCACCACGGACGCTTTGATCGCCGCGGTTCGGGAGGCATCGACCACCTGGTCGACGTCGGCGAAAATGCGGTCGACGGTGTCGCTCGCGAGCTTGGTGTATACGTCGCGGGTCCCGAGTGAGAGCCGGCGCACGTCGGCCACATTCACTTTTCCTGTGTCGATCGCCTCGTCGATCGACTCTTTCAGGAGGACGTTGTTGGGGCGTACTACCCGGTCGAGTTCGGGTTTGGCGGCGGGGAAGTCGCGTTCGACTGTGTTCGTCATCGTCAGGAAGGAGCCCTGAATGGTATTGAAGTCGTTGACCTTCGACGAATCCTGGATCGCTGACATCGCGACCATCAGCCAGTTGAAGCCCTCGAGCTTGCCGAGCAACAGGTCGAACAACTGGGTCTTGCCGGTGACGACCGAACTGATCTGAATCGGCGTGAGCAGCTTGTCGACGGTGCCGACCGCCTCACGGGCGACCATATCGTTCAATCCGACCGCTTTCATCGGATCGCCGCCACCACCCTTGCCGCCCGCGCGGATGACCTCGCTCGTCGCGATCATCTCGCGCAGGGAGGTATTGACCGTCGCGTCGATCCCTTTGCGCCCGGACCGTACGGTGGCCTCGGTGATCGCGGTGGACAGTTCGACCAGGTCCTGGTCGGTGGTCATGCCGTAGACCTGTCCGCCTGCGACGGTCGATGCCGCCGACTCGAGCGCGGTGATCGCGGGAATGTCGGAGATCCGGTCGGCCGCTTCGGTGTAGTTGGAGTAGTCGTTGAAGAACACCGTCAACCGGAGACTGCCGAGCAGCATGGCCGCGGCAAGTGGGACGGCCACGGCCGCAGTGACCTTCCAGCGAACGCGCCACTGCTCGAGGTTCCGCAACCGAGCGCGCGCGATCACCGTTTGCGCCACCCTCATACCGCCTTCCGCTCGAACCGCACTGATCCGGTCACCTCGCCACTCGGCGAAATATCCGATGAACAGCAGCGATCCGCCATACAAATACCGCAGGACATCGTGGGTCTTCAAATCCCGCGCGCGGACGGACGAAGGTCCGGCCACCGCCTATCAATACCCAGACATAGCCCCATTTCAACCCTGCGCGTGGAAGGACGAACGTCCGTTCACCGCCTGACCGATGCGGGCATGGCCGACCTCGATACAGCGTCAGCATCGGTACCCTACTGGCTGAATGCCCGCAGTTCCCAGATTTGGCCGGATCGTAATTGCGAAGCGCGCAACGAGTCAGAGGCGCCGAAGCCGGAGCCCGCCGAGTGCAAGGTGAGCAGCATGCATTCCCAACGGTGGTGTCCATGGTGGAACTCGATTGCGCGGTAGGCGTATTACGCTCTCGTCAGCGCATCCCAGGATGCTGCGCGAGCCGAACATCATGGCGGGCAACAAATCCCGCCGCGACATTCGGCTCGCGGATTTACCTTGTCCAGTTTCGCGCGGTCCAACCGCGCTCGAATCGGAAGCAGGCGTGGCCGAATCAGGAGTGCGCGACAGTCGCCCAGCCCTCGACGTCCTCGGGGCGGCGCGGCTCGGGACCGGTGTAGATGGCGGCCGGACGGACGAGCTTGCCGAGCTGCTTCTGCTCCAGGATGTGTGCACACCAGCCCGCGGTACGGCCACAGGTGAACATCGCGGGCATCATGTGCGCGGGCACCTCGGCGAAGTCGAGGATGACCGCGGCCCAGAACTCGACGTTGGTCTCGATGGCGCGGTCGGGGCGGCGTTCGCGCAACTCTGCGAGCGCGGCCTGCTCGAGCTCGGCGGCGACCTCGTAGCGCGGGGCCGCGAGCCGCTTCGCGGTGGCACGCAGCACGCGGGCACGCGGGTCCTCGGCCCGGTAGACCCGGTGGCCGAAGCCCATCAGCTTTTCCTTGCGGTCCAGGATGCCCTTGACCAAAGCCCGTGCGTCACCGGACTTTTCGACCGCTTCGATCATGGGAAGCACGCGTGCGGGTGCGCCGCCGTGCAGCGGGCCGGACATCGCGCCGATCGCGCCGGACAGCGAGGCCGCGACGTCGGCGCCGGTGGAGGCGATCACGCGCGCGGTGAAGGTGGAGGCGTTCATACCGTGCTCGGCGGCGGAAACCCAGTAGGCGTCGATGGCCTCGGTGTGCTTGGGGTCCGGGTCACCCTTCCAGCGCGTCATGAACCGCTCGGTGACGGTGTTGCACTCGTCGATCTTCCGCTGCGGCACCGCGGGCTGGTAGATGCCGCGCGCGGACTGCGCCACATAGGACAGCGCCATCACCGAGGCGCGCGCCAGGTTCTCGCGAGCGGTTTCGTCGTCGATGTCCAGCAGCGGCTCGTAGCCCCAGATCGGGGCGAGCATCGCGAGGCCGGCCTGCACGTCGACGCGCACGTCGCCGGTGTGCACCGGTAGCGGGAACGGCTCGGCAGGGGGCAGGCTGCGGCCGAAGTGGCCGTCGACGAGCAGTGCCCACACGTCCCCGAAGGTCACCCGTCCGAGGACGAGGTCCTCGATGTCGACGCCGCGGTAGCGCAGCGCGCCGCCGTCCTTGTCGGGCTCGGCGATATCGGTGGTGAAAGCCACCACACCCTCGAGGCCGCTGACGAAGTCGCTCGGTACGGTGGCCTGCCCACCGGGAACCGCGGGGCTGGTAGTCATGTTGTGACTCTCCTTGCACATCGGGTCGCATGTTCGCGGGGCAAGGGGATGTGATTCACCCAGCACATGCCGATCACGAAAACCTTAGCTCGTTGCTACCGCGGAGTAACGTCTGGCCCATGCGTGACCTGGACAATTCATCTGCCGGTCAGGAAACGGCCGAAGACCCTGCAGCCACGGCTGCCGCGGTGGCTCGAGCGGTGACGGATCCGGCCGTCCTGCGGGCGGCGACCGATCTCGCGGCGATGCGCGTCGAGTACGGCGGCACCCCGTTCGGCAGTGGTGAAGACACGGACCTGGACGAAACCTGGTTGGCCGGCGGTTGGGAACCGTTGCTGCGCCACTGGATCGAACAGGCCACCGCCGTCGGCATCGCCGAACCGAATGCGATGGTGCTCGCCACCGTGGCATTGACCGACGCGGGTCCGCGCCCGGTCGCAAGGACGGTGCTGTGTAAAGGCCTGTCACCCGACGGCGTCACCTTCTATACGAACTACGACTCGGCGAAGGGCACCCAGCTCGCCGCGGACCCGTTCGCCGCGGCCACGTTCGTCTGGCCCGCGCTCGGCAGGCAGGTCCATGTGCGCGGCGCTGTCGAGCTGGTGCCCGCCGAGACGACCGCTGTCTACTGGCGCTCGCGTCCGCGCGATTCCCAGCTCGGCGCCTGGGCCTCTCGGCAATCGAGGCCGATCGGGTCGCGGGCCGAACTGGATCGGATCCTGGCCGAGGCCACCGCACGCTTCGCCGATGTCGACGAGATTCCGGTGCCGCCGCACTGGGGTGGCTACCTGCTTCGGCCGGACGAAGTGGAGTTCTGGCAGGGCAGGCGCAGCAGGTTGCACAACCGAATCCGGGTCAGCGTCGAGAGCGACGGCATGAAGGTGCAACGCCTGCAACCGTGAACGAGTGCCGAATATCGAGTCGAGCCATCCGCGTTCGACTCGATACGCTCACGCCGGTGAAGCTGCTCGCCGACACCACCCCGCTGAAGTATCCGGACTATCGGCGACTGTGGTCGACCAACGTCGTCACCGTTGTCGGTTCGCAGCTGGCCGTGGTGGCCGTGCCGCAGCAGATCTATCAGATCACCGGCAGCTCGGGCTATGTCGGATTGGCCGGGCTGTTCGGCCTGGTGCCGTTGATCGTGTTCGGGTTGTGGGGCGGTGCGCTCGCCGACGTGATGGATCGGCGCAAGCTGCTGCTCATCACCAACGCGGGCACCGGACTGACCGCGCTCGCCTTCTGGGGGCAGGCCGCCGCCGGGCTGGACAACGTGTGGGTGGTGCTCGCGCTTTTCGCCATGCAGCAGGCCTTTTTCGCGGTGAACCAGCCGACACGCAGTGCGACCATTCCCCGGCTGCTGCCACCGGAACAGCTCGCCGCGGCCAACTCGCTGAGCATGACCGTCCAGCAGGTCGGCGCCATCGCGGGGCCGGTGCTCGCGGGCGCGCTGATCCCGATTGTCGGCCTGTCCACGTTGTATCTGATCGATGCCGTCGCCCTGCTTGCCACGGTGTGGGCGGTGTGGAAGCTGCCCGCGTTCCCGCCGACCGGAACCGCGCGTAAGGCCGGATTCCGAACGGTCCTGGACGGTTTCGCCTATCTGGCAACACAGCGGATCCTGCTCGCCTCCTTCGCGGTGGACGTGATCGCGATGGTATTCGGCATGCCGAGGGCGCTGTTCCCGCAGATCGCGCAGGAAACCTTCGGTGATCCGGCGACCGGCGGTGTCGCGCTCGGCCTGCTGTTCGCGTCGATGTCGGTCGGTGCGGTGCTCGGCGGGGTCTTCTCGGGCTGGATCCCGCGCATCCGGCGCCAGGGTCTTGCCGTGATCATCTGCATCGCGCTGTGGGGTATCGCGATGGTCGGGTTCGGCCTTGCCATCGGGTTCGCGGGGCACGGTCTCGGTCTCGGGCTCGCACTGTGGCTCGCGCTGGCCTGCTCGGCCTTCGGCGGCGCGGTGGACATGATCTCGGCGGCGCTACGGGTGACGATGCTGCAAACCGTTGCCACCGACGAGATGCGCGGCAGGTTGCAGGGCGTCTTCATCGTCATTGTCGCTGGTGGCCCGCGTATCGGTGATGTTGCCCACGGTTTCGCCGCTGCGAGCCTGGGTACCGCTGTCGCTGCGGCGGGTGGTGGTGTGCTGGTTGTTGTCGGCGTGGTGCTCGCCGCCCTCGTTTTCCCGGCGTTCATCCGTTACCGAGTGGGCAGGTCGCACTCCGTGTCGGTCCCCGTGGCCAGCGAATGAGTGATCGGCGCCGCACCGAAAACCTCACTCGATGACAACACGTTTGTGAGCTCACCCGGTGGGCACCCTCGTTCCCGGGCAGTGTGAGCAGCGACTAGCGTCTAGTTGAGAGCTCCGCCGTGCTGACGCACCCCGATGCCGACGGTCCTAGCCTGAGAGGGATCCTTCCGTGCCCGAAAAACACATCAACGACGCCAAGCCGGTGCTGAGCTACCCGGGTGGCGAGTACGCCATGACGGTTGCCGAAGCCAAAGAGGGCAATGACGGCATCGACCTCGGCAAAATGCTGGCGAGCACTGGATACGTCACCTACGACCCCGGTTTCATGAACACCGCGCCGACCAAATCGGCGATCACCTACATCGACGGCGAAGCGGGCATCCTGCGCTACCGCGGCTACCCGATCGACCAGCTCGCGGGTACGTCGACCTTCATCGAGGTCAGCTATCTGCTGATCTACGGCGAGTTGCCGACCCAGGCGCAGCTGGACGATTTCACCGATCGCATCCGCCGCCACACGCTGCTGCACGAGGACCTCAAGCGGTTCTTCGACGGCTTCCCGCGCAACGCGCACCCGATGCCGGTGCTGTCCTCCGCGGTGAACGCGCTGTCGGCCTACTACCAGGATTCGCTGGACCCGCGCGACCCCGAGCAGGTCGAGCTATCCACCATCCGACTACTGGCGAAACTGCCGACCATCGCGGCCTACTCGTACAAGAAGTCGGTAGGCCAGCCGTTCCTCTACCCGGACAACTCGCTGAGCCTGGTCGAGAACTTCCTGCGCATGACCTTCGGCTTCCCGGCCGAGCCCTATGAAGTCGACCCCGAGGTCGCCGCCGCGCTGGACATGCTGTTGATCCTGCACGCCGACCATGAGCAGAACTGCTCTACCTCGACCGTGCGCCTGGTCGGCTCGTCGGACGCCAACCTGTTCACCTCGGTGTCCGGCGGCATCAACGCGCTGTGGGGCCCGCTGCACGGCGGCGCCAATCAGGCCGTGCTGGAGATGCTCGACGACATCAAGACCCAGGGCGGCGACGTCAAGGAGTTCATCCGCAAGGTCAAGAACAAGGAAGACGGCGTGAAGCTCATGGGCTTCGGGCACCGTGTCTACCGCAACTATGACCCACGCGCCTCGATCGCCAAGAAGCACGCCGACTCCATCCTGAGCAAGCTCGGCGGCGACGACGAACTGTTCGACATCGCGAAGGCGCTCGAAGAGGCCGCGCTGACCGACGAGTACTTCATCTCGCGTCAGCTGTACCCGAACGTCGACTTCTACACCGGCGTCATCTATAAGGCCATGGGCTTCCCGACCCGCATGTTCACCGTGCTGTTCGCCATGGGCAGGCTGCCGGGCTGGATCGCGCACTGGCGCGAAATGCACAGCGAGCCACTGAAGATCGGGCGCCCGCGTCAGATCTACACCGGCTACGGCGCTCGTGACTACCACGAGATCAACAACCGCTGAGCGACCGCTGGCGACTGCTTTCAGGTCGCTCGCAATAACACTGCTGTTGTTACTCTTACCAACCATCACCTATCGAAGGGGATAGCCGAATGACCAAGCCGGAGATCGAGTTCCAGGCGGGCCCAGCGCCCACCGAACTGGTGATCAAGGACATCATCGAGGGCGAGGGCACCGAAGCTGTGCCCGGCGGCAACGTCGAGGTCCATTACGTCGGTGTCGAATTCGAATCCGGCGAGGAGTTCGACTCGTCCTGGAAGCGTGGCGAGTCCATCACCTTCCCGCTGCGCGGCCTGATCCAGGGCTGGCAGGAGGGCATCCCGGGCATGAAGGTCGGCGGCCGCCGACAGCTCACCATCCCCCCGGAGCTGGCATACGGCCCCGCCGGTGGCGGTCACCACCTCTCGGGTAAGACGCTGGTCTTCGTCATCGACCTGCTGAACGCCAGCTAAGTAAAACCGTACTCGCGGCCCGTGTTCCACTTCGGTGGACACGGGCCGCAGTCGTCGCGGGCGCCTGCGAGCGCAGGTCACTCGCGGACGATTTCCACCGGATCGGTGAGGGCCAGTGCGAGGGCGGCCTGTTGGCTGGTGCTGCGCTGCGGGAGTGCGGCCATGGCTTTGTCGGTTTGGGTGCCGAGGTTGCCGACGATCTGCTGGAGGCCGGTCACACCTGCGGTCATTTGGCTTATGGCGCTTGTCAATTGAGCGCCGCCCTGGTCGGCCAGCTGAGGTAGGCCCTCGGCGAGTTTCGCGCCCTCGTTCAATTGGGCGCTCGCGCCTTTCAACCGGTCGACCACGGTGCGCACCAGGGTGCCGAGATCGGTGTTCGGGTCAACGGCACCGCCTACCAGGGTGCCGAGACCGGTCAGCTGGGTACCGGCCTGACCGGAAATACCGCGCAGGGCTTCGAGTTTCCCGATGATATCGGCCAACTGGGGATCGCCTGCGAAGGGCAGTCCACGCAGCAGCGGGAGGATTTGGTCGAGGCCGCCGCTCACGGTGTTCGCGGTCTGCTCGACCTGGGCGATGGTGACTCCGGTCGAATCCAGTGCCGAGGCAAGCTGATCCGCCTGCGCCGCCGCACCGTCGACCGTCGAGTTCAGCGTCGCGATCGCCGAAGTCAGTTGCGCGGAGCCCTCTTTGGCGAAGCTGAGGAAGCCGAGCAGCTGGTCGGCTCCTGAGCTGAATTGGTCGGCGCCCGCGGCGGCCGCGTTCACCCCGGCGTTGAGCAGCTGCGTCGTGAACTGCACCGACGAGAGTTGGGTACGCGCTTGTGCGACGGCGGACAGCGCCGCGTCGACACCCGCCGCGCCGATCCGGTGCGTCACCTCCATCACCGCGCCGTTCACCAGCTGTGAGTCCGCGCCGGTGTGCGTGGCGACGGTGACCTTGGCGCGCTGCGGTTGCGCACCGGCCAGCGTGCCCATGGAAGTGGTGAGATCGGCGGGCAGTGTGATCACCGCGGCGTAGTCGTCGAGGTCCGCCTCGCCAGGCTTGGCCGCGGTCCACTCGTAGCCGCCCGCCTGTTCGAGGGCCTGCACGACGCGCGCACCGGTCGGCCCGGAGTCGGCGTTGACGAGGGCGATACCACTCGGTGCGTCGCCCGACCGTGAACATGCCGTGATGCCACTCCCGATCGCACCCGCTCCGACAATCCCGACAACGAGAAGTGCCCAACGGGCGCGTTTTCCAATCACATCCGCAGAGCCTATGACGCCGAAATGGCGCAACGGCTCGGGCTTCTCTGTGGGTTCACTAAGGAGAACCAGCTGCTCGGCCGCCGCCACCCGTCGGTGTCAAAGATGTCCTGTCGCCGGTGCGGCCGTGCAGGCTAGTGGGCCGTGCGGTTCGGCAGGTGCAGGACAAGGCGGATGCCGCCGAGCGTGCCATTGTCGAAATATGCTTGGCCGCCGTGTAATTGGGCCTGCTGGGCAACCAGGGCGAGGCCGAGGCCGGAGCCGCCTTTGCTGGCTTGGCTGCCGCGGACGAAGCGGTCGAATACCGCGGCGCGTTCGTCCGTCGGGATGCCGCGACCGTTGTCGTCGACGGAGATCACGATGTGCCCGTCCGGTGCGCGGTGTGCGGAAACCAGCGCCTCTGTGGCGCCGCCGTGGGTCGACGAGTTCTTCAGTGCGTTGTCGACGGCGAGGCGCAGTCCGGCGGGCAGGCCGCGGGTCACCAATTCGGCATCGGTGTCTATACGCACGGTCAGGCCGGGGAAATGGCGCATGGCGTCGTGCGCGGCCTGGTCGCACAGGTCGCCGACATCGGTGGCGACATGGTCGCGCTCGTTGGTGAGATCGCCGGTGGCCAGGCGTTCCAGCGCGGCAAGGGTGGTTTCCACCCGGCCCTGGCTGCGCGCGAGATCGGTGAGGATCTCGACGCGCTGAGCCTCGTCCAGGTCGAGGGTGCGCAGTACCTCGAGATCGGTGCGCATCGCGGTGAGCGGGGTGCGCAGTTCGTGAGCGGAGACGGCGGCGAAATCACGGGCGGTCTCGAGCGCGGCGGCGGTCTCGCCCTGCGCCTGGTCGACGCGGTGCAGCATGGTGTTCACCGCCTCGGCGAGCTCCTCGGCCTCCCGCACCCCAGAGCCGTCGACCGGAGACTGCGGGTTGTCTGGATCGGGCCGGCCGCTGCGGGTGCCGACCTGGCGGGTGAGGTCGGTGATCGGCCGCACCGCGCGCCCCGCGAGCAACCAGCCGAGCGCGCCCGCCGCGGCAATGGCCAGCAGCGCGCCCGCCAGCACCCAGCGTTGTTGCTCGGAAGTTGCGCGAGCCGCCTCGGCGGCCGGGATACCGAGCGCGACCGTTCGCCCTGGCGGCTGGTTCTCGCTCGTGGTGAGCATCCGGTAGCGGACCCCGCCCACCGTGGTGGTGCGGAAGCCCGTTGATAGATCGGGCAATTGGGTCGGGCCGCTGGCCGTGACGACGCCGTTGTCGCGAACCGTGACCGTCAGGTTGTTGTTCAACCCCGAAATGGTGACGAACCCGGCCGCGAGCTCTGGATTGAGCAGGACGATGCGCGAGACAATGGTGATCTGCTGATCGATCTGCTGCACATTGTTGCGCTCGATCGCGCGCACGCTGATGAGACTCAGTATGGACACGATGATGACCGCGCCGGCCGCCGCGGCGCCGGCCACCCGGGTGCGCAGCGAAAATGACCGGCGGCGACGCTTTTTCGTTGCGGCGACCGATTCATCGAGCGCCGCAGAGGGTTTCGCTGTCTCTGGATCGGGCCGAGTCACCTGGTACCCGAATTCATTTGGGTGTCCGCAACACGAACCCGACACCGCGAATCGTGTGCAGCAATCGGGGTGTGTCGTCCACCTCGAGCTTGCGACGTAGATATCCGACGAAGACATCGACCACATTGGTGTCGGCGGCAAAGTCGTAGCCCCACACCAATTCCAGCAACCGCTCGCGGCTCAGCACCACGCCCGCGTTCCTCGCCAGCGTGGCGAGCAACTCGAATTCCCTTTTGGTGAGCTCGATTTCGTTCCCGTGCAGTAATGCGCGATAACCCGCGACATCGATCTCCAGCGGTCCGACCGTCACCGCGCCGGGGGTGACCGGTGCGGGCGTGTCGGCACGACGGCGAAGCAGCGCCTTGATCCGCGCCACCAATTCCGCGAGTACGAACGGCTTGACCAGGTAGTCGTCGGCACCGGACTCCAGCCCGGAGATCCGGTCGTCGACCGAGGCGCGCGCACTCAGTACGCAGATGGGCACCTCGTTGCCGAGCGCGCGCAGCGCGGTCACCACACCGGCGCCGTCGAGCACCGGCATGTTCATATCGAGCACGATCGCGTCGGGTGCATGCTCGGTCACGCTGCGCAGTGCCGCGGCGCCGTCCCTGGCGACGAGCACCAGGAATCCGGACAGCCGCAGCCCGCGCTCGACCGAGGTGAGCACATCCTCATCGTCGTCGACAACAAGCACGGTCGGGGTCGTTCGCTCGCTCGTCACGTCATTCATTCTGCTCTCCCGCCTCTCCGAGTCTTCAGGTGTCGGCGGGAGTGCGCGCAGATTGCCAGTTAGTAGCTGTGGCAGGACTCGGCGACCTGGCGGATCGTTTCGCTCAGACCGGAGGCGCGCGGATCGTTCTGTGCGTCCTTGGCCGCGCCCGGGTTCTCGTCGATGGCGCGCTGGAATTCCACGCGGCGCTGTTCGACCGGCTGATCGAACTTGCGCTGCAACTCGGCCTTCTGGCTCGGATTCGAGTCGAGCATCGAGGCAAGCTGGGGTGCCTTGGCATGCAGCGCGGCATCGACCTGGGCGAAGGAACAGTCGGAGGTCAGCAGTGGCGCGGCCAGGTCGGTCATGGGGTCGGCCGAGGCGGCGGTCGGGGCGAGGAACATGGTGACGGTCGCAAGTCCGCCTGCGGCGAGGACGGCGTAGGCCGGCCGACTGCGCAAAACCTTCATAAATGTGCCTCCAGATCGTCGAGGGGGGGCGCCGATTATCTCGACGCTGTCTCGAGGCTATTGCCCTCGGTTGGCATCTGTGTAAACAAACTCTGAGGAACCTCTGAGTGGGACAACTGATTTCGTGAGGACATGGGTAACTCATCGGGTGCCGGCTCACCCAGCCGGCACTTCACCGCTGGTCGCCGACGTGGCTATCGCAGCGCCTAAGCCTGGCCTGAAGATTCGGGGAGGTGAGGGAGCTTCGCGTCGGCGATCTGGCGTTGCAGGGCGTCGAGTACCGACGGGTCCTCGATGGTCGAGGGGATCTCGTAGGCGTCGCCGGCGGTGATCTGCCGGATCGTCTTGCGCAGGATTTTGCCCGATCTGGTTTTCGGCAGCGCGGTGACCACCACGGCATCGTTCAGGGTGGCGATGGTACCGATCTGCTCGCGTACTCGTGCGATCAGTTCGTCGCGCAGCTGCGCGGGATCGATCTCGACGCCGGACTTGAGCACCACGTAGGCGATCGGCCGCTGGCCCTTGAGTTCGTCGGGAAGCCCGATCACCGCGCATTCGGCGATCGCGTAATGCCCCGCGATGGCGGCTTCGATGCTGCCCGCCGATAGACGGTGCCCGGCCATATTGATCACATCGTCGCTGCGGCCGAGGACGAAGAGGTAGCCGTCGTCGTCGAAATATCCGGAGTCGCCGGTCAGGTAGTGCCCGGGGAAGGCCGACATATAGGACCTGACGAAGCGGTCCTCGTCGCGCCACAGTCCGGTCAGGGTGCCGGGCGGCATGGGTAGCCCGATGACGATATTGCCCTCGGTACCGGGCGCGACAGGATTGCCCTCCGCGTCGAGCACGCGCAGCCGGAATCCCGGCACCGGCACCGACGCCGAGCCCGCCTTGATCGGAAGTTGCTGCAAGCCGAGCAGGTTCGCACAGATCGGCCAGCCCGTCTCGGTCTGCCACCAGTGGTCGACGACGGGGCAGTCCGGCCGATCGGCGAGCAGGACGTCGGTGGCCCATTCGTAGGTCGCCGGATCCAACCGCTCGCCCGCGCAGAACAGCGCCCGCAGCGAGGACAGGTCGTAGTCGTGGGCCAGCGCGGCGTCGGGATCGGCTTTGCGAATGGCGCGCAGCGCGGTCGGCGCGGTGAACAACACGCGGACCTTGTGCTCGGCCACCACTCGCCAGTAAGCACCCGCATCCGGGGTGCCGACCGGTTTGCCTTCGTAAAGGAGGGTTGTCGCGCCGACCAGCAGCGGTGCGTAGACGATGTAGGAGTGCCCGACGACCCAACCGACGTCGGAGGCGGCCCACATCACTTGGCCAGGTCCGACGTCGTAGATATTGCGCATGGACCAGGCCAGGGCAACCGCATGACCGCCGTTGTCCCTGACAACGCCCTTCGGCTTCCCGGTGGTGCCCGAGGTGTAAAGGATGTAGAGCGGATCGGTGGCGTCCACCGGTACCGGATCCGCTAACGGTGCGTCGCGCACGGCGTCTTCCCAATCGAGCCACTGCGCCGCGACCGTCTGCGCCGAGCTCGGTAGTGATTCGGTCGCGGCCTGCGGCGCGGGGAAGTGGATTGTCGGGAATTGCGCGCGCTGCTTCACGATCACGTTGCGCGGCGCAACGCTCTCGGCAAGATCCAAGGCGTGCAATACGATCGGCGGATAGTCGACCCGGCGGCCCGGCTCGAGACCGCCGGAAGCAGTGACGATCAACACAGGTTCGGCGTCGTCGATGCGTGCCGCGAGCTCGGGTGCCGCGAAGCCGCCGAACACCACCGAGTGCACAGCGCCGATGCGTGCGCAGGCGAGCATCGCGATCACCGCTTCGGGGATCATCGGCAGGTAGATGATGACGCGGTCGCCCTTGGTGACACCGAGTCGGGCCATGGCACCGGCGAAGCGGGAAACCTCTTCGAGGAGTTCGGCATAGGTGAAAACGCCTCTGGCGCCGGTCATAGCGGAGTCGTATATTAGAGCGGGTCGATTCGCCCCGCCCTCCTCGATCGCGGTGTCTCCGTGCACATGTCGGTCGAGAGCATTGAAGGAGGTATTGAGGCGAGCATCGGGGAACCACCTGGTCACGGGGCGTGCCATGGTGTCGACGATCTGGGTCGGCGCGACCTCCCAATCGATCGCCGTCGCCGCGCTGCTCCAGAACACGGCCGGATCGACCAGGCTTGTTTGATATACGGGCCGATATTCGTGCTTCGCGTGCGTACCCGTCGCCCGACCGCCGCCCCCCATCGAATCGCCATGCGATGCTGTACTCAAGTGACTCCCTAGCCTCGCCTCGATGCCCGCCTCGATAGATCAGCACGATTGTGGCAGACTTCACGCGACGCCCGGGTGGGTGCCGCGACCTCTGGTTATGCCTGGAACGGGCTGGTCAAGGCCCGTAGCCCTACTCGGAGTCACCCAAGAAGTTATTGATCCGTTAGAATCCGATGTCACTTATTTGGGCAGTCGTAGACGCGATTTCTCGGCCAGCCGCAGTTCCTCGGCCAGCTCTGCCCGTCGAGCCAGCATGCGATTGTGGAGGTTCGCTGATGGCACGTGGTTGGGGCCAGTTTGGAAAGTGAGTGGGAGATGCGTGACGCCGCTAGGTCCGGCAGAAAGCGCTGGGCGCTCGGCAACTGGGACCTGCGCTGGAAGGTTACGGCTGTTTTAGCTGTGCCGCTTGCAGTCGCGGTCGGCCTCGGCGTGTCCAGGATTGCTTCCGAGTTCGCTGAAGCGAACCGGCTCGCCAGTGCTGCCGAAAACATCGGTGCCATCCCGGCGGTAACTGCGCTCAGTGCGCAGACGGCGACGACGGCCAGCTCGCAGATGGTCGCTCTGTTTCCTGGTGCGCCGTCGATCGTGTCGGACAAGAACCTCGCCGACCTCGACGCCGCGATCGGCAATGCCGAAGCTGCCAGCAGCAAGCTGAGCGCCGTCCCCGGTGCCCGCGCGTCACTGGACAGCATGCTCACCCAGGCCAAAGCCGTTCGTGCGCAAGGCAAGGTCGCCACGACCCAGTCGGGTCCCGAGATCATCGCGATTATCGACCGGGTCCGCAACGACAGCGTGCACATCGTCGAGTCCACGGTCGGCCAGGTCAGCGACCCTGCCATCGATCTGGCGAAGCTACGTCTGGTCGACTCGCTCAATACCCGCGCCACGCTCGTCGGTGAGGTCGCCGCGTTCCCCGAAATCCTGCGCAACCCGCAGGCCGGCGTGCAGAGCTTCCTCACGGCGGCGAACACCGAGCGCTCGCTGCTCAACGTGCTCGCGCACCGATTCCCCGACGGTGATACCTCGATCGCTGACGTTCGAGTAGGCATCGACACCCGGATCGGTCTGCTGAGCAGCCCGCAGGCACAGGCCGGTCAGATCCCGATCAGCGACGTGAAGAATTCGCTCTCCGCCAGCCTGGATGTCTATGAGCGCATCGTCGGCAAGGCGACCAAGGACATCGACGCTGCGATGAATTCGCTGGTGTCGACGGCAAATGCCGACGCGTGGACTTACACCGCGGTCGTCATCGCCACCATCCTCGCCGCGCTGGTGCTCGCGGTGTTCGTCGCGCGCTCGATGATCGTGCCGCTGCACCGGCTGCGTCTCGCTGCGCTGCGGGTGGCCGAGAGTGATCTGCCGCACGAAGTCGCTCAGCTGCGAAATGGTGCTTCCCCCGAGGACGTGCCGCTGGAGCCGATGCCGGTGCGCAGCACCGAGGAGATCGGCCAGCTTGCCCGCGCCGTCGACGATATCCATGGTCAGGCACTGCGTCTGGCCAGCGATCAGGCGCAGATGCGTTCTCAGGTCAACGACATGTTCGAGACGCTGGCCCGCCGATCCAAGTCCCTGGTCGACCATCAGCTCACGCTGATCGAGGCGATGGAGTACGACGAGAAGGATCCACGACTGCTGGAGAACCTGTTCCGGCTGGACCATCTCGCCGCCCGTATGCGTCGTAACGGCGACAACCTGCTGATTCTGGCCGGTACCAAACAACGCCGCGCCAAGTCCGCTCCCGTCGAGATCGCCGACGTGCTTCGTGCCGCGATCTCCGAGGTCGAGGACTACGAACGCGTCAAGCTCGGTGCGACGCCGCGCGGTTCGCTGATCGAGCCCGCCGCCTCCGATATGGCGCACCTGTTCGCCGAGCTGCTCGACAACGCACTGCGCGCCTCGCCGCCGGAGACCGACGTGAAGTTCACCTTCGCGCAGGCCCACGACCAGGGCATGCTCATCGAGGTGGCCGACCGAGGTATCGGTATGCCGCCGTCGGAGATGGCCGATATCAACCGCAGGCTGGAGCAGACCGCCGAGCCGGGCCCCGATACCGCAAGGCACATGGGTCTTTTCGTGGTCGGCAGGTTGGCCGAGCGGCACGGACTCACCGTGCGATTGCGGCCGACCTTCGACACCGCGCGTGACCCGGGCGTCACCGTGATCGTGCATGTTCCCGTCGGACTCATCGTCATCGGACAGGGACAGAAGTCCGCCTTGCCGACGCAGGCCGCGCCCCAGGTGTCGGCCGGTCCGGGACAGCGGCAGACTCCGTCAGCGATGCAGATGCGGGGGATCACCAGGACTCCCGGTGGCAACGTGATGGTCACCGTCGATCCCGGTGTGAGCGGCCCGATTCCGGTGAGCAGCCCGGCCCCCGCGCCGTCGGCACCGGCTCCGGCCGGTGGTGGCTTGCCACAGCGGTCGCCGGGAACGTCGATCCCCGCTGGGACCGGCCCGAACTCGGCGCAGGGTGGTGCTTCCCTACGCCCCGCGCCAGGCCAGCAAGGGCAACCGCCGACGGGCCCGCAGCGCGGCAAGCTCGCCGCCGCGAACCTGCCCAAGCGCAACCTGAGCCCCGGTAGTCCGCCGCCTCGTCAGCTCGGTGGCGCCGAGCAGACCGTGACGGGTCTGCCGCCGCGCGATCCGAACTCCGGCGAGCTGCCGTTGCGTCAGCCGGGCGCCAATGCCGCGCCATCGCCGAACGCCGCAGGTGGTTTGCCGAAGCGTCAGCCCGGTTCCAACGGTCTGCCGCAACGCGACTCGGGCACGGGCGGTCCGCCGCAGCGTGAGCCGGGTGCCGGTGGTCTGCCACAGCGTCAGTCGGGTGTGAGCGGTGTGCCACCACGTGAACCTGGTTCTGGCGGGTTGCCGCAGCGTGATTCGGGCATTGGTGGGTTGCCGCAGCGTGACTCGAATACGGGTGGTTTGCCGCAGCGTGATTCGGGGATCGGTGGGTTGCCGCAGCGTGACTCGAGCACGGGTGGTTTGCCGCAGCGTGATTCGGGGATCGGTGGGTTGCCGCAGCGTGACTCGAGCACGGGTGGTTTGCCGCAGCGTGATTCGGGGATCGGTGGGTTGCCGCAGCGTGACTCGAATACGGGTGGTTTGCCGCAGCGTGATTCGGGCATTGGTGGTTTGCCGCAGCGTGACTCGAGCACCGGTGGTCTCCCGCAGCGTGAGCCGGGTGCCGGTGGTCTGCCACAGCGTCAGTCGGGTCTGAGTGGTGTACCGCCGCGTGAACCCGGTTCGGGTGGTTTGCCGCAGCGTGATTCAGGTTCTATCGGTGTGCCGCCGCGCGAGCCCGCCCCGGGTGGTCTGCCGCAGCGACCGTCCGGCCCGAACGGTCTTCCGCAGCGTGAACCCGGTTCCAACGGTCTACCGCAACGGGATTCCTCGCCGAGTGATCTGTCGCAGCGTGACCCGAACACCGGTGGTTTGCCGCAGCGTGATCCCGGTGTGGGTGGTCTGCCACAGCGTCAGCCCGCGGCAACGAATCTGCCGCAGCGTGATGCGCTGAGCGGTCTGCCGCAACGCCAGCCCGGCTCGCAGGTGCCGCCCGGTCTGCCGCAGCGCGATGCGGGCAGCGCGCTGCCGCAGCGTGAATCGGCGTCCGGACTCGGTCTGCCGCAGCGGGGCACCCCGCAGTCCCCGCCGAGCGGCGAACAGCCCGCGCTCACCGATCCCGGTGCACCGCTGGCGGGCCGTGACCCCGGTCGGCACAGCTTCAAGGCTGATCCCGCCAAGGCGGCGTCGTTCTTCCAGACCAGGCTGCAGCCAGCGGCCGAAACCAACTCGCCCATGGACAGCCCGATCTTCGCCGAAATGATGTCGGCGTGGCTGACGGATCCGAACCCGGATCGGTCCCAGGTGGCCGCTTCCTTCGAATCACCGGGAGACGAGGGATGGCAGGCGGCACAGCGAGCGAGCGAGGCGCAAGCCGAAACAAAGACCGCCGCCGGGTTGCCCCAACGCAATCCGGGCGGAAGGCTGGTCCCCGGCGCCGTCAATGGCGCCGCGGATCGGGCGGCCCGTCGCGATCCAGAAACGATCAGGACCAGCTTGAGTCGTCACCAGCAAGGCGTCCGGGATGGCCGCGCATTGAAGGCAACGAACCTAACCGGAGATAAAGGAGACCGATGAACCCCGATCTAGGTGGTACGAATCGTCAGCTGGATTGGCTGGTTTCGAACTTCGCCAACGAGGTTCCTGGCGTAGCTCATGCCGTCCTGGTCTCGGCTGACGGCCTACTCATGGCCGCGAGTGCCCAGCTGCCCGTCGACCGCGCCGAACAGCTCTCGGCCGTTACCGCCGGGCTTGCCAGCCTCTCGGTCGGCGTCTCGAACCTATTCGAGGGCGGCACCGTTTTGCAGTCGGTGGTCGAGATGGAGCACGGCTACCTGCTACTCATGGCAGTCGGCGACGGCTCCTACCTCGCGGTGCTGACCAACACTTCCTGCGATATCGGCCAGGTGGGATACGAAATGGCCTTGTTGGTCGAGCGTGTGGGGCAGACAGTTCAGGCCACACCACGCGTCACGATGGGTTCCTGATGGTGGGATGGACATAGACGATCACCGCGTGGGTAGCTCCGAGCCCAGCCTCGTACGCCCGTACTCGCTGACTGCGGGCCGAACCAGGCCCGCAGTCGAGCTGGCGTTGGAAGCTCTCGTGGCATCGCACCCGGTCGCCCTCGAGCGGCAGTTCGAACTGACCAACATCGAAACGTCCATCGTGGAGTTGTGCAGAGAATCGCCGTCCGTCGCCGAGGTAGCAGCGCGGTTGGGCATCCCGATCGGGGTGGCCAGGGTGCTGGTGGCCGACCTTATAGAGGCCGGGCATGTCCGAGTCTCGGCGACTTTGAAAGACGATTCCAGCGACGATGAACGTCGCGAGCTGATCGAAAGGGTTCTCAGTGGACTCCGGCGTATTTGATTCGACGGCGCAGGTCGACACCCGTACCAGCAAGCCGACTTCGGCGAAAATCGTCGTCGCGGGTGGTTTCGGTGTCGGCAAGACCACGATGGTCGGTGCTGTCTCGGAGATCGTTCCGCTGCGCACCGAAGCATTGGTGACCAATGCCAGTACCGGAATCGACAACCTGACGGGCGTTCCGATGAAGTCCACCACTACGGTGGCCATGGACTTCGGCCGGATCAGCCTTGCCGACGACCTGGTGCTTTACCTGTTCGGTACGCCGGGCCAGTACCGATTCTGGTTCATGTGGGACGACCTGATCCGCGGCGCCATCGGTGCCGTGGTGCTCGTCGACACCCGCAGACTGGAAGACAGCTTCGCGGCCGTCGACTACTTCGAAGCGCGCAACCTACCGTTCTTGGTGGCGCTCAACGAATTCGACGACGCACCGCGCTACCCGATCGAGGACATCCGCCAGGCACTCGCGGTGCCTGCGGATGTACCGATCCTGTCGATCGACGCACGGCGGCGTGAGCCTGCCAAGCACGCGTTGGTTTCGCTGACCGAGTACGCCCTGCGCAAGGTGATGCAGGGTTACTGAGTTGCTCGCGCGGCGCGCGTCGAATCATGACCGGGTAGTTATTCTGCCTCGGTGAGGATTTCGGCGCGCGAACTGCTCGGGCAATTACTCGACCCCGACTCGTTTGTCAGCTGGGACCGGTCACCCGTCGTGGTGGCCGCCACCCAGCAGTATGACGAGGATCTGCGCAAGGCGGCGCTGGCGGCGGGCACCGATGAGTCGGTGCTCACCGGCGAGGGACTGTTGCGTGGTCGCAGGGTGGCCGTAATCGCCTGTGAGTTCGGGTTTTTGGCTGGCTCGATCGGAGTCGCCGCCGCCGAACGGATCGTCTCTGCGGTCGAACGCGCCACCGAGGCCGGCCTGCCGTTGGTGGCCTCGCCGACCTCCGGGGGCACCCGGATGCAGGAGGGCACTGTCGCTTTCGTGCAGATGGTGAAGATCGCGGGGGCAGTCGCCACACACAAAACCGCGGGCCATCCCTATTTGGTATATCTGCGCGATCCGACCATGGGCGGGGTGTTCGCCTCCTGGGGTTCGCTGGGGCACATGACTTTCGCCGAACCCGGAGCGTTGATCGGATTTCTCGGCCCCCGGGTCTACAAAGCGTTGTACGGCAAGGACTTTCCCGAGGGTGTGCAAACCGCGGAGAACCTGTACCGCAGTGGTGTCATCGACGGGGTAGTGCCGGTTTCGGTCTTCCGCCGAATTGCCCACCGCGCCTTGAGTGTACTGAGTGGCGTACCGGATCCCGTTGCGGTGGAATCGGGTTCGGCCGCGCCGTTCGGCGGCGACGGTGCTGCTGTGGAAGACGCAGCCGCCGCTGATCACGCAGCTGTGCCGGAGCGAGCGGCCGAAGTCTCGGCGTGGGAGTCGGTGACCATCTCACGCCGCACCGGACGCCCCGGCCTGCGCGATCTGTTGCGCCATGTGACACAACGGGTTCCGCTCAGCGGTACCGGTCAGGGTGAATCCGATCGCACCATCGTGCACGCGCTGGCCAGGTTCCGGGGCAGGCCGTGCGTGGTGTTCGGGCATGACCGCTCCGGCCAGCAGGGCGAGCACACCATGGGACCCGCCGCACTGCGCGAGGCCAGGCGCAGCATGGCGCTCGCTCAGGAGTTGGGGCTGCCGCTGGTCCTGGTGATCGACACCGTCGGCGCGGCGTTGTCCAAGGAGGCGGAGGAGCGTGGGCTGGCTCCCGAGATCGCCCGCTGCATAGCCGATTTGGTGACCTTGGACACGCCGACCATCTCGGTGCTGCTCGGTCAGGGCACCGGCGGCGGCGCGTTGGCGCTACTGCCCGCCGACCGAGTCCTCGCCGCGACGCACGGCTGGCTGGCGCCGTTGCCGCCGGAGGGTGCGAGCGCGATCGTCTACCGCGATACCGAGCACGCGCCGGAGCTGGCCGGTTCGCAACGAATCCGCGCCGCCGACTTGTGCGCGGACGGCATCGTGGATCGCATCGTGCCGGAACTGCCCGACGCCGCCGACGAGCCCGTCGACTTCGCGCGCCGGATGGTCGCCGCCATCGCCGAAGAGCTCACCGACCTATCGGCCCGACCGCTCGCGGAGCTTCGCGAATCGCGCCACCTCCGCTACCGCAGGCTCGGCCTACCTGGGAATTGAGGCCGCGATCGAACCCGAATTGTCGGGTGTAAATCCCGGCCCGACCAGCGAATTGTGAGTCAACACGCTGCGTGGAGTCGTTGACGACTCGCGGCAGCACTTCTACCTTCGAGAGGTGACCTTCAGAAGCGAGACCAGCGCCACCCCTTCGATCGTGCTGAACGACGGCAACGTGATCCCGCAGCTCGGCTTCGGAGTGTTCCAAGTGCCACCCGATGACGTCGCCCCGGTGGTCACCGCAGCGTTGGAGGTCGGCTACCGCAGCATCGACACCGCCGCCATCTACGGCAACGAGGAGGGCACCGGCCGCGCCATCCGTGAGTTCGGCCTGCCGCGCGACGAGGTCTATGTGACCACGAAGCTGTGGAACGCCGAGCAGGGTTACGACTCCACGCTGCGCGCCTTCGACGCGAGCATGGAGCGGCTCGGGCTGGATTACCTGGATCTTTACCTGATCCACTGGCCCGCCGCCAAGGCCGACCGCTTCGTCGACACCTTCCGCGCCTTCCAGGCATTGAAGGCGCAGGGCCGCATCCGTTCGATCGGCGTATCGAACTTCACCATTCCCGACCTGGAGCGTCTCATCAGCGAGACCGGCGAAATTCCGGTGGTCAACCAGATCGAACTGCACCCACGCCTCACCCAGAGCGAGCTGCGCGCCTTCCACGACAACAACGCCATCGCCACCGAGGCATGGAGCCCGCTCGGCCAAGGCACCCTCCTCGACGACCACACCATTGTCTCCATCGCCGACGAGGTCGGCCGCTCCTCCGCGCAGGTCATCATCCGCTGGCACCTGCAACGCGGCACCATCGTCATCCCGAAGTCCGTCACCCCGGCCCGCATCGCCGCGAACTTCGACGTCTTCGCCTTCGAACTCACCCCCGAGCAAATGGACGCGATCAACGACCTCGACAAGGGCGCCCGCCTCGGCCCCGACCCCGCGACCTTCACCGTCGGTTTGGACTAGTCCGACGCCCCGCGGCAGTGTGTTCGAACCGCACCGGCTAACCGGGATGGCAGCCGGGGACCACCGGTACACCGGCGAATCGGTCGGCGAGATAGTTCATCGCACCGGCCGCCTCGCCGATGGCAGTCGGGTTGTGGCTCGGCAGCAGGGAATGCACGGAGGTGATGTCGGCGCCCTGGGTGCAGTATCGGCCGAGTAGGTCGGTGAAGCCTGCGACGGGGACTACTTCGTCGGTTGTGCTGTGGTAGAGGTACATCGGGACCGAAGGTGCGCTGGCGCCCAGCTCCTCGGGGGCGGTAGCTGCTCGGAAGTTCGGGTGGGAGAACAGGCTTGGTTCGGTGGTGTAGTCCTCGACGCGGGCGTTGCTGTACTTCACGACCAGATCCCAACCGCACGCGGCCGAGTCCTCGGCCAGCGCTGTACGACCGCGGTCGTTGAGCATCTCCACGATTCCGGCGTTCGGGTTGTTCTTCGCGACCGCGAGCAGGACCAGCATCGCGAGACCAGCTTGGGTGGTGCCGTCTGCACCCTGGGCGATGGCGGGCCAGTTCGAGGGGACGCCGCCCGCGGTGATTCCGGCGAGCCGGACGTCGGGCGCGTAGTCGGGTTGCATCTGCGCGGCCCATAGGGTGGCGTACGCACCACCCGAATAGCCCCATGCCCCAATGGGACTTGTGGGCCCGAGGCCGCCGGGGGCGAGGGCGCGGGCGGCTCGGATGCCGTCGAGGACGCCGCGTCCCGAGTTCACCCCGTCCAGGAATCGGGACTGTGGGCCCTCGTAGTCGGTGGTCACCACCGCCCAGCCGCGGCGCAGCGCCTCGGCCATGAAGGGGGTGTCGATCCAAGTATTGATGCCGCCGATCTCCCATCCGCCGCGCAGAGCGTAGGACGGCGCGCAACGGGTTCCGAGGCTGTCCTCGGCGACCTGATAGGACAGCAGCGGCCGCTCCCCGGGCCCGAACCACGGCAGGTTCGGCACCATCACGCTGGCCATTCCGGGCACCGGCCGGTCGCTGGCGTCGTTGGTCCGGTACTGGACCTGCCACGCCGAAACCGGAAGGGGTAGGCCGTAGAGCGCGATCTGCCGCGATCGCGTGATCGCACCGTCCGGATAGACGGCGAGGTCGGCCGGCGCCGCGTAGAACGGATCGTTGTCCGGTCGGGGCACTTCGGCTCGCGCGGTGGGAGACAACGTCATCGAGGCCAGCACCACGACCGCGATGGCAGCAAGCAGCGTTGCCGGTCCGGTAGTACCCGACCTTCCTTTAAGGAGTTTCATCCGGGGCCTCCAGTGTTCCACGCGGCGCGACGCAATGGTGGCCGGATACGCGTCGGCTCCGACCCCGTCCGGCCCCGGGGGCACCAACGGTACTGCCGAATAGCAGGCCCTGCAACGGTCACCACAGGGCAGACCCACCGCCGCAGGTGTCCTGGCCTTCTCTGTTTACAGTTGGTCGAAAGTGCTGTCCGCACAATCGAATAGCAAGCGCGACCGAATCGCCGCCAGGGCCGGGCCCGGATGGTGATCGGTGTATCGAGGATGGAGTTGAGCCGACCATGCGACACGGCAATGGACTGGACATTCCCGAAGGACTCGCCGATGTGTGTGCGCCGCACCGCATGGCCGTCATCGTCTACGACATGCAGGTCGGTGTGCTGAGCCAACTACCGGACAGCAAGGAGATCATCGAGCGGGTCGCGCGGGTGGTCGAGGCGGCGCGCAGGGGCGGGTATCCCGTGATCTTCCTGCGGCACTTCTTCCTGCCACGCAGGCTGAGTGGAACCTTCGCGCTGCGGATGGCTATGACCTGGCAGCAGGCGGATTCGGTCGACGACCTGAAGTTCATCCTGCAGCGCGATACTCCGGCCTTCGAGCTGGTTCCCGAGCTCCGTCCGACCGCGGACGAGGTGGTGTTCGACAAAACGTCGATGTCGGCGTTCGAGGGCACACCACTCGCCGCCGTGCTGCGCGATCTCGGTATCGGCGCCTACGCGATCGTCGGGGTCGCGCTGGAAATCGGCATCGCACCGACGGTCACCCATTCGACCGATCTCGGTTTCGTGCCGATTGTCGTCAGCGATGCCTGCGGCGGTCGCGACAAGGACGCGATGACGCGGGCCTACGACGACTTCGAGTTCCAGGGCCACGCCATGGTCACCGATACCGCGTCGCTCATAACGCTGTTGGCGGGCGCGCAGTAGTCAGGTAGTCGTCGACCGGGGAGCTTCCCGGTCGACGACCGCCCGGCCCGATCACCCGTCTTTGCGCACCGCCTTCTTGGCGGCATCCTGTGCGCTGTCGACCTGCCCGACGAACTTGCCGCCGGTCTTCTCATCGACCAGGTCGCCCGCCTTGTCGATGACCGTATCCACCTTGTCCGCGTTCTTCTGGGCCAGGTCCATCGCCTTGTTCGCCAGGTTCTTGAAATCCACAGGTACTCCTCCTTCGCGAGCCGACACAGTGTCGAGCCGATACAGCGGATCAACCGTACCCAGCGCTATGCGAATTTCACGGACATGACGGTGCTCCACCGGGTCGGTCCGACAGGCCCAACCAGGCCGGGTGCCAGAGTCGGCCGGTCTCGGTCCAGTTCATGAACCGCACGGTGCCTGTGAGTTTCGGACTCACCCAGACCGCTTCCTTGCGCTCCTCGGCGGTCAGTTCGTTGTCGAAGGGGCTGGTCTTGCGTTCCAGCTCGGACAGACGGGCCGCGAGTCGCTTCATGTCGGATTCGTTGAAGCCGGTGCCGACCCGGCCCACGTAGTACAACCTGTCCTCGTGCGGGATACCGACCAGCAGCGATTTGAAATCCCTTGCCTCGCTGCGCCGCCAGCCGCCGATCACCACCCGCTGGGTGCGCCAATTGCGCTCCTTCACCCAGGAGTGCCCGCGCTTTCCCGGTAGGTACACGGAGTCCTTCCGCTTGGCGATCACGCCCTCCAGCCCCTGCTCCTGGCTGTAGCGCAGCGCGTCGGCGCCGGGACCGTCCAGCCGCGGCGGGACCAGCATCGAGGGCGCGTTCGCCGCGAGTGCCTCCAGTACCCGACGGCGATCCGAATAGCGTTTGCGGACAAGGGAAGTGCCGTCGAGATACAGCACGTCGAAGGCGACGAAGACGGCCCGCGCCGCGTCGGCCCGCAGCAGTCCGAGATTGGCGACTCCGTGATCGTCGAACACCACGGCTTCACCATCGAGTACCACGCTGTGGCCCGCCAGGTCCGTGGCCAGCGCGGCAATCCCCGGGTACCGGTTCGTCACCACATTGCCCGCTCGACTGTGCAAAGTGAGTGTGCCGGAGTCGATTTCGGCGATCAGCCGGAAGCCGTCCCATTTGGTCTCGAAACACCACTCGGCGGCGTCGAGGTCGGCGACCTCACCCTGGGTTGCCAGCATCGGCTCGAGACCGCGTGGAAACGGTGCGGCCCCGCTCGACCGCTGTGGCACCGCGGCGGCGGTCGACCGCGCTCCGTCGTCGACAGTGCCATGGTTGGACCCGCCGTCCTGGGCCCGAGGTGACTGCTCTCGCATCAGATGCATCAGCCACTGATTGCCGTTGGTCTGGATAAGGGCGTATCGCCCCTGTAGCTTGCTGCCGTGGAATGCGACGATCACCTCGTCGTCGCGCCATTTCTCGGTCTCGTAGGTGCCGGAATCCCAGATCGTCATTTCCCCCGCGCCGTACTGGCCCTTCGGGATCGCGCCGTGGAAGTCCAGGTATTCCAGCGGATGGTCCTCGGTGTGCACGGCGAGGCGGTTGTGCTGCGTCGAGGTAGGTGGCCCCTTCGGCACGGCCCACGACACCAGCACCCCGTCGCGTTCGAGCCGCACATCCCAATGCAGCCGCCGCGCATGATGCTCCTGAACGACGAACCGGTCACCGGTGCCCGCGCCCGCCACCTCGGCGGGCACCGGCTCCGGCGTACGTGCTGGGTCGCGCATGGACCGGTACTTCGTGAGCGCGTCGGTGCTCGGGTGTGTTGTCTGGAGCGACCTGTCAACAGTCACGTCGAGCTCGGCAAGTAAGTCACCGTCGTCCCGCCAGCGCGCGAGAACTTCATCGAAACGCAAGTGCCGCAGTTTCTTTCGATTCTCGATCTCTGCCCAGCTTCGCGGTGCGGCCGCATTGGGGTGGGTCCTGCCGCGCATCGAGTAGGGCGCGACGGTGGTCTTCGATGGGTTGTTCTGGCTCCAGTCCAGAAAGACCTTGCCGGTGCGCACCGCTTTGGCCATGGTCGCGGTCACCAGATCCGGGTGCAGCTGTTCGAGATTCGTGGCCACCTGCTTGGCCACCGTCGACGCGCCACCGGAACTCAACTCGCGGTCCAGCGGCACATAGATGTGAATTCCCTTGCTACCACTGGTCACCGGGAATGCGTGCAGCCCGATGCCCTCGACCATATCGCGGACCGCGAGCGCGACCCTGGCGCACTCGTCGAGCCCGGCGCCGGGTCCTGGGTCGAGGTCGAAGACCAGTCGGGTCGCGGGGCCGACCTCGTCACCGTCGAAACGCCATTGCGGCACATGGACTTCCAGCGCCGCCTGCTGCCCGAGCCAGGCCAGGCCCGCCTCCGAATCGATCACCGGATACACCACGTTGCGTTCGGAATGTTCGATGGCGTGCCGCTCCAGCCACGATGGAGCGTGTGCGGCAAGGTTTTTCTCGAAGAATGATGGCTCGTCGACCCCGTTGGGCCAGCGCTTCCGAGTGACGGGGCGGCCCTCGATGTGTGGCAGCATGGCCGGTGCGATCGCCGCGTAGTAGGCGATGACCTCGCCTTTGGTGGTCCCGGTTGCCGGGTACAGCACTTTGTCGAGGTTGCTCAGCTCAACCTCGATGCTCGGTAGGCCCGAGCTGTCACCGAACTTGCGGCGGGTCGCCATGGACGAATTTTAATGGCGGGGACCGACAACAACAGGCCCCCGCCGCACATCAGGCCTGCGGGCCGGGCTTTCCCGGCTGCTCCGGCGGGACCACCTTCTTGGCGGCCTCCTTGCCCTTCTCGATCTTGTCCGTGTACTTGCCCTTGGTCTTGTTGTCGATGAAGTCACCGGTTTTGTCGACCGCGTCGTTGATCTTGTCGGCGTTCTTGGCCGCCGCGTCCTTGCCCTTGCCGACCAGGCCCTTCAGGGTGTCCACGAGACTCATGCCACCGTTCCTTTCTGTTGCCTAACCGAGGTGTTCAACCGATATCTTCCCACCACGAATCCCGTGCGGGGCGGCCATCGGGATCTACCCGCTGCCCCGGCATCGGCACCGCGATCGCAGTGCCGGCCGCCCGTGCCGCCTCGACCATCCTGCGCACCGGCTCCGACCATCCGTGGAAGGCAAGATTGAAGGTCGCCCAGTGGATGGGAACGAGCATGCCGTGGCCGGGGTCGCCGACGCACAGATCGCCGTGCGCGCGCACCGCTTCCTCCGGGTTCATATGCACATCCGGCCACCGATCGTCATACGCGCCGATCGGCAGCAGCGTCAGATCGAACGGACCGAGCGCGGCACCGGCCTCGGCGAATGCCTTGGTGTAGCCGGTATCTCCGCCGAAGTACGCCCTGCGGGTCGGTCCGACGATCGACCAGGAGGCCCAGAGCGTGGTGTTGCGCACGAGACCACGGCCGGAGAAATGCCGCGCCTCGGTACAGGTGATCACCAGATCGGTGCCGTCGCGCTCACGACCGAGGGCGGCGAGGGAAATCGAACCGCCCCAATCCAATTCGATGATGCGATGCTCGGGGACACCCCAGTGGCGCAGGTGCGCGCCGATGCCGATCGGCACCAGGAACGGTGCCGCCTGGCTGAGGACGAGCTCTCGGACTGTCGCCTTGTCCAGATGGTCGTAGTGGTCGTGCGAGATGATCACCGCGTCCACCGGTGGCAGCTCCGACAGCGGTGTCGGTACCGGATGCATTCGTGTGGGGCCGACCATGGACGACGGCGAAACCCGTTCGCTCCATACGGGATCGGTGAGAATCCGGTAGCCGTCCACCTCGACGAGCGCGGAGGCGTGCCCGTACCAGGTGACCGCGATATCGGCCGCCTCCGCGGGCACCTCGGGGGTCTCCAGCGGGATCACCCCGCGAGGCTGACCGGCGTTACGCCGGGTCAGCGCGGAGTACAGCAGCGAAAGCGCCGAACCCGCGATGATCTGACTGCTCGCTTCGGTGTTGTGGAACTGGCGATCGCGGTAGCTGGCCGCACCGGAGGCGTAGGGCTGGATGGCCGACATCGAGGCGCCGATCGCGGACGGGATATCCCAGACCGCGCGCACCACCCATGCGACTCCGAGTACGCCCGCCGCTGCGCCGAGGATCTTCTTCACGTTCATATCATCGTCCAACGAACTTCGCGGAGCGCTTTTCTTGCCTGGCCAAGCGGCCCTCCTTGGCATCTGAGCTTGTCCACGCGGCCTCGAGGGCCGCGCGCTGTAAATGGTTATCGGGGTCGCGGGTGCCGTCGTCGTTGAGCACCAGCTTCATGTGGCGCAGCGACAGCGGCGCCAGCTCGGCGATCGATTTCGCCCATGCCTGGGCGTCGGCGAGCGTGCCGAGCTTGTTGGCGAAGCCGAAGGAGTAGGCGTCGGCGGCCGATACCCGTTCCGCGCCGAGCAGGATGGTGCGGGCTGGCCCACCGCCGATCAGCGTCGCCAGTCGCCGGACGGTCCAGCGGTCCACCGTGATGCCGAGTTTGGCGGCGGGGATCGCGATGTAGGCGTCCGGTTCGAGCACGCGAAGGTCGGAGGCAAGTGCTATCTGCACGCCCGCGCCGAGGGCGCCGCCGTTGATCGCGGCGATGACCGGCACCGGAACGGACTCGATGGTGTGCAGCATGTCCATCAGACCGCCGAGGAAATCATCGGAGTAGACGCCGGACAGATCCGCGCCCGCGCTGAAGATCGGACCCTGTCCGGTCAGCACGATGACCCTTGCGTCCTGTGCCGCCGTCCGCACGGCGTCGCGCAACTGTGTGACCAGTTCGATGTTGAGCGCATTGCGGCGCTCCTCGCGCTGCAATTCGATGGTGACAACGTCGCCATCGCGGCTGACTCCGAGCATGCATTCTCCCCAACTGACCGGTTCGAGTGGTTACAGTCAACTCTGCCACAGTCGGCGGCACAGACCGAGCAGGCACTGGCTTGGGGAAGCGATACGATCTGCGGCTGTGCCGACTGATTTCGATATCCTGGTGATCGGTGCCGGTCAGGCGGGGTTGTCGGCCGGTTATCACCTACAGCGTCTCGGATTGCGTCCGGAGCGAGACTTTCTGATCGTGGATCACGCGCCGAGGCCCGGCGGCGCCTGGCAGTTTCGCTGGCCGTCGCTCACGCTGACCACGGTTAACCGGGTGCACGACCTGCCGGGTATGTCCTTCGCCGAGACGCTGCCGGAGGGATCGGAGTCCGCGCCTGCGGCCACTGCGGTGCCGCGCTACTACGAGCTCTACGAAAAGCGTTTCGATCTGCGGGTTCGACGGCAGGTGTCGGTGGAAGTCGTGTGCGATCGGGGCATGGACGGCGCTCGAGAGGGTGCGCGAATTCTCAACGCCGAGACCGACTCGGCCGGGATGATTCGGGTGCGCGGGCTGATCAACGGCACCGGAACCTGGGAGCGCCCGTTCATCCCGCGATACCCGGGCGCGCAGACCTTCGCTGGGCGGCAGCTGCACACCCGCGAGTATCACAGCGCCGATGAATTCGCGGGCAAGCATGTCGTGGTGGTCGGCGGTGGCATCTCGGGCGTGCAGTTGCTCGACGAGATTTCCCAGGTCACGACGACCACCTGGGTCACGAGGTCGGAACCGGTGTTTCGGGAAGCACCCTTCGCGGAGGAGGACGGCCGCACGGCCGTCGCCATGGTGGAGGACCGGGTGCGGCGCGGTCTGCCACCGGGCTCGGTGGTCTCGGTGACCGGATTGCGGCTCGATGACCGGCTGCGTGCCGCGCAGGCCAGAGGTGTCTTGGAGCGGCACCCGATGTTCGTGAGCATCGAATCGAACGGTGTGCGCTGGGCCGACGGATCGTTCCAGCACGCGGAGGTCATCCTGTGGGCCACTGGATTCCGCAGTGCACTCGATCATCTCGCGCCGCTGCGCCTGCGCGGTCCAGGCGGCGGCATCACCATGACCGGACGCCTCGCCACCCAGGTCGCGAACGATCCACGCGTGCACCTGATCGGCTACGGCCCATCGGCGAGCACCATCGGCGCGAACCGTGCGGGTCGCGCGGCCGCCGTCGAGCTCACCGGGCACCTGGGTCTGCCCGCGCCGGGCAGTCCGGCAGGCAGCTGAAATGACAAGGCGCGCACCGAACTCGAACGAGTCGGTGCGCGCCTTCGCCGTGATTTTTCGAGCTAGCGAACGGATGTCGCAGGCTTGGCGAACTTCGTGGTTCCCGGCGGCGCGGTCAGCGTGCTGACCAGGTCGATGCCCGCGATCACCAGGGCTGGTCCGCCGACCACGATGGTGCCGATGATGCCACCGATCGCAGCCCCCGCGATGACGCTGGCGATCACCGTCGGTCCACCGACGATGCCGGTCAGCCCGACCAGGGCGCCGATCACGGTGCCGACGAAACCGCCTATCGCCGTGGCGATTCCGAACTGTGCCAAGAAGGTGTCCTGTGCCTCCTGGTTCTCGGTGGTCGACGCGATCGCGGTCAGCGGCGCCGGGCGGGCCTGTGCGTAGTCCTTGACCACGGTCAGCTCGAGCACTCGTCCCTCGTCGTGCACCGCGTGCGGCATCGGGAACTCGAGTCCGTCCTGCCGGAACGACAGCGGCAGCGTGACCACCGTGTTGCCCGTCGTGTCCTTGATATCGACCGAGTTGCCGGTCACCTCGAATGCCCCCTCGGTAAGCGTGGTGACGACCTTGTCGCCCACCAGCTTTGTCGCGTACCCGATGTCGGGTGCGGGTGCGGCCGCCGGTTGCGCGTGGGAGGTGCCCGCGCCGACCGCGACTGCGGCGACGATCGGGATTGCGGCCGCAGTGATCTTGCGGAGAATCATTGGGGTTGTTCCAATCTTCATCAGGTTTCAAGCCCTACCCAACACCACGCACGCCGAATTTCTTTCCCCCGAACGCGCGTGCAGAGACTTGATGTGATCTAGAAAACAGATACTGCGAAGATCACCGTACCGTGCACGAGATGGTTTCGAACCATATTTTAAGGGTAATCATTTCTGTTTCATGTCACGAATTCCGTTATAGCGCTCAGCTATACGGCCAGGCGTGACCGACGGCACGTTAGTGCAATACATTGATCGCCCTCGCGATGACCAACGCCGCCAGGACGAGCGAAATCGCCGACTGGGCCATCATCATCGTCTTCGCCCACCGCGACATCGGCATCACATCGGTCGGGCTGAACGCGGTCGCGTTGGTGTACGCCAAGTACAGGTAGTCGATGAACTGCGGCTCCCACTCCGGCTCGGCCAGTTCAGGGTTCTGCATCTGCACGAACAGGAAGTCCGGCAGCGTTTGCCGCGCGTGTGCCCGTGCGGCGGGTCCGCCGCGGTCGAACTCCCAGTAGCCCAAACCGAACACGACCACATTCGTCAACCAGATCGCCCCGCCGGAGCCGAGCAGCCCTGCCGGGTCGTCGCTGAGCGTCCCATCGATCAGCCCGACCACCAGCCGATTTGCCGACCATGCGGTGGCCAGTGCCAACAGTCCGATGAGGGCCAGCCCGCCCCACCGCAGCCACGTCTCCTCGCGGTCGATCCGCACTGGATCGGCCACCACCAGGAATCCCAGCAAAACCACCTCCAGTGCGGCCAACAGCCAGGTGGGCTCGGGCATGAACTGATTCGGAAGTAGCACCTGCAACACGACGATCGCCAGCACCGCGACGGTCGCCGCAACCCGCGACTCGCCTGCCGTCCGTCGCTGCCAGGCCGGAACGTTGTCGTCGCTGTCGGTCACATCGGCCAGTATCTCCCCGCCACGGTCGAATCAGGCGTCTGCCACGCGTTGTCCGCGCCCTCGGCGCCGCCCGGCGAAGCAGACCTGCCGCTGTCCTGACGTGCACCGATGTCAGATCAGGAGATCGAGCCCGATCGCGCCGACGCAGACGGCGGCAACGATGGCCAACGCGATCACATCACGGCGGCCGGGAGAGCTGGGGTGCGCGGTGAGTTGACCGGTACCACCGCGAGCGGTGATCGCCTCACCCAATTCGCCTGCGCGGCGCGTGGATACGGCCATGGCGGCGGTGAGGATGTCGATGAGCGGACTATCGGCGGCGCGATGCAACATGCCTTCCTTCGGCCGCAGCTTGCGTGCCGCACGCAGCACCCGCATCTCGTCCATGAGCAGCGGAAGACCGCGCAGTGTCAGCGCCACGACGACGGCCCATTCATCCACGGGCACTCGCAGTTTGCGCAGCGGCGCGGCCAGCTTGGCGAGCGCGGGTGCGATATCGCCGAGCGGAGTTGTCCAGGCGATCATCAACGACGCGGCGATCAGGATCAGAGCGAACGCCGCGAGCTGGGTGTAGCGCAGCACGGCCGTAGCGCCGATCGGGACATTGATCAGCGCGCCGACGGCGAGCAGTGCCCAGAACCACCACGGCAGGCGCGGTAGCGTGCCGAGCGGCAGCCGCGCGACCATGCCGATCAGCAGCAGGAAAGCGACAAGAACACCGAGTACCGGCCAGGACGGCAGGAACATCAGCAGCAGGCTGATCAGGAACGCCGCGATCATTTTGGTGCCCGCCCAAAGGCTGTGCACCGGGCTCGACACCGGAACTTCGCGGAACAGGACTGCGCTCATCATCGCTCTCCGTGCTCGAGGCGCCACATCGTGGCGGCCCGTGGATCGAGTTGGTGCGCAGGCGCATCGGACGCGTTCGCTGGATCATGTACCGGTGCGGCCCCGAGGATCCGCCCGGCCTGTAGATGTACCGTGCGGTCGCACACCCCGGCCAGATCGTCGATATCGTGTGAGATGACGATCAAGGTGAGACCTGAATCACGGAGGCGGGCAAGAAGTTCCACGACATCGGCGCGACCCTCGGGATCGAGACCGGCCAGCGGCTCGTCGAGCACGACCACCTGCGGGTGGCTGGCCACGATCGCCGCGAGCACAACCCGCTTCGCCTGTCCGCCGCTGAGTTCCTCGATGGATCGCGCGGCCAGTCGCCGATCGAGCCCGACCGCGTCCAATGCGCGCCCGACCGCGCCGGAGCCGGTGGCGCCGCCACCCCAGTCCGCGATCTCCGTGCCGACCGTCTGCTTCTGCATCTGGAGCCGAGAATGCTGGAACGCCAACGCGACTCGGCCGATCCGTTTGGAGATCCGGGTGCCCGCGAGTTCGCAACGGCCCGAACTGGGTTCGATCAGTCCGGCCATGATCCAGGCGAGCGTGGATTTGCCCGACCCATTGCCACCGACAATCAGCAGCGCCTCACCGCGGCGAACCGAGAGGTCGACGGAGTGCAATGCCGGTGCCTCCCACGGTGTTCCGCGGTTGTAGGTGTGCCGAACGCCGTGTAGCTCCAGCACCGCCTCGCCCATCGGGCGGCGACGCGAATCGCGCACCGGCCGCGGCCAGGCGGGCAGGTGCTCGACGGTACGTCCGCTCGACAGGTGCACCACCCGATCGGCGGCCGCGGCGTCGGCTTCGTGGTGGGTCACCAGCACCACCGCCATCTGGTGTCGTTTCGGCAGTCCGGCCAGCAGCGCGACCAGGTCCCTGCGGCCGTCGGGATCGATCATCGCGGTGGCCTCGTCGGCGATGAGCAGCGCGGGGCGTCGTGCCAGCGCCGCGGCGACCGCGAGCCGCTGTTGCTGACCGCCGGAGAGGGTGGCGGTTTCCTTGTCACCCATGCCGTCGAGACCGACCTCGCGCAGTAGAGCGTCGATCTCGACGGCCGCGGCGAGTTCCTCGGAAAGGCCCCACACCACGTCGTCGGCGACGAGCACGCCGAGGGTCTGGCTCTCGGGCCGTTGCAGGACGAGAGCGGTCCCGCCGAGGTGACCCAGGCCCGCGGACCCGGGACGGTGCACGGTGCCCGAGGTGGGCGGTAGCCCGGCGAGCAACCGGGTCAGCGTGGACTTGCCGGAGCCGTTGTGGCCGACGATCGCCACGAACTCATCGCTGTCGACGGTGAGGTCGATGCCGTGCAGTGCATCCACCGTCGCACTCGGATAGCGGAAGGCGACATCGCGCAGCGTCACCGGCAGCGGCGCGATGGGCCGTTCATCCAGCGGCGCGTCGAGCTGATCGCTGCCGGGCAGGTCCGCGAGTCGGTCCAGGATCGAGCCGAGCACAAACCAGGAGAACACCGCGGTCATCACCAGCCCGGCGATCACCGCCGCCGCCATCCAGAGCCACCACGACGCGATCACGGTGTCGGTGAGGTCGGCGGCCAGGCGACCGAGCGGCTCGAGTGGCGGCACCCGAGCCGCGAGGTCCTGTAAACCATGGGCGAGGTTGCGGATGCCGTCGAACAGCAACTCGCGTGACCGGGCGAACACCAGCAGGGTTCCGACCGCGAAGGCGGCCCATACCAGCCCGGCGATCACCGCGAGTCCGAGCACCGCGACCAGCCCGCCGCCGCGCCGTTTCACCGTGCCGATGATGCCCGCGAGAGTGGCAGAACTCACCAGGCCGATGGCTGGCGCGATCCCCGCAGCTACGAAGGTGACCAGCATGGCGGCAACGCTCGCGGTGAGCAGGGCACGCAGCCGAAAGCGGTAGGCGAGCATGCCGAGCGGCACCGCGGCGACCAGCTGCAATCCGGCGGCGAACGGGACCACCGATCCGATGGTGACCAGCCCGACCGTGACACCGCCGAGCACCGCGCCGGTGGCCAATTCGATCGGGCGCAGCGGGCCGCGGTCGATAGGGCCAGCGGCCGACGGCAGATCATTCACGCAACAAGTCTGCCTGCTCGAACCTCGCCGCGCTCGGGCCCGCCGAGGTTGGGCTCGATCGCCGGGGCGTCGCGGCGGGGTTGCGGGTGCCCGCGCGGCAGGTGTTTCGTGCCGGTGAAAGGGTCAGGCGACGGGGGTGAGGACGTAGTCGGCGGCGGCCACCTCGCGCAGCTTGCGGCGGTAGCTGATCTGGGTGCCCGGCCAGTTGTTGGTGATGCGGCCCGACGCGTTGCGATACCAGCTGGAGCAGAAGTTCCACGGGGTTTTGGCCAGGCGTTGTTGCAGGGCCGCGTTGAACCGCTGCTCCGGCTCCGCGCGGACCTCGAGGTAGTGGCCGGGGCGGCTGGCGAGCAGTTCGATGACTTTGCGGATATAGCGGGCCTGGGATTCGATCATGTAGATGATCGAGCCGACACCGAGGTTGGTGTTCGGGCCGTAGACCATGAACAGATTCGGGAAGTCCGGCACGGTGATCCCGTAGTAGGCATGTGCGCCGCCCTCCCATGTGTCACAGAGCTTGCGGCCCGCGCGCCCGTAAATATCGATCGGCCACAGGAATTCGGTGCCCTTGAAGCCGGTCCCGTAGATGATCACATCCACTTCGTGCACCGTGCCGTCGGCGGTGCGCGGGCCTTCGGGGGTGATCTCGGTGATCGCTGTGGTCTCCACCCGCACGTTCGGCTGGGTCAGCGCCGGGAAATAGTCGTTGGAGAACAGGCCGCGCTTACATCCGATCGGGTAGTCCGGGGTGAGCTTGGCGCGCAGCTCCGGATCGGTGACCTGATTTTTCAGGTGTCGCGCGGCGATGCCGGCGACCAACCCGGCGATCCGTGGGAACTCGACGAGCCCGAGTGCCACGAACTCCGCGATGGCCCACCACCCGAATCGCTCGGCGAGCAGTGCGCCGGGCATCCGCGCGAACAGTTTGTGCTGGATCGGCTTGTAGTCGGTGTCGAACTTGGGCAGTACCCAGGCCGGGGTGCGCTGGAACAGGGTCAGGCTGCTGACCGACGGCTGGATCTCGGGGATGTATTGGATGGCGCTCGCGCCGGTCCCGACGCAGGCCACCCGCTTTCCGGCCAGCTCGACGCCGTGATCCCATTCGGCGGAATGGAAGGCATGACCGGCGAAGGTATCGATGCCGGGAATGTCGGGCATGGCGGGGCGCGACAGCTGACCGACGGCGGGGATCAGGATGTCGGCGGTTCTCGCGGTGCCGTCGGCGGTGCGCACCGTCCAGCGGCCCGTGGCGTCGTCGAACTCGGCGTCGGTCACCTCGGCGCCGAAGTGGATGCGCTCCAGCAGGTGGTGGCGGTCGGCGACACCGCGGAGGTAGTCGTGGATCGCGACCCGGCCGGAGTAGCGCTGCGGCCAGTCCGGCTTCGGCTCATAGGAGAACGAGTACAGCGGGGACGGCACGTCGCAGGCGGCGCCGGGGTAGGTGTTCTCCCGCCAGACACCGCCGATATCGGCGGCACGTTCCAGGATGGTGATGTCGTCGAAACCGTTGCGTCGCAGCTCTATCGCCATTCCGATGCCACCGAAGCCGGACCCGATGATGATGACCGACGGCCGTTCGTCAGCATTCATAGGACACCCCTTTACCGCAGTGCGTTGAGTCCACTCTAGGACGATCCGGCGTAGGTGATCGAGATTTTCGGCCATAATGGCCACTGTGGAACGGGTGCAGGATCCGGGAATTCGCGACTGGAACTTTCCGCGAGGGATAGCCAGCGTGGTTTTGATGGTCGGCTACGCGGGTGAGCACGGCTTGCAGGCCGGGCGGATGCTCGCGGGCACCGGGCTGACCGAGGCGACGCTGCGGGACCCGGACGCGCAGATCGACGCACACATCGAACTCGCCGTGGTGCGAAATCTGGTGCGCGATCTTGCCGACCGTCCCGCCCTCGGTATCGAGGTCGGTCGCCGCTATCGGATCACCACCTTCGGGATCTTCGGCTTCGCCTGCGTCAGCAGTCCGACCCTCGGCGAGGCGATCAGTTTCGCGCTGCGGTATCTGGAGCTGAGCTTCACCTTCTGCCTGCCCGTCGCGGAATGGCGGTCCGGTGAGTTCGTCGCTTGGGTGCACGATGAGTCGATACCCGCCGATGTGCGGCAGTTCCTTGTCGAACGCGACGTGACCGCCATGCATCAGGTGATGAGCGACCTGCTCGGCAAGAATCTGCCGCTCGCCCGCGCCGAGTTCCGTTTCGCCGAACCGGCATATGCCGACCGGCTCGCCGAGGACCTCGGGGTACGGCCGGTGTTCGGGCAGGTGCACAACCTGTTCGCCATCGACCCGGTGATGCTGGAACAGCCACTGCCGCAAGCGAATGAGCACACCTGGGCGATCTGCTTGGCGCAGTGCCGCGACCTGGTGGATCGACGTCGCGCTCGCACCGGCATCGCGGCCGAGGTGCGCGAGCTGCTGGTGCCAGGCGGTGCCGACGGTTTCGCCGCGCCTGCCGGAATCGACACCGTCGCACGCGATCTCAATATGAGCACCCGCACCCTGCGTCGCCACCTCGATGCCGCCGGTACCAGCTATCGCGCGCTCCTCGACGAGGTGCGCCGCGCCCTTGCCGAGGAAATGCTCACCGCCACACCGCTTTCGGTGAGTGATGTCGCCATCCGGCTCGGCTACGCCGAATCGTCGACCTTCATATTCGCCTTCAAACGCTGGACCGGTGCGACGCCCGCCGCCTACCGGCGCGAGCGCGCGATCCGGCGATAGGGGTCAGAAGGGTAGGACGCCGATCCAGCCGCCCATCGGGACGCTGCGGAAATGCGTCGTCATGCGGTGGTTGTCGTCGATGGCGTGCAGGGCGAGGGCGGGATCCGGCGCGTAGTCCATCACATGGTCGGGGAGCTCGAGTTCCCATTCGCCGCCGAGTACCGACGCGGTGCTCGGCGCCACCAGCAGCGGTCGCCCCGCGAATGTCGTCGCCACCGCGGAGTGGGCGTGGCCGGTGACGACGCCGACGATGCGCTTGTCGCCCGCGACGACTTCGGCAAGGCGGTCCGGCTCGGCCAGCGAGATCTTATCGATGACGGGACTGAATAGATGTGCGGGCGGGTGGTGCAGCGCGAGCAGCACCGGCGCGTCGGCAGGCGCCGCGGCGAGCACGCCGCGCAGCCAGTCGTAGGTCTCGTCGCTCAGGCGGCCGCTCGGCTCGCCGGGGATGCTCGAATCCATCAGGGCGACAGTGAGTTCGCCGACGCGGTGTGCGTGGTTGATCGGTGCGTTGGAGGCCGGTTCGCCCAGTAGCGTGGCGCGGAAGGCGGCGCGATCATCGTGGTTGCCGGGAATGGCGTACACCGGAATGTCGGCTTTGAGCGCCATCCGCGCCTCGGCGTACTGATCGGGCGAGCCGGAATCGGTGACGTCGCCGGTCAGCAGGATGGCATCCGGCCTGCGTCGCAGGTCGGCGATGAACGCGAGCACGCGCTCGACGCGTTCGACGTTGCGGGCGCCGAGATCGAAATGGGTATCGCTGACCTGAGCCACCAGGATCATCGGCATTCGCTTTCTCTGGGGGGATCGCTCCGTTGCGTCAGAGTGTGCCCGCGTCGCGTTGATGGCACGTAATCAGGCTAGATGACCTGCGTATTACGCGTCGCCATGAGGCTCGCCACCGGCCGAAACCATATCGTCGGTCTGTGTCACCACTCACCAGGGGCGCGCCGCCCCAGCCGGTGTCATTGCTCGGCGGTCAACGCGGCCAGCGTCTGTAAGGCGCGTAAGAACACCCGCCGATCCGCCGCACTCAAGTGGGTCAGCAGTTGATCCTCTTGCTCTTGGATCTCGCGTTGTGCGCGCTCGCGGGTGGTCCGGCCATCGGGCGTCAGCGACACCAGATGGGCGCGCCGGTCGGCAGGATCGGGCGCACGGTGGATGAGCCCGCGTCGCTGCAACTCGTCGAGTACGCCGATGATGCGGGTCTTATCGGCTCGGATCGCTTTGGCCAGCGCGGACTGCGTGTAGACGGGTTCGTCGCCGAGCCCGAGCAACACCACATAGCCCCACATGGTGAGGCCGTTGCGTTCGAGTACGGGCAGCTCCGCCGCGACGAGCGCGCGGCCGAGTGGCGCGAGCATCGCGGCGAGATCCGGTCGCTTGGCTTCGGACATAGATAGAAAGTACTGCTTGGCAAATCATAAGCTCGTGCATATGATAGGTTTGAGCTTATCATTAGGGAGAGGATCAAGGCATGACGACCGATTCGGGAACCGCCGAACTGCACAGCCTCGATGCCATCGGCACCGAGATTGATCTGGTCGCGTTCGACGCGCAGGCGGTGCGCACCAGCATCGAACTGGTTTCGCACGTCACCACCGCCGACCTCACCAAGCCGACACCGTGCGCCGACTGGACACTGCACGGCCTGCTGACGCACATGATCACCCAGCACTACGGCTTTGCCGCCGCGGCGCGCGGCGAGAGCGACCTCGCGCTGTGGAAGCTGCGCCGCCTCGGTGACGACCCGGTCGAGAGCTACCGGATAGCGGCGGAGCATGTGATCGCGGCCTTCGCCGAAGACGGTGTGCCCGAACGGAAGTTCCCGCTACCGGAATTCACCACAGCCTTCGAATTCTCCGGCGCCCAAGCCGTCAGCTTCCACTTCATCGACTACGTCGTGCACTCCTGGGATGTCGCCCGAACCATCGGCAGGACAGTCAGCTTCGACGACGATCTATTGGCGGCCGCCCTCGGCGTCGCCGAAGTGGTCCCCCGCGGCAAAGCCCGCCTGGCTCCCGGCTCCGCCTTCGCCCCCGAAGTCGGCTGGTTCGGCGACTCCATCCTGGACGACATCGTCGCCATGCTCGGCCGTTCACCCAACTGGCCCAACTGAATCGAAGCGCCGGTATCGGACCACGGAATTACTTGTCGCGCAGCATTTCCTGGGCTACACCGAGGATCGCCTCGGTGTCGAGCCGGTCGGCGCGCAGTGGCTCCCAGAAGTCCGTGCCCGGCGTGGCCGCGAGCGCGAGCTGCGGGGGAGTCCGCCATGATGCGGCGAGGCCGAGCTGCCATGAGTGCAGGTGGGCGCGTGGGTGGCGGCCGGATTTGTCGAACAGTGGGTCGCCGACGATCGGGTGTCCGATCCAGGCCAGGTGCACGCGGATCTGGTGGCGGCGGCCGGTGATCGGCCGCAGCGCGAGCACCGTGTGGTCCTCGGTGCGGTGGACCGTCACGAACTGGGTCACCGACGGATAGTTCTTGGTATCCAACAGGTCCGTGGTGTCGACGAACCAGCGGTTCGCCTCGGTATGAATGCTCTCCCGTTGCGCCGCGATGCGGACCCGATTCTTCCGCCCAACGCTGAGCGGTAGGTCGATCACCCCACGCTCGGGCAGCCCGGTCGACTCGACGATCGCCAGGTACGCCTTCTCCGCGGTCTGCTTGTTGAACTGCCTGGTCAGCTCGCCGTGCGCGGCGAGCTCCCTGGCGAAAAGCACCAACCCGGAGGTCACCTTGTCGATCCGGTGCACGGGATACAACGTCTCGCCCGCCGCCCCGGCCGCCGCGACGATATCGCTGTCATGCCGCTCCCCGGTCACGGAGATCCCGGTCGGCTTGTTCAACGCCAACACCGCGCCGTCCTCCAGGACAACGCACTCCCGCCGCAACTTCTCCCACTCCACATCCACCCGGACGAGCTTAGGGGCCGCCGCTGGCCGTGAGTGACACCCGAGGCCGGTGGCTATCTCTTGTCGTTGCGGCGCAGGACGTGGGGGCGCAGGCGGTTGAAGCCGCGGACGCGGACGCTGCGGAGGTTGCGGATGTCGAACTCGGGGTTGTCGGCAAGGGCCGCGGCGGCTTCGTCGTCGATCATCACGGTGCCGGGCCGGGCGACGCCGGTGAGCCGGGAGGCGATATTCACCACGGAGCCGTACAGGTCGCCGAAGCGTTGCAGGACAGGTCCGTAGGCGAGGGCGACGCGCAGCTCGGGGGTGCCGCCGACCATCATCGTGCTTTCCTGGATGGCCAGCCCGATCCGTGCGGCGTCGGCCGGGTCCTCGGCGGCGAACATGACCTCGTCGCCGACGTTTTTGATGACCCAGCCGCCGTTTTCGGTGATCGCTGCGGTGGTGGTCGACTCGAATGCCTCCAGCAGCATCGCGAGTTCATCGGGGTGCAGGTGCCTGGTCAGCCGGGTGTAGCCGACCATGTCGGCGAAGCCGACCGCCAGCTCGCGGATGGTTTCACCCGCCGTCGTCCCGGGGTCGAGGGAACGGGCGAGCGCTGCCGCGAGGTGGCGTCGCCAGGCGTAGGCGTTGAGCTGTTCGAGTGTCGAAATCGTGGCCTCGGTGGCGGTCCGGACCGCCTCGGCTTGGTCGGCGGCGGGATCGGCGTTCGCGACGCGAGCGTTGATCTCCGCCAGCACCAGGTCGACCTGCCACTCCGCGAGCCTGGCCATGCCCTGGCCGAGCGTGCGCGCCGTAGCGGCCTGCTGCCGAGAGTCGGCCGAGGACAGCACATTCAGCGCACGAAAATTGCTGACCGCCGCCACATCGGCGTCGGTGTAGTCGACGGCGTCATCGTCGTGTCCGGCCGGAAAGCCGAGTGCCATCCACAGCCGCTGGGTGAGTTCCGTCGACGTCCCGGACTGCTCGGCGACCTCGCTCCTGCTGTATCGGCGCTGGCCGTGGAGCAGATACGACTCCACGACCGACTGCACCAGCTCGGAATTCTCGATGGGAACCATGGTCGGTACCTTACGGCCAAGCCGCCGGTGCAGGGCGTCGACCAGCCAGGAAGGCGCCGCGGAGCCGGACGGTCACAGTCCTTGCGACAGCTGATCGTGGTCGATCACAAGGTCGGGCAACCGCCAGGGGCCGGGGTTCGAGTGGCGCTGATGCTCAGCTCAGGTGCAGCCACTGTCCGTACGACGGAATGCCCTGCTGGTCGACGACGGTGATCAGGTACCAGCCCGGCGGTGCGAGCGCAGGATTCGTCGGAAGCGTCAGGGTGACCGAACCCGGTGCGGTAGTGGTGAATTCGAGATCGATGAGGCGTTGTTCGTTATCGCAGGAATGGGTGCAGGCGCTGGGGCGCATGAGTGCCGCCTCGCGGATGTCGGCCGCGGTCGTCGCGGTCACCGTCGCACCGTAGTTCGCGGTGGAGGTCGATAGTACGAGCTGCGGCTGATCGCCACGGAATAGGTATGGCGGCCAATAGATTTCGATGCGGAGCTCTTCGGTCTTGCGGGCCGGGTTGGACCCGGCGGTGACCACTTTGCCGTCCGGGGTGAGCAGCGCGATCGAGTGGTAGAGCCGGGGAACTCGCGAGGGGCCGGTATGCATCCAGCTGCCCATCGCCGGATCGAAGATCTCGGCATGTGGCGGCGCGGCGTGCGCCATCTCCTCCATGCCGGAGCCGCCGGTCGCCAGCACCGTCCGGTCCGGAAGGAGGACGGCGCTCAGATGCATCCTGGCATGGTCCATCGGCGGTGCGGGCTGATAGGCAGGCGCCGCCGCGGTGCAGTCGACGATCCTGGTATCCGCCAAAGCCGGTGCGGGACTGTGCATATCGAATCCGCCGCCACCGAAGATCATCACCTGCTGGTTTTGCGCCGGTGGCAGCAGCACGCTGGCGGCCTGATTGCGGGAACCGGGCTCGGCCAAGCCGGGCACTTCCACGGTGGCGCCGGTCGTCGGATCCCAGATCGATGGGCGCATACCGTTGTTGCCGCCGTACTGGCCGCCGCTGTAGAAGAACCTGCCGTCGGCGAGCAGTTGCAGGTGCCCGTACATCGGGATCGGGCCGGGAATCGGCAACTGTGACCAGGTTTCGGTCGTGGCGTCGAACAGTTCCGGCACCGTCGAAAGGAAGTTGTCGGCGCCGAGGCCCGACACCGCGAGCACGTCACCATTGGGCAGCGCCGCGAGCGTGGGATACCAGCGGCCGAAAGCCATGTCCGACACCATTTTCCAGTTCAGCGTGGCCGGATCGAAAATGAGTGCGTCCGGCAGTCCGTAGAACGGGTCGTATCGTTCGGTGCCACCGGCCGCGAGCAGCCTGCCGTCGGGAAGGAATGCCTGTCCGACACAGAACAGATCGATCGGGGTGTCCGGAGCGCTCAGGCCAGGATCGGGGTAATGCCATACGCGCGTGCGAAATTCGTGTGCGTCGTGGCGGTCCGGGTCATTGCCGGAACCGGCGAAGAACAGCACATCTCCGGTATGCAGCAGGGCGGCGTGCACCGGGTTGATCTCGGTGCCGAAATCGAGGATCCGCCACACCCCGAGGTGTGCGGCGTGCATCAGGTCGGTTTCGAGTTCGAGGACGCGGATCGAACCCGCGTTGACACCGGGCGGCGCATCGATGGTGAACACCACCAGCTCCGGTGCGGCGTCCTGCACGCTCAGCACCGTGATCGCCGCACCCTGGTTTTCGTAGAGCCCCCACTGCGGAACCGCGGTCCAGCCGCTCCAGCCGTCGATGGCGTGCCCGGTCCCGTCCAAGCCCCAGCCGACGGTGTACAGGCCCGCGTTGACTCCGTCGGGATTGTTCACCGCGAACACGATCAACTCGGGTCTGCCGTCACCGTCCAGGTCCACGGCCGCGACACCCGCACCCTGGTTCTCCCAGCCGTACCAATCGGGCACCGCGACCCATGGCGTCCATTCGCTCACCACACCGTCCGCGGTCAAGCCCTTGGCCAGCCGGAACTGCCCCGCATTCTGGCCCGGCGGATTGTCGACCGTCAGTACGACCAGGGTCGGCTGCCCATCGATGCTGGTGAGGCAGATGTCGGCGCCTTGGCTCTCCCAGCCGTACCAGTCCGGCACCGCGATCCACGGTGTCCACCCGCCGGTCACCGCGCCGTCGGCGGCCAGATCGCGCCCGATCCGGTAGTAGCCCTGATCCTGGCCCGGCGGATTGTCGACCACGAACACCACCAGATCGGGTGTGCCATTGCCGTTGAGGTCCGCGACGGCGATACCGGCGCCCTGGTTCTCCCAGCCGAACCAGTCCGGCACCTCCAGCCACGGCCCCCAACCCCGCGCCGACCCGTCGGTCGCGAATCCGGTCCCGACCCGATAGCGCCCGATGTTCTGGCCTTGCGGATCGTCGACCATGAGCACGACGACATCCGGCGTGCCGTCGCCACTGATATCCGTGATCGCGATCCCACAGTCCTGGTTCTCCCAGGCGGCCCAGTCCGGAACCGGAACGAATTGTCCTGCCACGGAATACATCGTGGTCGGTCGTGTCGAATCCGGTGTGATGTTCGCTCGATCTGCCGCAAAAGGCGGTCCGATCGCGATGTTGCGGCGCAGATGCTCGGTGCTATGGACTCTCGGGATGGTTGTTTTGGTGTGGGGCAAGGGATTCCCAGGACCAGGTGAGAGTTCCCGTGGCCAGATCGGCGATAACGCTTTCGAGCCAACCCAATTCGGCCCTCGTGATGGCGAGCAGGTACTCGTCCTCCAGCATCACCACGCGAGGTAGCTCCATGGTGGCCGCCTGCTCGGCATCGGTGACCATCTCGGCGACCTTGGCGCGCAAGGACTTTGCGCGACGCTCCAGTTCGGCGCGCGCGGCGTCGGGTCCGAGCAGCATCAGAAATGACAGTGCCGCAGGGAATTCCGGGTACTCGTTGCGAGGATCGCCGAGCATGTCGGCCAACCAGGTCGCGCAGGCGGCGCGGCCCGCATCGGTGATCTCGTAGACGGTTCGCTCGGGGTACTGCTGGTCGCGACCTGTCTCGCGGACGGCGACGAGTCCGGCTTCTTGGAGTCTGCCGATCGTCTTGTAGAGCGCGGCTCGCTGGCTGACGTTGACGACCTTGTCCTTGCCCCACTCCTTGATCCGCCGCTGGATGGCGTAGGGGTGCATCGGCTCCAAATGCAGGATGCCCAGCAGCGCCATCGCCAGTGGAGACCGTTTGAACTGCGTCGATGCCGTCATGGGTCCAGTGTAGTGGTTCCTGGACAACTAGGAATCAAGAAACTAGTTGCCAAGAGACTAGTTTGCATGCCACTATTGATCTATCAGTAGAGCCACCGCCCGAAAGGACCACCGAAATGAAGACCGAGCTCACCGCCGCCACCCGCATCCACGTCGACCACGAGGCCGCCAAGCGCCTCGGCAACTGGACCGACGCCAACACCTTCGAGGTCACCGCCCGGTACGGCAGCCTCGTCATCGACCTGCGCTCGCCGCAGATCACCGGCGACATAGCGGTGCACGCCAACCTCGACCATGCGATGGTCAAACTGCTCGTCCCCGACGACGCCGTCATCGACCAGGCCGATCTGGAGTGGACCGGCCGCGGCCGGGTCAAGGACTTCGCCCGCCCGCGCGAGGTCGCAGGTCGTGTCATTCGCCTCACCGGCACCAGCACCCGCAGCGAATTCCGCATCCACCGCGCGGGCATCGCCGTTCTCTCGGCCATGTTCTCCCGCGAGTTTTTCGAGGACGCTCGCCGTGCCAACCGCGAAGGCCGCACCCCGACCGTCGCCGACCCGGCCAGCACGCCGGCCTGAAATGCCGAGCGCCCCGGCCTCGAACCCATCGAGGCCGGGGCTATCGTGGCGAGGTGAACGTGCCGATGTCCGAGGAGCGATTGCCGCGCGGCCCGCATCGGCTGACCCGCGCGGAGGTGGCCGAGTCGCAGCGGGGGCGGTTGTACATCGCGATGCTCGACGCAGTCGCCGAGCGCGGCTATCACCCGGTCACGGTCGCCGATCTGGTGGCTCGCGCCAAGATCTCACGGCGCACGTTCTACGAGCTGTTCGACTCGAAGGAAGCATGTTTCGCGGCGGCGTTCGAGACCATCGTCGAGGTCGTGCAAATCCGCCTCACCGATGCCATACGCGCCGCCGGGCAACTGGATTGGCGTCAGCTGGTGCACACTTCACTGTCCGCGTATCTCGAGATACTTTCCGAGGAACCCGCGATCGCGCGCGTACTGCACATCGAGGCGCTCATCGCGGGCCCGGTGCTCACCGGCTACCGAAACCGCATGATGGCGGTCTTCGTCGACCGGATGCGCGCGGCTAGGGAGCTCGGGGGCCAACAGGGCGAGCTGACCGGATCGCTACCCGAAATGGTCTTCGAATTTCTGATCGGCGGCATCGACGACCGCGTCCGCGACTGCTTGCAGACCCGTGGCTCCGCGGCGCTGCCCGACCTCGCGCCGATGCTCGCCGCAGTGTCGCTCACGCTGCTCGGCGACACCTCCCGCGCCGGTATCGTCGCGCTGACCAACGGTGATCGTGCTCCGCTGCTCGGTCACGCTCCGGCAGTCGGAAGCCGTGACAGCGCCTGATTCCCACCGATGGGAGCGAGCCTCGGCGGCGGTAGGTGTTGTGTCGCAATAAGCTTCCGGCAGCCGGTTGGACGGCATGTCGACCGGCAGTCGAGACGGCTCGGGCGAGTAGCCCGGACCGCTGGGCGTAGACCCCGGGTGGCCTGGTGCAGGGCCCCTCGGGGTCCTTCCGGCACGGCCGATCGCCGGTCGGTACTGACGTCGAATCTTTTAGTGGCAGAACCGGTTTGGCTGATACTCAGTGCGAGTTCAACTGCGAACGGGGGGAAAGGTGACCGGCAGGGCCGCCAAGGACCGATGGAAGGGACCAGGTCGCCAGGTCGGTGCGTCGCCCGGACTGGCGAGCCGCATTTCGGGCAGCGCGTCGAGCAGTTGATCGATGGCGTCCTGAGCGATCAGATAGGCCATGGACTGCGCCGGGCAGGTGTGTTGGCCGATGCCCCAGGCCAGATGCGAGCGATTGCCGGTGTGATCTCCGGCTCGGATCTCGGGGTCGTTGTTGCAGGCGGCCATGCTGATGAGGATCGGCTGATGTGCGGGTAGCCAGACACCCTCGATGAGGATCGGCTGACGTGGGTAGGTGGTGAGGAGATTCGCCAGTGGCGGGTCGTTGAACAAAACCTCGTCGAGGGCGTCGCGGGTGGATAGGTTTCCGCCGAGGACATCTCCGCCGAACCGGTCGTCGGTGAGGATCAGCTGCAGGGTGTTGATGATCAGGTTCTGCTGGAGTTCGATACCCCCGCCGTAGTGGCTCGCCACCTGGTGGACCATCTCCTGCTCATCGAGTTCGGCCGGATGCTGCAGCAGCAGTGAGGTGATGTCGTTGCCGGGTTCGGTCCGTTTGAGGGTCACCAGTTCCAGGATCGCCTCGCTGATCATCTTGTTGCCGTCCTCGGCATCGACGGCCTCGAAGAGCGCGGCCATACCGGTGGCGACCCGCTGTCCGATCTCGGGCGGGCAGCCGAGGATGGCATTGACGAGCTGGAACGTCAGCGGGAACGCGTACTGGCCGATCAGATCGGCCGTACCGGTCTGGCTGAAGGTATTGATCAACGGGACGGCGATCTGCTCCACGGTGGCATGCAGAGCGAACAGATCTACCTTGTTGATGCTCGCGCTGATGGCCTGCCGGTAGCGCTCGAAGTCCGCTCCGGAGTTTCTGCTCGCGGTGGGACGCCACTCCATGATCGGAAGGACGGGGCAATCGGCCGGGATGTTCCGCTGCCAGGCGCGCGGATCGGCGGGGAAGTGCTCGGGATCGTTGAGGATCCGCACTGCGGTGCTATACCCGATCACCAACGTCGCCGGAACGCCCGGCGACAGTTCTACCGGTACCAAAGAGCCGTACTGCCTGCGCATTTCACGGTATGCGTGGTGTGGGTCCGAGGCGAAGTCCGGCGTGTACAGCGGCATCCGCGGGTCGTCGGAATCGGTCGGTGAGCCGTGGACGACCGGGCAGGACGTGGCATGCGCTCGGGACTGCGGCGTACTCAAGAGTGGAGCTCCAGACTGTTCGCGTGTACTGCGGGCACGGTTTGCATTCTGTCCCATAACAATTCGATGACGACATTGTCGCAGCCGGGCTCGGCTCGTGCAGCGTTGTCACCCCCAGGTGTGGGCGTTTCCCGCCGGACCGGTGCTGCATACTTGGCGCCTACCAGGCTGGCTGTAGGGGCGAGCCGAGCCGAGGAGGTAGGCGCGTGACCGAAAAGTCAACGGATGGTTCGGAAGTCGGGGTGGTGCCCGGCATGCTGAAACTTGGTGGTCAGGTACTGGCGGAGAAGGTTCGCCGGCCCAAAACGGTCGAGATTCCGATGAAGAAGAGCGAGGTCGACGCGCGGTGGCTTACCGCGGTGCTCGCCGTTGGGCATCCCGAGGCGCAGGTCGAATCGTTCGAGATAGCCGACGCGAGTACCGGTACGACAAGCCGGTGGCGGGCGACGGTGCGTTACAACGAGGCCGGTCGGCAGGCGAAGCTGCCGGAGCATCTGTTCGCCAAGACGACCTTGACCTTTACCCAACGCTTGACGCAGTACCTGGCACACGCGCTGCCGGGGGAGCCCGGCTTCTTCCAGCACTTGCGCCCCCAGCTGAATATCGAAGCACCGCACGGTTATTTCGGTGCCGCCGATACACGCACCGGTCGGTCCCTCACGTTGCTGGAAGACATCAGCGTCACCAAGAAGGCGCGATTCTGCACCCCGATGGAGACGGTCACCCGGGAGCAAATGCAAGATCTGCTGGCGAATATGGCTCTGTGGCACGGGCATTACTGGGAATCCCCGGAACTGAAGACCTACGACTGGCTCAAGACCCCCGGTGCGCACTTCCGTAACTTCGACCGCCTGCTCGGAATGAAGAAGCGGGCGATCGTCGGGCTCCAGCGCGCACCCGAGATCGTCCCCGACACACTGCCTCCCGTGCACGACAAGCTCTATGCGGCGTGCGAGCAGTCGCTTCTGATCGCCGAGCGGGGCTCGCAGACACTGCTGCACGGTGACCCGCACATCGGCAATGCGTACGAGACCGATGACGGCAAAATGGGTTTCACCGACTGGCAGCTGGTCCTAGGCGGCAGTTGGGCTTTCGACGTGGCCTACACGGTGACCTCCGGGCTGGAGGTGGAGGACCGCAGGGCGTGGGAGCGCGAGCTCATCGAATTCTATGTGGACCGACTGCATGCGGCAGGCGGACCCGCCTTGCCTTTCGAGGCCGCCTGGCTGGCCTACCGACAGCAGTGCCTCTACCCGTATTTCGCATGGATGATCACGATCGGACGCAGCGCCATCATGCCGAAATTCCAGCCCGACGATGTATGCCGTGCGATCGTGCACCGCACGTCGACGGCGATCATGGACCTGGACGCGCTACAGGCGGTCAACGGCTAGAAAGGGGGCGCGCCTCGGCGGAGACGCCGGGGCCGCAGTCCCAAGCCGAACTATCCAACGGCCGCCGGTTCGCGCCGGTGGGTGCGGGCCGCCATCCGCCTCGATGGGGATCGCTGTCGGTCTTCACAAAATCTGATTTTTATGTAAACATCTTTGTGTGCGAGAAGTCATGTACCTCGATTCGGTCGAGCGGGCTGAAGCCCTACTCAAACCCCAGCGGATCGATATCGTGCGGTCGCTGGCAGATCCGGCGACCTGCACCGAAGTGGCCAGGCAACTGGATCAGTCGCCGCAGCGGGTCAACTATCACGTCAAACGGCTCACTGAGCTCGGCCTTGTGCGGCAGATCGCGGAGCGTAAGGTGCGAAATCTCTACGAGGGGATCTATCAGGCGAGTGCGCGTTCGTACTGGTTGTCCCCCAAGCTCGTCGGCCAAATCGGCGCTCGCCGCTCGTCTGACGTGCTGAGCCTCGGGCATCTTCTGGATCTGACCGAGGAGGTCCAGAGGGATGTCGCGGCCATCGATCAGTTACACGCGGATCTGCCTTCCCTCGGGATTTCCGGTCAGATTCGCATCCCATCGCACGACCGCTCGGCGTTTCTCGCTGACCTGCAAGCGATGCTGCAGGGCCTGTTCACGAAATATGGTGGCAGCGAAGGAGATTCGTTCAAACTTGCTGTCACCTGCTATCCCTACAGAACGGATGAATCATGACCGAACCGCTCATCATCAGGGTTCGCACCACCGCATCTTCCGACGCGGCCTACGCGGCACTGACCCAGCCGGACCGGCTGACGGCCTGGTTTGCAGGTAAGGCCGAAGTCGAGCTGCCGCAGCGCTATGAGTTCTGGGGGCCCTCGATCCCCGAAGGGGACGCGCCCCATCAACGACTCCTCGAAGTCGGCGAGAACCGTCTGAGTTTCGCGTGGCTGCTCGATGGGGTGGAAACCACCACCGAGATCGCCGTGGGCACCGACAACGATCACACCATCATCACCGTCACCCAAAGCCATTTCGACTTCAACGAGATGATGACCGGATCAAGTATTCGCGGTGTGCTACAGACCTTTTGGGCTCTCGCGCTGGCTAACCTCGTCGACTATCTCGAGGACCGGGCTCGCACCCCGGGAGCCGACCTGACCAGCAGCGCCCTGACAGCCACGGTCGACATCGACGCTCCCGCCGACCGGGTTTACGACTCGCTGATCGCCTCAGAGGAGGTGTCGCAATGGTTCGGATACCCCGTCGAGATCGAACCTCGGGTCGGGGGACGATTCGCCTTGGGCGGTATCGAGAACAACCCACAGCCCGCGCTGATCGTCGACCTGGTCCCCGGCGAACGCGTCAGCGTCGACTGGGGCCACGGCGGCATCAGCACCTGGGAGCTCGACGGTTCCGACGGCAAAACTCGACTCACCCTTGTTTCGAGCGGCTTCGACCCCGATAACCCGCCCTACGCGGCATGGATGGGCATTCTCGCCGGTCTCGCCGAACTGCGTCGCTACCACGAGATCGAGAACTGGACCCCGCTGGCAGTCGCAGCGTGACGAGCCTCGGGCACCTCGACTCCGCAAATTTGTAAGCGCACCAACCAGATTCACCGCAAGCGAGGAATACGATGGACGAAAAATTAGCGGCATACTTCGCCAAGATTCTGCCGTGGCAGAACGAGCTCTGCCAAAAGCTACAGCTGCTGATCCATGACACCCTGCCCGACGTAGACGCGCAACTCCTCTACGGAAAGCCCCACTACCTGATCAACGGCCACTACGCCGCGGTGATCGCCGTCGCCAAGGACAAGGTGTCGTTCATGGTTTTCAACGCAGCCGACATCCCCGAAGTAAAGGGAGTCCTGCGATCACTCGGCAAGGGTGAACGTAAAGCCGTGACCATCACCGAAGGTCAAGATGTCGACTACGCGCAGCTGGCCGAGTTGTTGACCAAAACCACTGCGGGTATCCGATAATCGCACCGAGCGGGAGGACCTGAAGGATTTTTCCCGCCCATCCCGCTGGTGAGCCGGGTTCTGACCGTCGATGCCGCCTGCTGTGGTGTCGGTCGAGCTGATCGACCGTTGGACGCTGGTCGGCAACGAGCTGGAACTCGTTGCGGGCAAGCGGGTGTGACGAAGCTCGGGTTCTCGGTAATGCTGCGGTTCTATACCGAACATGGTCGGTTCCCTCCTGGTCGGGCCGAGGTCCCGGACAACGCGGTGGAGTCCGTGGCGCAGCAGGTCGGGGTCGCACGGACCGAGATCGCCTTCCATGAGTGGTCGGGTCGCACGAATAGGTTCCACCGCAATCAGATTCGCGGTTCGCTGGGATTTCGCGAGTGCAGCGTCGCTGACGCGGACGCTGTCACGGACTGACCCAGAGCGAACGATCGGCCGACCAGGTCCGTGTACGCCACCCGGAGCTTTGCATGCCGAGCGGATCGAGCCGCCCACCGGCGGCCGAATCGAGCGCGTGGTTCGGTCGGCGTTGAGCTGCGGGGAGGAGCTGTTGTTCGAGCGGTCGCGTCCCGGCTGCCCGATGCGGCGCGGGATGCAATGTTCGCGTTGATCGGCGTCGGTGAAGGTGACGCCGAGATCGAGGACAGTCCAACGGTATTCGCCGCGATCCGGTCGGACCCGGGCGCGGTTGGTTTGAACACGATGCTCACCGAGATCGCGAAGCTGGAGGCGGTGCGGGCGATCGGCCTGCCCGACGGCGCGTTCGCCGATGTCGCGCCGAAGATCGTGCCGCGACTCCGGCGTCCGTTAGACGAACCCTCAACGGACACTTCGCCGGGACTGTGACTGCAGGCCGCCACAACGGCGATCGCTGTCTCGTATAGGCCGTACGGAAAGTTTCTCGATGAGGGGATGTTATCCGTTACACTTTCGGTCATGTCCGGCACGTTGATCGGCTGTGCCCGCTGCTCCACCGACGTCCAGGATCTCACCGCCCAACGCGACCGGTTGAGTGAGCTCGGTATCGCAGAGCAACGCATCTATCTCGACCACGGATTGACCGGCACCAACCGTCAGCGCCACGGCCTGGATCAGGCCGTCGCGGCAGTCCGCGCCGGTGACACTCTCGTCGTGCCGAAGCTCGACCGGCTGGCCCGCTCGGTGCCGGATGCGCGGGCGATCGGTGACGACCTGGCCGGGCGTGGTATCAAGCTGTCGCTCGGCGGGCAGGTCTACGATCCGCAGGATCCGATGGGCAAGATGTTTTTCAACATCCTGGCCACCTTCGCCGAGTTCGAAGTCGACCTGCTGCGTATGCGTACCCGCGAGGGCATGGCCGTGGCCCGCGCCAAAGGCCGCCTCCGCGGCCGACAACCCAAACTCTCGGCCAAACAGCGCACCGAGCTGCGACGCATGCACACCACCGGCGAGTACACCATCGCCGACCTCGGCGAACTGTTCGGCATCTCCCGGCCCACCGTCTACCGCACCCTCCAACAGGACCGAGCCACACAGCCGCAGTGACACCGCCACGGATAGCAGCCGTCATACCGAACAGATACGCAAGGAAGCATCCCTGATGGCTGTGAGGGCTCGGCGCGGGCGCAACCTCGGGCAAACACGGACTCTCGCGTAGCTGTGGAGAGAAGGCCGAGGGCGTTGTTTTGCTGATCCGATCCGAGGAAATTGCGCGAGCAGCTCTTCAAGCCGCGCGAGAGGTGAGCAGCAGCATTACGAGAATGGCAAGAGCTGATGCCGAACACGGCATCAGGCCCTTCGCTCGTCTATTCAAGGATGCAGCCGAACAACTTCGAAACGCCGACAAGGGGTTTCGCCATGAATTCCACACCAGTGACTCGTCGCGCTCGCGATCTGCTCATCCGGACCGTCTTGCGGAAGGCCCCAGCGGCGGTTCCGGCGATGCACCCCCGCCTCGCAGCCGACCGTCGGACCCGTATCCGAAGATCGAACTACACGTTCACCTCGAGGGCACGATTCGGCCGAGGACGTTACTGGATATGGCCCGCCGTAACGGTGTAGTCCTGCCTGCGGACAACGTCGAGGCACTGTCCGAGATGTATCAGTACCGCGACTTCGATCACTTTCTCGAAATGTGGCGCACCACAACCGGCACCATGCGCACCGAAGACGACTTCCGCCAAGCCGTGATCGATTACGCCCGTGAGGCGAAGTCACACGGCGTGGAATACGTCGAAACCACCTTTTCTCCCATCAACCGAAATAAATGGGACGGCATCCCCTACCCGGCGATGTTCAACGGCGTCGCAGACGGCATCACCGCAGCAGCCGAACGTTACGGTGTCACCGTGCGGGCAATGCCTTCCATGATCTGGGGAGGGCCACCTGACCTGGCCGAAGAATGCGCCAAGTGGGCTGTGCGCTACCGAGAACGGGGCATTGTCGGTTTGGACGCCAGTGGCAACGAGCTTGGGCGTGGCGACGTCTCTCAGTTCGATCGGGCGGTGGCCATAGCCCGCGACGGCGGGCTGGGGATCGTGCCACACGCGGGGGAAGCCGGGGGCATCGACGCCATCCGAGAGGTCCTGCGCTGGAATCCAGACGGGCTGCAGCACGGGATCGCTGCCGCCGGCGATCCCGCCCTGATGGCCGAGCTTGTGGATCGAGGCACCGTGCTTCGCGTAACCCCGACCTCGAACGTGGGCACCCGTGTCGTGGCCGACATAGCCGAGCATCCACTACCACGACTGCGCGAGGCCGGCGTCCGCTGCAGTATCGGTACCGACGACCCGGCTCTGTTCAATACCACCCTCGGCCAAGAATACGAACTGGCCGAGCAACTCGGTATCAGCCCCGCCTCCGCATACCAAGCCGGGGTCGACGGTGCCCTATGCGACGACGCCGTGCGACAACAACTGCAGGAGGTCGGTGAGGCAGCGTTCGGCGATCACCCCGCCTAGCCTCGCGCTACAACATGCCTGCCAGTCAACGGCACACGAAACTGGTCAATCAGCTTTCCCGATCCGGGTTGTCCACCGAGCACCAGCACTTCGGGGTTGTCGACACCCTCCAGCGTCGAGCGACCGAATAACTTGGGACGGACCCTTGTCCGAAAGACTTCCTCCAATTCTTCGGTGGACAGGGAAATCGGCCCGTTCGATCCCTCGATCTGACGCGAGCCCACTCCGATCGGATCGGTGTCGTGCCGTGCAGCTGCTCGAATCCCTCGACTCAATTCGAAATCTGCGGTGGGGGTGCCCCGAGCGACCGAACCGAGATCGGACACAACGCCGTCAGCATTGGACCGGTACGCCCTGACGAAGTTGTGCACTGCGGTGTTGACCGCACCGGTCGCACGTTTCAGCGCGTGAGCTACGGCGAAGTCTCTACTCAACGTGAGGTTGAAGCTAGCAGTGCGGCAATGCGGTTCCCAGTGACGGGAAACGTCGCGCCGGTGACAACCGGGCTCCCGCCGACTCGACGAGAGTCCCGGCAGGTAACCGTCTTTCGCGTCTTCGCAGACAATCTGCCCGCATTACCGGGCCGCGATTGCTACGTCAGCCTGTTGCGCCGGGCATAGTCGATGGCGGCGGTACGGTCCCGCGAGGCCGTCTTGGCGAAAATCCGGTTGATATGGGTCTTGACCGTGTTCGAGCTGAGGAACAGTGTTTGGCAGATCTCGGTATTGGTCATCCCGCGAGCGACGAGCGAGAGGATTTCGGCCTCGCGACGGGTCAGCCCGTCGGGCAGCTGGGCCGGCTCGGGCCGGCCTCGGGCGGCGGCCAGCAGCGTGTCCTGCACTCGCGCATCCAGCACTGCCATACCGCTGGCCGCGGAGTGCAATGCCCGGACGATGCCGGCCCGGTCGGTATCTTTGGTCAGAAAGCTGCGGGCACCCGCTCGCAGGGCGGAGAAAACAGAGGTGTCGTCGGCGTAGGTCGACAGAATCACCACTGCGACGTCCGGATAGTCGGCGGCCAATCGCGTTGCGGTCTCGATCCCGTCGAGGACCGGCATCTGCAGATCCAACAGCACGGCGTCCGGATGGTGCTCGGCGACCCTGATCAGAGCCTGCTGCCCGTCGGCAGCGGTAGCAACCACGTCGATGTCGGGCAGCACATTGAGCATGAGGGCCAATCCCTCACGGACGCTGGCTTGGTCGTCGACAACGATGATCCGCAGCGGTTCTTCGGCATCCATCGCCGCGTTCACGTACCACCCCTTCGTGTCGGACATGTCGTGCACGGATCGGTCGGCTATGGGCAGGGTAAGCGACGTCGACAGTACCTGTTCGGTGATCTGGACCGATGCGAACGGGACCTCCAGTGACAGGTTCACCTCTTCATCCTTCGCAACCGGCCTGACTGGCGTGACTGACGGCAACCGAACTCTCCTCGCCTGTCGGATAGGGGCTCGGTACCGTAGTCGGCCGGTTCGGCCGTTTCGTTACCGTGCGATTGTCACCGCACGGCGTGACTGTCGTCTCTTTATGCCGGGGTCAGGAGCGCAATTCGCAGGACCGGCACTCGACTTCAGTCGGGCACTTGCGCGGTGACAACCCACCGTCCCTGCCGGGGTCCGGCGGTGACTGTTCCCCCCAGCGGCAACAGTCGCTCGCGCATGCCGAGCAATCCATAGCCACCGTCGACCGTTCGATAACGCTGATCGGGCACGCTGTGGCCCAACGGATTCTCGATAGTAAGCACGACTTCGCCCATCTGGTACCGCAGCACCACGGTGATCGACTGTTCGGGTGCGTGCTTGGCGGCGTTCACCAGCGCCTCACCGGCCACGCGCACGAGCGCCAGCGAAGTCTCCGGCGACAGCCACGGCGGTGCGTTCTCGACGGTCAGAGTCACCCGAGCGTGATGTACTTCGCGATGCCGGTCCACCAGCGCGACGAGTTCCTGGTCGAGCGGCAGGAGCTCGGACCGCAGCCCATGCACTGCCCTGTGTGTTTCCCGCAGCCCTTCCTGTGCTGTCCGCTGGAGGTCGGTCAGCAATTTCAAAGCACTGTCCACATCGCCCAGTTCGGCCAGCACGGTGTGCAGGACCTGGAGCTGAATTCCCAGCAGTCCCAGCGAGCCTGCCAGCACGTCATGGATCTCCCGGGCCATCCTGGCCCGCTCCGCCAACACGGCATCCTGCTGTTGCTGCGGTGCCGGGCAGGTCTCCGTCTGTCTTGTGAGTTCGGCGGCGCGGTCCGAGCCGCCGAAAACGCGAGGAGTACTGTGTCGCTCACTGAGCTGGCTGAGGTGGAAATTCCGGTCACCGCAATGGTCGGCAGGGGAGTCCGACCATGACGAAGCTGACGTATCGGCTGCGTGCATGGTTCCACCACACCTCAGCCGAGCCGGTTTTGTCAACGTGAGGTCGGCTGGCTGACTGGTAGCCAACTCCGTCCCTGTTTATCGGGCCTGCGCTATATGCTGGTTCGGTCCTCAGGTGTCATCGAATGGGATCGAGGGGCAACTATCCGGACCACCGTGACCGCGCCGACCCGGGCACAAGTACTCCGGTGGCGATCAAGGTGTCCTTGCACACGACGATCATCATGGTCCGCGATCGGTGTGACGTCGTCACCCCGGCGGGGTGATTCGTCCGCCGCAGCCGAGTCACACCGGTCTGCGCTCGGGTCACAACCGGTCATCGGAGGTGGCGAAGCGCCCATAGTCGGTGGGCACCCCTGTGTGGGCGCGCGGACTGCGGTCTCCTCCTATGCACCTCACCCTGTGCGGCGATGCAATCACCCTGGCAGTCGGGGCATGCTGCCTTATGTACCTGGACTCTGCGATCGAAAGGGGGGCCCGTGTCCGCTGCTGAGATGCAAAAAGTAACGGCTCTCATCGCGGAGTTCCGGTGATCGACGTGTTGATCATGGGAGCAAGCTGGGCCTCGACGCAGCAGCCGGTGACCAGCGCGTTTGCCGCTGCGCTCGATCCGACCCGTTTCAAGCCGCGTCTGGTCTCGCACTCCGGGACCGTAGCGAGCGGCCGGACCGAACTCATGTGTGAAATCATGCGCTGTCGCGAACCGGTAGTGCTCGCGGGTTACGCGCAGGGCGCTGCCATCGCGGGTGATGTCGCGTCGGAAATGTGCCGAGGCGAGATGTCCGGAGTCGAGATCGCTGGTTGCGCGCTCATCTCGGACCCGTATCGGCCGGTCGGCATGTCGATAGGGCCGGATCCGGGGGGCTACGGAATTCTCGGCCAGCGCAAGATCGACATGGTGTCGGCTTATTGGGTGGCTGCTCGCGGCGACCTGACGTCCGCGCTGCGTGTCGGCAGTTCGCTGCGCATGACTGCCGAGGCGTTCGAATACTCCGACCTTTCGACCGAGGAAGAGATGGTCGGGTGGGGTAGAAGGCTCGTGGACGCGGATATTCGAGAACAGCTCCGAAAATTCCCGTTCGGTTTGCGGATGTGGAATGCCCGGAGTGACGAACTCAGCCAGCTGAGCGCTTGTCTGTTCACCAAACCGTACGTCGATGAATATCTCGGTGCGGATGGCGCGGCCTCGCTGGCGAAAGTGCTGAACCGCGAGCTGAACGTATGTTGACGCGTACTGCAGGCCCCTGTCGTCCTAACAACCATCGACCGATCTGGTCGAATTTTCGAATCGACGTCGAAAGTAGCCCTGAATATCGGGTGTCGCATCCGTACGGTTGCGCGCCCGTATCGGTGCGCTATTCGGCAGAGCGCCCCATGGCGCTCCAGAAGTGAGGGATCGGGTGGATCGGGTGGATTTCGACGGTAACGGCGAGCTGGAGAACGTGGTCGTGCCGGGACCGGGCTCGCGGGAGGACCTCTTCCCGCTGTCGCCGGCACAGCTGGGTATCTGGTACGCCCAGGCGCTGGATCCGCAGGTCCCGATATCCATCGCCCAATACGTCGATCTCAGCGGCGAGCTCGACCGGGAGTTGCTGTATCAGGTCGCCGTCGAGGCGTCCCGCGAGATCGGTTCCGGCCTGATCTGTCTCACCGAGGTCGACGGCGAGCCGAAGCAATACATCGACCACACCATCCCCGACCGCGACAGCTTGATCTACGTCGACCTGCGTGGGGAGGCCGATCCGGAGGCTCGCGCGCACGAGTGGATGCGCGCCGAATACAGCCGTCCCATCGATCTCTTCCGCGACCGCCTGATCCGGCAGGCCGCTCTTCAGCTCACCGACGATCGCTGGTTCTGGTATCTGCGGGCGCACCACATCATCCTCGACGGCTTCGCGGCTACGACGTACGTGGCCCGCCTCGCCGAGCTGTACACCGCCGCTGTCACCGACGCCGAGCCGTCGCAGCCGAAAACGACAGACCTGCGGGATTTGGTCGAGACCGAATTCGCCTACCGCGACAGCACTCGGTTCGAATCCGACAGGCAGTACTGGGCCGAGCGGGTGGCGGGCTTGGAGGAGGGGACCAGCCTCACCGGTCGGTCCGCGCCCCCGGCACCGCTGAACTTCGTGGCCAGCGCGGCGTTGTCGCGGACCCGGCGTGCGTTGCTGGATGCGGCAGCGAAGCAGCATGATTCGTCCCCCTCGGCGCTGTTGCTCGCGGGTTTCGCCGCGTACTTGGCGCAGTGGACCGGCAGCCGGGAGGTCATTCTCAGCCTGCCGGTGACCGCGCGGACCACCGCGGTGATGCGGCGCGCGGCTGGTTTCACCTCCAATATCGTGCCGTTGCGTCTGCACGTCGGTTACGACATCGACGTCGCCGCGTTGCTGAAGGCGGTGCAGGTGGAGGTGTCCGGCGCGCTGCGGCACCAGCGCTACCGGCATGAGGACATCCGCCGTGACAGCGCGGGTGCGGGCGCGGTCACCAAGGAGTTCTTCGGGCCCTGGGTGAACATCATGCTGTTCAACAGCCAGGTCGCGCTGGGGAAGACGACCGGCCACATGCATGTGTTGTCCACCGGGTCGATCGAGGATCTGAGCGTCAACTTCTATCAGTCGATGGGTGGGGATAGTTTCCACATCGATTTCGAGACGAATCCGAATCTGTACACCGTGGCCGAGGCGCGTCGGCATCACGAGCGGTTCCTGGAGTTCTTCGACCGGTTGCTGGCTGCGGAAGCAGGCGATCTGGTGTGGGGCCTGCCGATCACGACCGAGTCGGAGCTGGCTCGCACGCTGACGGTGTGGGGCGGGGCGGGTCATCGGGTGCGTGACACCACGCTGCCGGTGTTGCTCGATGCGCAGATCCCGTTGTCGCCGGGCAATATCGCGGTGGACTTCGAGGGGGCGACGCTGACGTATGCGGAGCTCGACGCACGGGTCAACAGGTTGGCGCGGTTTCTGATCGCCGACGGGGTGGGTCCGGATTCGCTGGTGGCGCTGGGCATGCGGCGGTCGCTGGAGCTGGTGATCGGCATGCATGCGGTGCTGAAGGCCGGTGGCGCGTACGTGCCGATCGATCCGGATCATCCGGCCGAGCGGACCGCCTACATTCTGGAGTCCGCGGCTCCGGTGTGTGTGCTGACCACGTCCGTTGATGGACTGGAGTTGCCGGAAACGGTGCGTCGGGTGGAGATCGACACCCTGAATGTGTCCGATTTCTCCGATGTTCCGGTGACGGATGCGGATCGGTTGGCGCCGTTGCGGCCGGATAACGCTGCCTACGTTATCTACACCTCGGGTTCGACGGGCCGCCCGAAGGGTGTCGCGGTTACCCATCGCGCGATCGTGAATCAGCAGTTGTGGATGCTGGACAAGTACCGCCTGACCGCGGACGACGTGTATCTGCAGAAGACCGCGACGACGTTCGATGTGTCGTTGTGGGGGTATTTCCTGCCGTTGCTGGTGGGCGCCAAGCTGGTGGTGGCTGCTCCGGACGGGCATCGGGATCCGTTGTATGTGGCGGAGACGATCGCGCGTCATGGCGTGACGATTACGGATTTCGTGCCGTCGATGCTGACGGTGTTCGCCGCGAACGCGACCGTGGATCAGTGCGTGTCATTGCGCGCGGTGTTTGTGATCGGTGAGGCGTTGCCGCCGGAGACCGCCGCCGGGTTCCGTGCCATCAGCTCTGCTGGTCTGCACAATCTGTATGGTCCGACCGAAGCGGCAGTTTCGGTGACCTGGTGGGAGGTCACCGCCGCTGACACGGTGACGGTGCCGATCGGCGTGCCCGAGTGGAACGTCGACGTGTACGTGCTGGATGCGCGGCTGCGGCCGGTCGGGATCGGCGCGGAGGGGGAGTTGTACCTGGGCGGGCGGCAACTGGCGCGTGGGTATCGCGGACGGCCGGACCTTACGGCTGATCGGTTCGTGGCCAATCCGTACGGTGCGGATAGTGAGCGGATGTATCGGACCGGTGATCTGGTGCGGTGGAACGCTTCGGGTGTGCTGGAGTACATCGGCCGCACCGACTTCCAGGTGAAGTTCCGTGGCCAGCGGATCGAACTTGGTGAGATCGAGACCGTGCTGCTGGCGAACCCGGCCGTGTCGCAGGCTGCGGTTCTGGTGGTCGATACCGCGACCGGTCAGCAGTTGGTCGCGTATACGGTTGCCGCGCCCGGCCTGTCGATTGATCCGGTGGAGCTGACCCGATTCGGTGGCGAGCGGTTGCCGTCGTACATGGTGCCGGCGGCGGTGGTGGTGCTCGAGGGGTTCCCGCTCAATACCTCCGGCAAGCTGGATCGGAAGGCATTGCCGGCGCCGGTGTTCGCCGCCGATGCGGCTGATTATCGCGCCCCGCGGACGCAGGCCGAGCAGGTCGTGGCCGCGGTTTTCGCCGATGTGCTGAGTTTGCAGCTGGTCGGCGTCGATGACGATTTCTTCGATCTGGGCGGTAACTCGCTGGTAGCCACTCAGGTGATGGCGCGGGTGTCGGCGGCATTCGGTGTCCGGTTGGGGGTGCGGGCGCTGTTCGAGACCCCGACCGTTGCCGGTATCGCCGCGCGGGCCGAGGCCGCGGGTGGAGCCGAGGTGGCACTGCGGCCGCCGCTGGTGGTGCAGCAGTTACCGGATCGGGTTCCGTTGTCGCTGGCGCAGCAGCGGATGTGGTTCCTCAACCAGTTCGATCCCACCGCGCCGATCTACAACCTGCCGTTCGTGGTGCGTTTGCGTGGCGAGATCGAGATCGACGCGTGCGCTGCGGCATTGGTGGACGTGATCGAGCGGCAGCAGTCGCTGCGCACGATCTTCCCCACCTCGGGTGACGGCGGTTACCAGCAGGTGCTGCCGATGGACCAAGTGAACCTCGACATCGGCGTGCACAGCGTCGATGAAGATCAGCTGCGCTCGCACCTACTCGAGTTCGCGCAGGTCGGGTTCGATGTGTCCCGAGAACTGCCGATCCGGGTCCGGATCTTCGAAATCGCCGGTGGTCGGGACTATGCGGTCGCTGTCGTCACACACCACATCGCCGTCGACGGGTTCTCGTTCGGACCTCTCGCGCAGGACATGGCGCAGGCCTACCTTGCCAGGGCCGTGGGACAGGCGCCGAGCTGGGCGCCTCTCGCCGTTCGATACCGCGACTTCACGGTGTGGCAGCGTGCGGTTCTCGGTTCGGAGGATGATCCGGAGTCGTTGATTTCTCAGCAGATTCGTTATTGGTCTGTTGAGTTGGCGGATTTGCCGGATGAGTTGGTGTTGCCGGTGGA
>NZ_JBKORD010000020.1:0-164284 GCF_046764875.1 Nocardia arseniciresistens
TTGCGGCCGCTTGCGATCGCCTATCTGGAGCGGGTCGTAACCTTCGCGTTCGCCGATGACGAAATCGAGCAACACGAATTGGACAGCTTCCAGCAAGCGGTGACTGATCTTCAATCGGCTGTTGATCTGGGCCCCGCCCAGCAACGCGTCGATGAACTTCGACAGCGCATGCTCCGAGGCCGATCACTAACCCAGGTTCGTGCAGGTGAGCTGCCCCGCGTACAACGATCGGACCTACATCTGGAAGCTGACGAGACACCGTACGTCGACGTCAATGCAGTGCAAATCAAATACACCGCCAGCGGACCGCGGCACAACAGCGGCAGGCTGATCGGCAGCAGCAAGAAGCTCCGATTCGTCGGGGCGGGAGCGGGTACCGAGCTTCCATGGGCGAGAATTGTCTCGATAGCGAGCGAGTACGGCAACGTCATTATCTCCGCGACTACGGCCCGCGGCGGTGGGACATACAGCGTTGCGGACCCTGAATATGTTGCCGCTGTGCTCGAAGGAGCACTACGGATCGCGAAGCGGCTCGTACTTGCTCCAGGGCAACGGGACACTCGCTCGATACCGCCGAATATCAAAGCCGAGGTCTGGCAAAGAGATGACGGCAAGTGTTGCCAATGCGGTGACAGCCACTACCTCGAGTTCGATCACGTCATACCGTTGAGTCGGGGTGGCGCGACGAGCGTCGGAAACCTCCAAATTCTTTGCCGCAAATGCAATCTCGAAAAAGGCGCGCGAATCTGATGGGACTGCCCAGAGTCGAATACGGTAGGTAGCGGTTCACCCCAAGTATGGATAGGTCCCAGCGAGATAGTCGCCGATCTGCTGACGCATGCTCGGATGAATATCGTACTGATCGAGATCGGCAGATTGGACGAACAGGACATCGAACAAGCAGATTGCTGGCTGGGATGAGAGTGTTCGCTTGGGGAGCTTCGGGGTCGTCGCGGTACTCGATCCTGCCCAGTACTACGCCCTTTCATCCGCTGGACATCACGGCCCTTGCGCAATCAATCTTGTTTGCGTGCGGCACCTTCAGGCCACAGGACATCGACGGGAACCCCACGCGCGCGAGCCAGCTCGACGACTGTGCCGGTGCCGCCCTTCTCACCTGCCCCGCCGTCCCACACCGCGATCAAACGGTCGCAGGAGGAAAGCATTGCTTCGTTGGCAGCCTCGTAGGCTTCCCGACCAGCGTCATCGAAGTCCATGACCCGGACGGTGTCAGCGCGGCCGAGTAGATTGTCGAACAGTGCAGCATGGTCTGGCTTCACTTTTCGCTCGCGGTAGTTCCGTGAGGGCAGCACGACCTCGAGTCTTCCGTTGACATCGAGCACGGCCTGCGCGAATACCGAATCAGCGCCGCGGGCAATGCAACTGACACCCACCAGCTCGGCCGGATTCTCGTCCTCAGCAAGAACCTTGCTGATCGCGTTGTACACCAGTAGCACGGTGTCCTCAGTGATGTTCATATGCCCGGTAACCCCGATACGCGCCACTCAGCTCCTCCTACGCCGTCGCTACCAACGGCCTCATACGATCACGCAGCTCAGCCATTACACCGACGTTCGCGAATTCTTCGGTGCGGCTGTACAGCTTGACCAACTTCTTCCGGACACGATCAGACGCAGTCTGACCGACCACAGCCAACGCATTCTGGCCGATCCGGCATGCTTCCTCCACTTCGCCCTCAATGAAGCGTGCCTCCACCATTCCCAACTGATCGAGGGCAGAGCTGCGCCGCCGATTCGGCTGTCGCAATTGGATCGCCTGCTCGATGTGATCGGCGGCTTCAAGAGCGAACGCGGACTCTCGCCGAGCCATATCGAGCAGTCGCCCGCCGATAGTGCCCGCGAGTTCGGCGGCGTCGAAGTAGTTGATCCAATACGGATCGGCGCTCGCATCGGAGTTACTGAGCGCTTCGTGGGCGTTGTCGCAGATGCGGCGGAATGCTGTCGGCCGTCCGAGCTTGCCGTAGACCCATGCTTCACGCGTGTAGAGCATTGCCTGCACGGTCGGGGTTACGCGGTCGCCGAACTGATCCTGGGCGAGGCGGATTACCTCCAGCGCGTCTGTGGCCCGTTCACGCTCCACGCTCTCGCGCTGTGCAGCGAGTCCGTAGTGGTCGAGTGATAGCAACTGTCGCGCCATGCCCGCCATGGCATTAGCGCACAAGGCCGGATCGTCGGCGGCTCTCGCCGCGCGGATCGCGAGCATGTAGTACTGCTGCGCCTTCTGCTGGCGGCCAGAGTCCCACGACATGGTCGCGGCGGTTTCCGCGAGTAGGGCGAGGGTCCGTCGAAGGCTGCGTTTGATCTCCGGTGGGTGTGAGTCACGCAGCAGGTCGTTGACTTCACTTAGCTGCCCAATTACGGCTTTGCGCCGCAACCCGCCGCCGAACTGGTCGTCCCACTCGCGGAATATCCGAGCGGCGTTTTCTAGCTCTATCGCTTCTTGGAGCCCGACTCCGACGGCAGTTACCCGAGCAGGCGTTACTTCGGATGCGGAGAGCAGCCACCGTTCCAGGGGCTCGAGGAGATGAGCGCCCACAACAACACCGACTAGAGCTCGGCCGACTTGGCGGCGGTCCAAAACTAGGTCCTCTCTGATCAAGTCATCCGCGACCACGGTTGACTCGGCTGTCCATATTCCTGGAACCCAAGGGGCACCAACGGAATCCACTGAAGAATCATCTGTCAGATTGGCCTCGACCGCAGTAATAAACCGAGCCCGCTGCTCGGGTGTAGCACGGGCGAGCATCGTTTCCATGATTCCGGTGCACTTGTCACCCAGCTCGATCGCGTCGCCCAGGTGTCTCCACTTCGTCACTGTGCTCTTCGCGATGCCTGCGCGGGCGGCGAACCGCTTCTGGGTGAGCCCCAACGCCTCCCGCAAAGCTGTGGCTTCGGTACCGGTCCATTTGACCTGCATACCCAACATTCGCCCCCTGAGGTGACCTCGTACACCACGAGTAGACCGGAGTAGACCGCGAGTCAGACCAGCGTAGACCGCGCACCCCTTCCGACGTGCGCAAATACGCGCGATGGTTGGTTCAGCCCCGGCGCCGGGTAGATGGCGTTCCCTCATCGGCACACCGACTCGCATTGAGCCGCCCGTCGGTGTGTGCGCCTCCCCGGCGTCGGGTGCTTCGACCACCAACGAGCAATCAGGAGGCGCAGGGATGGGTTCGGACGACGACGAAGATGCGACACCGCAGCAGATCTACGACGGGCAGCTGTTTCATCTGCAGCACCATGGAACTTCCGAGCAGGCAACGAACTTCGCGGCAGATGGACCGCCACCACCGATGGCCACGGACGGTATCACCGGCAAGATCCTGTGGTTCGAGGAACACCCGCCGTCGATGGAGGAGTTCGCGCGCTTGCTCGAGTTGATGGAGACCGGGGGCTGGATCACCACCGCTGAGCGGCAGCCACTGACAGAGCTCCCACTGTGTGAGGGCCTCGCCGAGCTCAAAGCCTGCATGATCGAGCGGGACACCCCGTGGCGACAAACTCCGTCCGGGACTGAGTGACCGCACCATGGACGACACCGCAATTCTCCCCATCGTCCCCTCAGACACCCCGGCATCCCGGTGTGCGTTCTACCGCCACGAATTCGGGTTGCCCGCCGTAGTGCAACCGGAGCTAGGGCGCATCATCGTGCTGTTGGGCAGCGTTGGCGCGGTAACGATGCCCGCTGAGCTCGGCGGATTCGTGAAACTGCACATGCAAGCTCACCGTGCCCGGCTCGGGCCGATCATCTCCCACCCCCGCTCGAAACGCTGGACCTTTCTAGTGCGCCCGGACGTCCCCGACGACGTGCCGACGTTCGCAGATCTGTTCCGACACAACGTGTCTATCGCGCGTATGGGCGCTCAGATTGCATTGCCATCACCCGCGGATCGACATACCGGATTCCGAGTCTGGGTGGAACCACCACGCGATCGCTTCCGGCCCTCGGGCATAACGATCGTCGAGGCAATGCGCGCATGCGTGCCATCCATTCGACGGTAACCGCATAGCAGAACAACATGTCACACGGCTGACCTGTCGGCCCGCTCAACGTCCACAACCAACTCCCGAAACGCAGCCGGTGCAGCTATCAAAACTGCGCCTCACAAGCGTGCCCTTCCGAACCTTCTAAGCGTCCAGCCAAATCAGGCAACGCCAGCCGCAGCGCTCCCCTGCCGCCGACGCGCGCCCAAAGCCGTACATCCGAACGAAAAGGCACCGATATGTCCCAGCCAAATCAGGCCGCAGACCAATCGCACGCTAGACGGCCGCTACCGCTTCTCGCGGCGGTTGCGCAGCAGGCTGACCTGCGAGATGAGTTGCACGAAGTGATCGAATACCGAAAATCAGGGCTCTCGGTCAACTGGATCGTCGGTTGCCCGCTCGATTGCGGATACTGTGTGCGGCACCTGTTCGACAATTTCGATATGAAGGTCCCCCGCGCGCTAACCAGCGAGTCGGAAGCTGTGCGAATGCTGCTCAGCAGCAGGTACTTTCGCCCGCACATTACGCCGATTCAACTTCTCAATCGGGCCACCGACCCGATGCTGCCGCCGGTGAAACCGCACCTGTTCGAGATGCTCCGACTGCTCGACGACCGAGGCCTCACCAATCACGTCCTGGTCATAACACGGTGGCGAATCGAGCCCGAAGACTGCGCAATCCTCAACTCCTTCACCAATATCCGCCTCACCGTATTGGTCACCCACTCCGGCATCGACGACGACCGAATCGAGCCGGTCGACTCCAACATCGCAGCCACCTCGCTTGCGACCGTGTTCGAGCACGCCGAACGCTATCGCGTGATCCTGTACTGGCGCCCGATCGTCCCAGCACTCAACGACTCCGACGAACACATCCAACGAGGCCTCGCACTGAGCCATCACGCACACGCCACCGTGTTCACGGGGCTGTTCTTCAAAGACCAGATCCGCGACTACTACCTCGCACAAGGACTGCCCGAACCCTACATCGAGGGAGCACGCCGCAAGTTCTTCCCCGAAGACCTCGAACGGCGAATCCTCACCGCTGCCTCCGATTACGGGACAGGCTCACCCCTATTCCGCAAGACCTCCTGTGCGGTGACCTACGCCCACGGCGTAGCCGACTACAACGGGCATTACGGTATCCGCGAACTGTGCGATATCTGCCCAGTCGCCCAACTCGAACGCTGCGCGAACGCATGGCGACGACCTGACGTAAAGCCTGTCGCTGACCTGGCCGCAGAGTTGGGTGGCCGTCTGGTCGAGATCACCGATCGCGCCATCGTGGTCGACGGTCTGGACGAGCAACCGCGCTACCTCATGCAACACAACCTGGGCTACCAGGTACACGACGTTCGTAGACCGCATCATCCGCACCGGCACGGCCGCGCTGAGATCGGCTGGCCCACTATCACGGAGGCGCAGTGACCACCAGCATTCCCACCGCACTTCAGGGCAAGGAAATTGCGGTCGTCGATGTCGAAGGCAACGGGCAGAATCCGCCGGAGATCATCGAAATCGCCATCCTCGAGGTCACTGGCGACACCGCCAACGTCGACGACATCCGTTCCTGGATGATCCGCCCACAGCTTCCAATCACCCAAATCGTCACCCGCAAGGTTCACGGCATCACCAACCATGATGTTGCCGAGTGTCCCGAGTGGGCGGACGTGGCTCCCGCCGTAGATGCAAACCTGCGCGGGCGAATCCTGGTCGCCCACAACGCGAAAGTCGAGCAGAAGGTCCTCACCGCGCACCTGCCGGATTGGGAACCACCGATGATCCTGGACACCCTGCGTCTGGCCAAGGCTGTATGGCCGGGACTGCCCGGTTACGGCCTCGACAAACTCATCGACCACGGCGAACTCGACACCACCGCCCTCGCCGAGCAGGGCTACCACCGCGCAGGCTACGACGCCTGGGCAGCATGGCAACTACTGCACAGGCTCGTCACCGACAGCGGAATGGACTGGGACGGACTGATCCGTGCCGCCGCACCCCAGGAGTTCGTACCAACCGCAGAACCCGAAGGAGGCCTGTGGTGAACAAACCCGAGGTGTCACGGCCAGTCACCGTCACCGGCACCCACTCCACCGGCAAAACCACATTCATGGCCCGACTGGCGGATGAGCTGCGCCGCGACCGAATCGAGGTTGCAACGGTTGGTGACCTCGGCCCGCAAGCACATCAACTCGGGTTCCCGATCCTCTACAACCACACCTGGGCATCAACACTGTGGATCATCACCCGAGGCATCAGCAACGAACTCGCCGCCTGGCAACACGCAGATGTCGTCCTGATTGATCGCGGCATCCCCGATGCCCTCGGCTACTACGATGCCGCCCTCGAATACCGCGGCCACCAACCAGATTCGAACTATGTCCACCTCGAGCAAGTCGTTGCCGCGCACCGGCACCACTATGACCTCGTGCTGCGAACAATCCTCGATCCGCGAATCCCTCTCGGGATCGACAAACCACGTGATACCGACCAGGAGTTCCGGACACTGGCCGACGCCCACGTCGCAAAGGTGCTGCACCGCTTGAACATCGATCACGAAGTACTGACGTTCGATGCCCACGACCGGGCGCTCGTCGAAACCCGGGCGTTCATAGAAGGACGGCTCAACGAACCAGCACTCGAGGCCCCCCAAGTAGGGTCCCTGCCATGCCACCGCGCTCGCACATCATCCGCATGGCCATCCGATCCGGCCCGATGGCGTTCCACCAAGCGGAATAGGTCGCTGGCGCTCTCGTAATCATCAGTGCCACAACAATATTGGTAAAGTTAACTCCGCCGGAGACCGGCGGACGGGTGACTTGTCGAAGCTCGGCGGCAAGGGCGCGTTCGTCAAAGAGATCGACCGCGGGAGTCATCGAGATCGTCGGGTCGCCGTGCGACGATGCTCAGATTCTCAGCATCTTTCGCGTTGTCCTCCGCGATCAGGTTGTAGACGTCTGTAGACGTTTGTAGACGCGAGGAATAACCTGATGGTCGCCCATCGAACAGGGTCCATATCGGCGAAAACGGAGCAACCGTGACGGCAGCAGACCAACGAATACAGGTCCGCGTGGACGCCGATGTGATGAAGTGGCTTTCCGGCCGCGCGGATCTCATGGGCGCCAACGCATCTCCACACCTGCAAGCGGCCGCGGAACTGACCCTGTGGCGGGAAACGCTTGCGGCCGAACTCGGCAAGGTGCGCATGTCCTGCGGCGAGGCCGCGTGCCTGGCCGACATCAGCCACCGCGCGACTCTCGACACCAACGTGTCTGTGTCGCTGTCGTTGCTGTACGGGAAGGCGTTCGACGCGTTCCGCGCAGACTTCGATACCACCGAACTGTCTGGCCTGTACGGAAAGAAGCACGGCATCGACGAACAAGCCCTGCTGAATAAGCTGGTCCGATTGACGCCGACACAGGATCACGCCCTGCGGGATGCTCTCGCACGCTGGTGGGCGCTCGACAGTCGCGAAACCACTCCGGCGGGATTCGCGCAAGTCGACATATTCACCGATGAGCACCGCGCCGCTCGGCTGGGGTGATGATCCTCGTAGCTGGTCCAACGAGGTGCCCGGCCGGTGGATATGGGCGTCGGCGGGAGCTCGCCATAGCTCAAACCGTGGCGCGCTTTTCATCTCCGGGGCTATCGAAGCGGATCATTCCCACGAGCGCATCTTTCAACTCCAGTCCAGGTTTAGCCTTCATCGCGTACATGTACGTATGTTTACCATCGGGATCGGCCCGGTCGGCGTCCATTTCTGCCTTGGTTGGCGGTGTAAGCTTTCCGCCATCGTAGACAAATAAGACACCGGGACCTCTATGTTGCGCCATGAAATCTTCGACAACACCGTCCCCTATATGCGTCCATGGGTCTTTCGGTGCCGCTCCTCCATGCACGCGTGCGTCTTCCACCAGCCGTGAAACTCCATGATCTTGATCCGCCGAAACCCATCGAAACTTGAGGTTATCACCCAGTTTCTCGCCTTGCTCCGCCTGCATATTACCCAAGAGTTTTATGAGTTTATTCTCGGGCTCCGAAAACTTCCCCCGTCCGCGCAATTCCCAAAAATCCGCAAGAAGCTTGACATCGCTGACCATGTTCTGAAGGGAAAGTTTTTCGGCGAGGCTCGCAAAGCTGGATCTGTCTGCTTGGGTAAGTCTCAATACGAAATGTTCGGCCCGGCCAGGTGCTGAATTATCATTGTGGGATTCGGCGGCTGGAGGCAGGGGGTCGTCCTTGACGAGCCGCGCACCCGCCTCCCCCGTGCCGAGACCGGACTGTTCGATCTGACGTCGGCCCTCCTGATCCTTATCGGGCACCGTCTCCCCCGTGTGCTTCTTCGCGGCCCCCCCGATCTGTCGCAGCGGCTTCTCCGCCGCACCGGCGGCGTCGGGGATACTGCGCTCGGCGAGCATCTTGGCCACACGCTCGCGAAACCACTCGGCGAAATACCTTCCGGCCATTGCGCGACTATACCCACCCGAACGGCGCTGAAAAACGAGACCCGCTGCACTACAACACATACCACCTTTATGCAATGAGAATTTCACAATGAGATCAAAGTTTCTATGGCTTCCGGAATGTCGATACGGACGTGTCACAGGACTATCCGATCAGCGGTGGATCCGAAGTCGATGCTGGTTGATTGCGGCTTGCAAACTCACGTGCGGCCTTACATAACCCGATGCTCCGAGCCCGACCATCGACGTTTCGTGGCAGGGTCTGCACCTTCGCGAAGGTGCATATCCCATTGCAGCTAGACCTCGACGTTCGGACGTACGATCTCTGACGATCGCAGGGCGCGACCGACATGTTCGAGCCAGCTTGCTTCTTCGAGAAGTGTGTCGGTGCTGCCGTTTTCAGCGAGCAGGGTCATCGTCGTGTTGTGCTGGGGCGGTTCGCCTGCTTGCTTCGCCCGGATCGCGGCGGCGATGACGGCCGCCTCGATCATCGGGCCGCGCTCATGGTCAGGTAAGCCGAGCGCGTCGGACCGCTCGGTGGCGAGTTGTCGTGCCCGTGGATCGGCATACCCGCGCAGGGCCAGTTGCGCGTCCCGAATGTCGACGACTCGGCGACAGAGCCGAAATTCGGCGTCCCGCAAGGGGTTCCATTCACGGCCGATGGGCAGGGGTACAGCGCTCGTCGTGCCGGTGGCGGATGTCAGGTGCTGGTTCAGCGCGCTGAGTCGTCGGTCAGCTCGGTGGCATCGGTAAGCGTGCAGCATCACCTCCAGGAACTCACCCGCCGAGGGCAGTGCCATCCCGATGATGACGATGAGCAGTCCGGTTACGGTGAGTAGCCCGTCTACGATGACATATATCGGCCGAGGCGGGTGGCCGAGATCGGCGGTGACGAGCACGTAGCCGAGGAAGGCCAGGCGCGCTATCACGGCGATGCCGCCCAGTGCGATTACCCGGAATCCCATGCGTAGCCACGGCTTCGCGGTGAGCGCCGCGTAGCGGAACCCGAACACGACCGCCGCGACGCCGCTGACAAAAACGTAGCAGATGAACAGATACCGATATCGGGCATCATTCGCGGACGTCGGCGGGAACTCGGCGAACAGTGCGACAACCACGACGACAACACCAATGAATCCCGCGCAGCACAGCGGTGTCCTGCGGCGCGCGATCTCGGTCGGTGTCGTGAGGTACACGAACCAGATCTGGCTCGCGCACACAGCGAGCATCGCGGTGAGGTCACTGAGCAAGATGCCGAGTGTCTGAATATGGGTGTGTTGGTCGATGGCATCGGATTCGAGCCAGATCATCATGGTCGCCAGGATCGCGCCCACGAAAAGCGCACTCGCACGGTGCATCCCGTTGTCCGGGTCCCGCATGATATCGCGAGCCTTGATGGCCAGGACAGTGCCGCAAGCCGACGCCGTGAGCAAGATCAGAAGAATCGGGTCGGGGGTCACAGTGAATTGTCCAACCGGCGGACTATGTCGGCGATCGCCGGATCGGCAGCGACGGTAACCGGCTGGCTCGACCGGTGCGCGCGCCGCAGCAGCAACGTCGCTGTCATCTCCGCCTCGGTCTCCTGCTCGGTCGATCCGCAGGACCTGGCGAGAATCCGTCCCGGGAGCTCATGGGCGATGTGCACGAACACGCAGTGCCCTCGATCATCGCCGATCGGCTGACCCGTATGACCGAACAGCAGATGCGCGAATTCGTGAAAGATGATCTGCTGGCGGTGAATCGGACTGGCGGACTCCTCATAGATGACCGAATGCCCATGTTCGTCGGTGATCAGCAACCCGAGCGGACTGGCCGGCGGCAAGGCCATTGGGATCAGTTCGATCCGCCTGCCCACATGATTCGCCAGACGCTCGCACACCTCGTCGATACCGAAACGAACCGGCAGCCCGAGCATATCGATTCGTCTTTCGCAGCGCTTGCGAAAATCCGTGGTCCGCATGGCAGTCGACGTTCTTCGCGCGCTACCGGTCGCCGGACGGGCCTGCGGGCAGTCGCTCCAAGCGCCGGAAACGGTTGATCACATCGGTGACCGCCGCCAGACTCTCGGCAGACAGGCCCGCCGCGCGCAGCGCCACATCACGCACGCCCGCGTCCCGCATCGCAGTCAGCAGATCCAACTCGGCATCGACCTCGCGGCTGGTCTCATCATCGAAGAAGTACGCAGGCGGAACCCCGAAGAATCGAGCCAGTGCACTCAGATGCCGAAAGGTCGGATTGTCTCGTTGCCCGGTCCGCAAGTACCAGACATATGAACCGGACAACTTCACCCCCTGATCGCGGGCGATCGCCGTGGCGACCTCCTCGTTGCTGAATTCGCGACCGTCCGGCCTGCGCACGACGTCGAAAAGATGCGTCAATCTAGACGCCAACATTACGGCTGTTTCATCCACCGGTCACCTTCCCATCAACTGGAATACCTTCGAACCAGTATCGCTTGACGTCCGTTGACAGGCCAGGTAAGTCGTGGTCCAATCGTGCCGTCAACTGGTGTGAATATAGAACAATGTGAAACCACCCATGTTGACATTCTGTCGGATTGCGTTATGTCGTGGCAGGAGGACCGGCAGTGGACAGGAGCCGCACCGCAGGGCCGCTCGTGGTCGGCCCTCGGCTCACGTTCCTGGGATGTCGGAGTGTGCAGTGACCAGTTCCGCGGGTAAGGAACTTGCGACGTTGGCCGATCAGATCGCGGATGGGCTGCGCGGGCTTGCCGCGCCCGGGTGGCAACAATTGGAGGCGTGGTTCGCGATGACCGTAGTCGCCGAATCGGCGCTGCTGACGGTCGACGATGGCAGCCGGTCGATTCGGTGCCAGGTGTCGGATGCGGTGTGGGAGATGGTGCGTCGGCATCGACGGCTGTCCGCCGGTTCGGAATGTGGGCCGTGGTGGCGGTTGCTGGTGCGCATCGACGCGGACAGTGTGGAGGTTGTCGCCGATCAAGGTGCGGAGGACCCGTTCCCTGGTGAGCAGTTGTTTTCACCTGATGCCTATCTGGCTGACATGGAGCGCTATCCGCGCGATCGGCTGCCGGTGTGGCTGGCGGCTTACATCGGGCGCGATGAACGCCGGTCGAGGCCGCCGCAGGCCGCAGTGGACGGGATGCGCGCGGACCGGCGTGCGGGCGTGCGGGCGGTGGCTGTGGATGGCGAGCTGCCGGAACTGGCGGTGGTGTGGGCCCGGTGGGCGGTGCTTGCGGCGGCCTTCGTAGCGGTTGGGTCGGGGCGGGGGCCACGGATCGGACCATCGGTGGGCATCTTCGAAAGCGCCGGACGCAGCGGCTCGACGTTGACCCTGCTGCCCGGTAACCGGGCGGTGCTGTCGGGCGGTGTGTGGGATGCGCCGGTCCTGGACGCCGCCTACAACGCGGGCGCCGCGATGCCGGAATTGTTTGCGGGAGCACCCGACTGGGTTGCCGACCCGGTCCTGAACCCGCGCGCGGTAATCGGCTTGCTGTCGTTTTGTTGCTGGTGGGAGGCCGGGCAGTGGTATCGGGGCGAGTCGGCTCCGATACCGGAGTGCGCGCCGGCACTGCCCGCGGTGTGGACGGCAGGCACCGTGGCGAGTGTCGTCGGCAGCCTGCTGGACGGCCGGGGCGGTACGGCGGAAGGGGCCGAGCTGTTGGTGTCCGCGGCGCAGGCAGGCGCGGTGACTCGCGAAGCGATCGTGCAGGTCTTCGGTGACGGCGCCGACATCGATGGCGCCCTGTTCCAGTTCATGCTCGCGGACCTGGTCGCGAACCACGCCGCTGGGATCGGCGCAACGGAGGCGCTCGACCTCGTCCGAGAACACATCCACCGACGGGGTTACGACACCACGAGATACCCGCTTTCGACGTTGCGGTCCGATCGCATCAGCGTTGGCTGGCTGGTCCGTTCTCCGGTGCCGGACGGCGAGTTGGCTTTGGACCGTGCCGTCTTCTATGTCGCCGACGATGGCGTGGTTGAGCGCTCCACCACGTCGGTGCCGCTGTCGGTGTTCATCACCGATTTCGAGCGACGGCTCCGGCTGCGCGGCAACGGCCGAGCCTGACCGGAGGGGTCGCGACGTGAACAGTGAAGTTCGGTTGGATCCGGACAGCCTGCGGAATCAAGGAGCGCGGCTGGCCGAACTCGGCGACCGCGTAGGGCAAACCTATGCGGGACTGCGCGATTGCCTGGCGCACGCCGAAGGCAGTTGGGGCGACGACGATCTGGGCATCGCATTCGCCAGGGAGTTCAAGCCGCATGCCGACCAGCTGCTGACGGGTCTCCGGGCGATGGAGCAGAGCCTGCGCGGCACAGCCGCCGGAATCGTTGACGCCGCAACCCAATTCGAAGTGCACGACCGCTACGGTGCCAGCACGATCGGCGCGACGACCGCAGACCTGGACCCCAACGGCACGCGGAATCCGCGATGGTCGGACGGCAGCGCGGGCACGTCGTCGCCTCCGAGCGCGCCACTACCCGTGGCGTCCGATCCCACGGCGACTTCTCCCGCGGCGGGCGCCCCGGCGCACCCCACAGACCTGGCTCGTCCCACCGAACTATCCACCCCCGGCGGGTCGCGTACACCGGATACGTCCACGGGACGGTCCACGCCGCAGGACGGTCCGCAGCGCCCGAACTCTTCGGATCGAACAGGCCGGGGATCGGATCGAACAGGCCCAGAGGGCAGTGGCAAATCCGGCAACGCTGCCGGTGACTCCGGTCGCGGGCCCTCGTCCTCCCCTGTGTTGCCCTCGTCCTCCCGGGCGTTGCCCCCGTCCTCTCCGGTGTTGCCCCCGTCCTCCCCTGTGCTCCCGCCGTCATTCCGGGGGTTGCCCCCGGCCGCCACACAGAATGCGGCCCGGCTCCTTGGCACGGCGTCTGCGCCAGCGCCGGCGACCGGTGTGGAGCGGCGAGACACCCCGTGGACCGGGCAACAGCCCGGGACACCCGGCTCGCCCCCGGGTGCCCAGCCGAGTCCCCCGCGCCCTCGGTACGGTTCCCCGCCACGATCGAACAAGCCCGCAGACGAACCGCAGCGCGGGCGTGATCGGCCCGGTTCCGACGGGCGATCGGGTTCCGACCCCTTGGTCAGGTGGCTGGCGCGGACGTTGGCCGAGCACCACGGTGTGGATGTGGCCGGATTCGATACTCCCGGCCTGCAGGTGGCCGCGGTGCGTGAGTTCGTGGCCGCGGTGGACCTGGTGCTTACCGACTACCCGGTGATCGGCCTGGATGTCGTAGCGGTGGCAGACCTCGGCGACGAATCGGGCATGGTGCGGTGGAGTTCCGAACCGCACGACGCCAGGGGCGCGGCTCGCTCGATCACGCTCGACCAGCGGACTGCGCAGGAGCCGAGGGAAGGAACCGGAACCGCGGAAACCGATGCCGGAATGGGTATCTACGTGGCCACGCTGGGCGAATTCGGCCGAGCGCTCGATGGCGCCGGTGGCGGGCTCGCGCGCAGGCAGGCGCAGCGCGTCCTGCTCGCGGAGTACCTGCGACGCGAGCCCGGACGACACCGCACACTCGCCGAGGTGGTGCACGGTTATCAGCGCTGGCGTGGCGAGTTGACCGGGGATACCACGACCCCAGGCGGATTCGATGCGAATCGGGCCATCGGAGCCGCGTTCGCCGAGGTAGTGCTGCACGGAGATGAGGCGGGCATCCAGGCGAAAACACTGCATGCGGTTCTCGTCGCCGCGACCTCTCGGGATGGGTAGGTGGTGCCGATGGACGGTTCGACGTCGCTGAACCCTGTCGTGGAACTGCGGAACTCGTTCGAGGGTTTGCCTGCCGTGCTGCGGCATCCGATCGAGATGGTGGTCTTCGGAGGCGAGCTGCCGCGTGCCGACATCTCCGGGATGCGTCGGATGGCCGCGGAGTTCGATGCGAAGGCAGCCGAGCTGGGCGATCAATCCGAGGATGCGAAAAATCTTCTGGCACAAGAGGATTCGGTGGGCGCGCTCGGCGACCGGCTGCGCGAGACGTTGCGTTTGCACCGAGACGGGGCGGCCAGGCTCGGTGACGACGCACTGGCCCTGGCCGATCAGGCGCGGGCGGCTGCCAACAATGCGGAGAAGACACTGTGCGTGATGTTCGCCTTCGGGATCGAGTTGGCGTGGCGGATCTTCGGCGTGCTGTCCAGTGCCGTCGCAGCCGGTCCTGCCGGAGAAGTGGCGGCGGCGCCGGTGGTGGAGTCGATGTTGGTCGAGGGGCGGGGCCGTGTCGCGGTACTGCGCGCGGGCCTGGAACAGGCGTTCAAGGTGGGCGCGACGCAGACGGCTGATCGGCTGTCGATGCTGGGACCGCTCCGGTTGCCTGTCACGTTGGGTAAGGCCGCCACCCTGCCGGTGGGTGTCGACGCGGGCGTGCAGGCGTTGCAGGCCGTGTCCGGTGATCGAACCCTCGCCGTGATCGGATCGGATGGTGCGAATCCGACGGGTATCGATCTGACATCGATCAAAGTCGCGGCCTTGTCCGGTGCGGGTGGTGCGTTGGGCGGCATGGTCGCGGGCCGGGTCGCGCCGAAGGTGTTTCCCCGGATCGAGGACAGCCGGTTGGCGCTCGGGTTGGTGCATGGCACTGCGGGCGCGGTGGCGGGTTTGGGTGCGGCGACGTTGGTGACCGGATGGCCGGAGCATTTCGATCAAGTGCTTGCCCCGCTGCTCAACGGCGGTTTCGCTGGGGTCGTGCACGCTCACGCCGCCGCTCACCCAGGTGCGCCCGCGCCGGCGGTGATCGACGGCGGTGGGGCTTTCACCCGGCCTGACCTGCCCGCGGCCACACGCAGCGAGGACACCGCGTCGCCGACACCGGCTCTCCCACCGGTCGAGGTGTCCGCGGAATCGAAGCAAGCGTGGGAGGCGGCGAAGGCGGCTTGGACGGCGGATACGGTGACTGCCGGGGGCGAGCGGGGGGAGGCGCCCGCAGCCGGAGCGCATGGGAACACCGCACCGGTCAAGTCCGGCGAATCGCGGTCGCCCACGGGTTCGGGCACGACGCCACACAGTGAGGCGACCGGCCGTGCTCAAGTCAGAGCCGACTCTGCTGCCGGGTCGGCGGGGCGGTCGGAGACAGGTGCGCCGACAGAGCGTCCGCAGCGCGGCGAATCCGCGGCCCGCACGAATGCGACAGCGCCACGATCGGTCGAGGCGCGTGGGGAGACGTCAGCGCCACCGAAGGTTTCGACGGGCACCCCGGCCCGTCAAGTCGGTACCGGGCCCGAAACTTCTGCCGTCGGTCAACACCGACCACCGGGGAATCATGAGCACGGCAGTACCGGGAGTCGGAGTGTCGCAGGGGGTGAGACCCACGAGACCCCGATTGATACCCACCCGGCCGACGGGATCGGCGACCGGCCCGAAACACCTGCCGCAGGTGAACACCAGTTGCCCGGGAGCGAGGAGCACGCTCCCGCGCCGGAGCGGAATGTCCTGGCGGGTGAAACGGGCGGCCTGGATTCGGGTTCGGTCGACAGTGCCGCTTCGCCGACGCCGAGCGCTCGTGATCAGGCGATCGAGTTGCTGGCCGATTTCCACGCCGGTTCCGGTGATCGGGTTCCGGAGCAGCTGCGGCTGTGCAACCTTTCCGACGAGGTGTTGCAGGCCGGATTGTTCGACACCGACGCGGCGAAGTCGATGATCGCGACGACAGAGATCATTCGGCGCGGCACGATCAGCGACGCCGTGCCGGGGGGGATGGTATTGCGGGTCGAGCAGGCCGAGGGCGTGTACGCGCTGGACAGGCGTCCGGTGGAGATGAAGCCGGGCGAGGGCAAGTCGCTGATGTTCATGGCGGCGGCGATGCAGCGGGCCGTCCGTCACGGCGAATGCCTTTTGGTGACGACGACCGATGGGCTGGCCCACCGGGAATTCACCAGGTATCAACAACTGCTGGCCGGATCCGGGATCGACGTGATCCGAGCTGATCAGCAGAGCGGTTTCGGGTCGGTCACCGCCGGTCGCCCCGCCATCGTAGTGGCCACCGGCGAAACGGTCGGGCATCTGGCCAACGCCGGTCACCAGCCGCCGCGCCACGTGTTGATCGATGAGATGGACGGGATAATCGACCGTGGTGAGCGGCAGTTTCTCCGGTCGGAAGGCGTGGAGGAGGTCGCGCACGAGGCGACGACGCACGAGGTGTTCGGCGCACACGATTTCCTCGCCGACGCGCTGAAGAAGGGGGCGTTGTCGCACGAGGATTTCGGTCTCACACGGATCGTCGAAGAAGTCGGCCTGCATCCGGATGGGACTCCCGAAGTCGAGTTCTGGTACGACGGGCAAGCGCACCTGACGCAGACCGGGCGGGAGAAGGTCGAGGCGCTGCCGGGCGGGAACCGATGGCTGGAAGGTATGGGGTTGTCGCGTCTCGAGACGGCCGCCGCCGCCGAGTTCAGCTGCCGAAACAAAACCCATTACGTGATGGATGCGGGCAAGATCGTCATCCTCGATCAGAGCGAACACGGTCTGCAACGCAACCCGAAGACGTCGAGCGAGTCACGGTGGAGCGCCGAGACAGGCAAGGCGAGCCTGGCCCAGGCCGTCGAGGCCAAGGAGATCCGGGCCGCCGAGGCCATCGGGATGAGCGCCGAACGGCATCAGATCGTGGTGCGCGCCGACGCCGAGAACACCAGGAGCATCACCGCCGTCGAGATCTACCGCCAGGGGGGCCGGTTCTTCGATGAGGTCACCGGCGCGTCAGGCACCTTGGCGGACCTGAATCCCGTGCTGGAAAAGATCTACGGCCTGGCGGACGCGCATCAGGTCGATCGGTCTCAGGAGCAGCGGCTGATGGAGGGCTCCCCCGATTTGGTGGAGAACACCCGCGCCAAGCTGAGCACAATCGCCGAAGAGGCGCACCGGAGGTGGCAGGGTGGCCGCGGCCGGTCCCAGGAGATCTTGTGTCACCGCAATGATCTGGTCGACAGGCAGGTGCAGGCGTTGGTGCGCCAAGGGGTGCCGAGGGAGGCGATCGAGGCGGTCGACGCCGACCGGATGGCCGGGTGGGGAGCCGACTGGGAAGCCAAGTTGCAGAAGATCTTTGATGCCGCCGGTGACGAGGGCAAGATCCTGGTGATCAACAGGCAGGGTCAGCGTGGTGTCGATATCGCGGTGTCGGAGGCGGTGCAGGCCAGGGGCGGCATGTTGGTGTGGATGACCGAAGTCCCCGAGCAGTCCTACATCTACGAGCAGGCCAAGAACCGGACCGCGCGAAACGGGGCCCCCGGCGCCGCGCAGGCGCTGATGTCGCCGCAGGACGCGCTGATCCGCAACGCCATGCACCTGCACGGGGTACGCGAGGCAGCGGTCCGCTACGACCGGGCCGCCGCCGACCAGCGCACCGACCCCACCCCCGAAAATCACCACAACCTCGTCGAGGCCAGCGACAACCTCCGCGCGCTGGTGCCCGAACTCCAACAGCGTGCGCTGCGCCACGCCACCGCCGACTTCATCCGCCACCACGCGTACACCACCAACGATCCGGCCGCCCTTCTCGCCGCCGCTGAAACGGGGCGCTACCAAGACTTCTCGGACACCGGGCCAGGCATCGCAGGCATTGGACAGCCGAGCGTCGCGGACATCGGGCAGCCGGATCGAACGGAGGACCGAGCCGCGCGCCTGGCCGGGCTGCTGGGGATCCCGGCCCCGGCGATCGCCACGGCCGCCACCACGCTCGAACAGGACGACACCGACAACCCGCTGGGCAGACTGCTGGAACAGACGGGCCTGCCGCCCGCCGCGGTGGAGGCGTTGCGGCAGCAGGTCGAGGCGACCGCACCCTCGACGGTCGCGCAGTACGCGTGGCTCAACGACGAGCAGGCGCTGGACCAGCTGGTACCGCAGCGGCGCCAGCTGGCCGACACACTCGGCTGGGACATCGCAGACATCGATGGCGCCGAAGGCATGCGCCTGCTCGACCCCGCGGTGACCGAAGCAGGAGACAACCTCGCGAAGGCACTGCGTTATCCCGCCTCCAGCATCACCCCCGCCATCGCCCGCGACATCCTGGGCGAAGCGGTCGAACACCACCTGCTCGCCGAGGGCACCCCTCCCCTGGCTGCACACGACGATGCCGCGGGAGACAAAGCCGCCCCGAACTCGGTGAACCCGGTATTGATGAGCCCGGCGGCCGAGACCCTGGCAGGTGAGGATGTCATCGCCGCCGCGTCGCACTACCTGGCCACCGCGGCCCTGCTCGACCTGGTCGTCGCCATCCACCGCCGCAGCCCCAACAGCTGCGTCAACAACGCCGTGACCGGCATGCGGGTGTTGACCGGACGCCGCATCGAGATGCCCGCCACCGCCATGGCCGGTCACAGCCGCGCCGTTGTCGCGGATGTGTTCGGCGCCCCACTCGAGAATGCCGGATCGCTGGACGATGTTGCCGAATCGCTGAAAACGCGGCCGGGCGGCATCGCGGTCCTGGTCTACAAATGCAAGAACACGGCGAAGCAGCGCGGAACGGCCGCCGAGGGCTGGGTCGAGGCCGACAACCACATGGTGCTGCTGGTCAACGACAGCGAGCCGGGTGAGCAGCCGAAATTGGTCGTGGTGGACCTGGCAGCCGCTCGAGGCCGTCGAACCGACACCGACTATGGCCCGAAAGACCTCCAGAACCGTCGCACGCTGCTGAACAAGGCCGTCCCGTTCGAAACCTGGCGACAAAAGCAGCAAAAATTCATACCCACCGACAAGCCCCTCTTCGAGACCATCGATTTCGATCGCGACGGCAACCTCGTCACCAGGTCCCACCATGACGTACTCGCCGCCGAAACCCGGGCCAAGGACATCGAGGTCGATGCGGAAACGGTGCGGGAAATCAACTCGATACAGCTGGACTGGTCGGTGGGTGCCGACGCAACACCTGATCTACCGTCCGGGACCGATTTGCCCGACAGGGCGGACACTTACCGGTCGGCCGAACTCGCCCTCACCGGCCACCGCCCGCACGACTCCGCTGCCGAGACCGTGCAGGAACCAGAGACTGCCGATCGGGCACGCCCGCAAGGTATGAAGCCCGACACCGCCGACTCCCGGGCACCCGGTGATCAGATCGGCAGCCGCCCGCACGAGGGCACCGCCGATAGCAAGCCCACAAAGGATGCTCCGCGAGACTCCGAGGGACCGTGGCGCGAGTTCGCAGCGGCGATCCCGAAGCTGGTCACCGCCGATGCGAGAAGGTGGGCAGCGCAGGGAAATGGCCCCGATTTCCGGTGGTTGGCGGCCCAGCTGGGTCCGCTTGCCAGGCACTTCTCGACGGTCGGCGAGGTCGCGCTCCGTCTTGTCGCAGACGAGCCGTTCGCCGATTTCCTGCCGTTGTGGAGTCGGTTCGGCGAACTCGCTGCCGAGTTCGAGAAGCAGGGTTTCGGGATCTGGTACGAGCGCACCATGCGCCAGTTGCTCGAATGGATGGTCGAGTACGCACCGGTCGGCGAGTATCGGAATTCCTACGAGGCTGTCGACAGCGTCAACGACAGAGGGGTCTACGTCGGCGTATCGAGCGAGGTCAATCGGGCCGGAATCATGCGCAACACCATCGTGGCCGCGCGGGGCACACCGCGTGGTGGGGTGATGTTCGCCGACGGGTGGGACGAGGTCGGCGACCTCGTGCACGGAATCGAGGGTTTCTGGGTCCGGAACAACCAGATGCTCGGTGACAACCTCGACACGTTCAACGCGGGCATCCGGAAAAAACTGTCGCCACAAGACGCGGCGCGCGCCACGTTCACCGGAAAGATGGCGGGCCGAAGAGGTTTCACCGAGGTCCTTATCGACCACACGGTTGGCGACTCCGGCGACTACGACAGAGCCTTGGTGACGTTCGTGCGGCCGAGTCGCTTGTGGGAGATGCGCTGCCGCACTCTGGGCCGCGTCCTGGGAGTCAGCCTCCCTGAGCTGCTGGATCGAGCGGGCTGGTCGTCCGAGATCGCTCGCCTGCGCGCCGAGGCCGCACAGGAAAGCGCGGTGATGGACCGCCAAACGTTCCGTCCGAGCACTACCGAGATGCCCGCCGACTGGTCGAGCAGGCGCGCGCAGGTCGAGGCACAGATCGCGAAGGTCGAGCAGTTGGCCGGGTGGGTCAAGCAATGGCAGGCGGAACAGGACGCAGGCGACCACTCCGCTGTCGCCACGGTCGCCGCCGATGTAGTGCGCCGCAATCCCGGCGCGCGGCAGGTGACTTCGAACACGGTACTGCTGCCCGGACACACCATCGTGGTCATCGCCGAAGGCGGTCTGCACGACGACGCCGTGACCGACATGATGCTGCACAACCTCGAGCTGCGCGACGAACTCCGCGGCGCTGGTTACGCTCTCTGGAAACTGAAACCCATTGTCGAACAAGATGATTCCGGTAATACCCGGGTGCGGTCAGAAGATCTGGGGACCGTCCACATCGACGCGAAGCACCGAATGCCCGACGATCAGGACCTGATGTGGCGTCGCGTGGACGAGCAGGCCCGCAGCCGATTCCGATCGGTGATCACCAACGGGGCACACCGTGACAGCTCGTCCGCGGCGTATTTCCGCACGGATTGGCCGCAGCGGGCGGCACTGGTGCGACAACGACACGACCTGACCACACAGGTGCCGGGAATCCCGGCGCGGTGGCGCAACCGCGCCTGCCGCTACCGGATCGCCCAGGAGGTGGCGCGGCTGCGCGACAACCCGGACGAGCCCGGACAGCGGCGACTGGCCTACCTCGAGACCATCGGCACCGTGCTGACTCGCGCCGACGAGCGTGCCGACCGAATGTCCGGGCAACCCGAGGTTTATCTGTGGGCATTCGACCCGGACACCAGATACCTGGTGCTCACAGTGGGCGACCCGGACCTGGTGCCGGACGTTGACGACATCACCGATCGGCACATCATCGATTCGGGAACCGTCGATCTGCTCGGTGCCGACGTCGAGCGGGTCGCCGACGACATCGCCTCGGACCAGCGGTTCGGACGGCCCCGCCGGGCCGTCGTGATCTTCGTGTCCAGCGAAACCGACTCGGACGCCGAGCATCGAAGGCTGGGAGACCTAGCCGACATCACCACCACACGGGCGTTCTACCACGACAAAGCGGTCGATTCCGGCACAGACCGGGGTGCCCTGGTCCGTCTTCTGGAAGGCGACCGCCGCGACACTGTGTCCGAAATGCTCTGGCTGGTCAAACATCTGATGCCGGACCACCCGGTTCGTCTCGCCGAGGCAATGGCGGGTCCTGATTTCCCTGTCGGTGCGCCCGGCGAAGAATTCGCGGCCCGGGTAGGCGCCGACTGGTCGGCGGTGTTCCGCAGGCCCGAAGACGTGGCGACACATCTGGCGGGCAGACCGGATACGTTCGCCCTACTGGCCGCCGAGAACCCAGCTCGCGACTACGGCAGCGGCGTGGATCTGGTGATGGTCCGCAACGGTGGCGACGACCGCCTGATGCAGATCGACCTGAGCCAGGTCAATCCACACAGCGTCGAACCGGGTGCCGCGGCCCGAGCCGCCCTCGCCCGCGACTGGCCGACGTTCGATCCGTCCGGATGGGTTGGCAAGTGGGACAAGGGATTCGGGATCGTCCTCGGACCCGACGGCCCCGAGCGCGCGCTGGTCGACGGCGAATCGACAGGTGTGCCCGGCGAGGATTTCCCGGAGGGCCTGATCGGAGCGCGGCCGACGGAAACGGGATCGGCGTACGAGCGCTACCGGCAGCGCACCAGGCAGTACCAGGGCGTCACCGGGAACTGGCTGAGTGCCCGGTTCGGGGAGCCGTTGTCGACGGCCCTGCAACCGGGTTCGCCGGTGCTGTCGGCGTGGGCGAACCGGCAGGTCGTCGATCGGCACCGGCTGGCCGAGTTGCTGCGGCTGCGTCCCGACGAGCTTGCCACCGATTCGCGGCGGCGGCAGGTGTGGGCACAGCTCAATGAGCGCCGCATGCTACGAAATCCGACCGGACACGGCATCGCCGAACCCGGCCGGTACGTCGATGATTTGATGGGATGGACCTACACCGACGACGCCCGCCGCCACGCACCCGGCGTCGTGCTCTCCGCCGCGGAACGGTTTGTGGTCAGCCGCCAAGTCCTCGAGAGCGCCGACCGCGTCGCGTTGCTGGCCTGGCGTCTCGGTTGTTTCGACGAGCTGGCGACGCAGCTCAGCGCCGATGAGCAGCGCCGTGCCATCTCGCGACGCGACGCACCGACCGACGACGCGGCCGAGATTCGGCGGGCGTTGGCGAACCGCCTGGAGTCGCTGACCGCCGAGCTGGCAGTCCATGAGGATGCACTGGACGCGATCGACACCGTCGGTCTCCAGAAAGCCTGCGATTTTCAGGGGCTGGTGTGGTTCCATGTCCGTCCCGGCTCGACCGGCCGAACCCAGCTCGACAGCATGTTCGATACGGCGACGGCGGAACTTCGCGACGCCATCGGCCGCGACCCGGCGCAACTGAGCAAGCAGGAGCTGGAGGACTATCGGTATTCCTCGGAGGACGGCAACACCACGAGATGGGCGCAGGCTTTCGACGAACTCTCCACGATCGCCCGCGTCACCGACCAGGCTCACCACCACGAAAGTAGGCTCGCTGCCAGCACCGAACAATTGGACGACGAACTGGCCCGAGTCTTCGGTACTCCCCCGGGCACCCTGATCCCGGGCGATCTCTCCGGCGAGGATGTCATCGAGCTTCTCGATCAACATTTCCCCGGTGTCCGGTCACCGGCCGCCGACGTGCTGGCCCGGCAGGTCGATGCCACAGGAGTCGAGCGGTTCCTGGTGGTCAAGGAGGTATTCGACGACGACGATCGGCGACCCGTGTGGAGGCTGCCGTCCGCACTCGAGGCGGTGGCGTTGGATGTGCGTATCGCGGGTCCGTCGAAGATCACCGAAGCCGGTCTGGTGGTGGTCGATGCGTCCGAGCGGACCGTCGCGGGTGACGGCGCGAAGTACATCACCGCTGCCCGCTGGCTGACCCCTGGTGAACTCGAGTTCGGATATGACCAGCGCATAGTGCACGAGTGGTTCCAGGAGAACTTCTCGTCCGCAGTGGATACGTTCGATCCGGCTGTCCCGCCGACGGATACCGCGGGGGAACTCGCGCGGCTCGGATCCCGCCTGTCGATGAGTACGGACGATATCGAGGTCCTCATCGACAAGCTGGCCGGACGGCCGGTCGGCGAGCACACACAGATAGTCCACTTCTTTCGCCTGTTCGCGGACGAGTTCGAGCAAACGAGGATGTTCGCCGAACTCAGCGCCGACCTGGGCGGCAACGATAGCCCCGACAGGTATCTCCACCGGCAGCACACTCAGATCAGTCTTGCCGACGATCCCGAGATCCTGGACGTGATTTCGACTCCGATGGCGAACAGCATCCTCCTCGAAATGGTGCGCTCTACGCACTGGAGCGGTGACACGATCGGCGCCGGAGTCGAATTCTTGGCGAGACCCGAGATCGGCGACGCTTTACGGAAGATCGACAAGAACAACCCTGGTTTCGCGCCCAATCTCGAGCGAAGGATATCGAGAGCGACCCCGGTCGATCTCGACGCCGTCGGACAGGAGTTACGCCGAGTCGCGGAAATTCCGGCCGGTGCGGTGGATATGCGTCTGCTCACGATGTTCAGCAGGTATGTGTCGGAGAATCCGCCCGTAGGCAATCGAGCCTGGGACGTGCTCACCTCCCTCGATGATCTCTCCCCAGGATCGGTCCGTCGGCAGTTCGCGGATGAGTTTCTGCTGACCCGTCAAATCGCACATATCCCGGACGATGTGCGGGCGGAGGTGACGTTCACCGCACAGCGGTTGCGTGAGGTGGAGGACCTCTACATCCGAGGTCCGAGCGATCGCGAATTCGCCTGTTATGTGGAGAAAGTCGGTGAGCTGCCGGTCGGTCAGCGGCCACCGACGATTCGCGCGGCGATGGAGTTCGTCCGGGACGTGACACCGGAGTTCGCCCGATGCCTTCGCACTGTGCTGACAGACGGTGCGGACGGTGCCGAGCGAAGTGCACTCGGCTTACAACGTTCGGGCGAGGCGGTCCTCGATGAGCTGAAAGATATTGCGCGCTCCTTCGCCGCCGAGGTCAAAAGTGCGGATCTGTCGGCCGAAAATCAGGCGAAGGTGCAGTCTTCGGAATTCCTCGCCCGGTTGCTGATCGATGTCACCCACTATCAGTCGTCCGAGTGGGGGCCTCATGACATGGCGTCGCTACGTAAATTGCTCCGCTACCACGAGCAGGCGACGGCGCAGGGCGACATCCCACCGATGCCCGAGGAATATCAGCCCAGCGGCGTGGTCGAAGTCGCCAAGCTGCGGACTCAGTCGGGGTCGCAATGGACCGAGGAACTGCTGGGACGTTTCGCCGGGCTGGCGAATAGTCTTCAAGACGCATGCTCGGCCTCGACGGATACGCGGCGGCCGATCACCCATCTGCTCGATAAGCTCGGACACGACATTGCCGAGCATATCGGCACACTGGAGAACTCCATCGCTTCAGGCAGGCTCGCCGACGGTTCGCCCATGAATGATATCGCGCGCCGGAATATAGTGGCCCGCGCACGGGAGTTGAAGCAACTCATCGCGACACAAAATGCGGCCGCGAACCAATTTCCGGCGCTGCGTTCACTCAAGGATTTCGAAAACAATTTTCAGCGGTTGGCTCGGGTCGGTGAGTTGCATGACGACCTGCGGGCAATCTGTTTCGCCTGGGCGATGCAGAAGTATCCGGAATGGGCCGATCGGTTGCAACATATCGGAGCGAGCGAACCGACACTGGAAGACATCACTCTCGTCCGGGAATTTGTAGAACACATCACCAATCAGGAGGTATTCGAACAGTATTTCTCGGACCGACGGGGCGCACAAATTTTCCGACGAATGACGAGTGTCGTGGCTTTGGACGACGCGATAGCACGCACCCAGGGCATCGGAGTCTCGAGCGATACCACCAAGGGGCGGTTCGTTCCCACGCGGGGGCCGCTGCTCGAACTTTCCGGGCATATCGCCGATGCCTGTTGGGCAGATCGCCATCGTTCGGTCGCCGAGGCGTGGCCGAATATGACGGCCGCTATCATGGTCGACAATCCCGACGACCCGAAGCGCACCGCGCTGGCGGGCGCGGGCCTGCTCATCGAGACCACCAGCGCATCCGGCGAGCCCCTTCTCCTCATCCGCGGTCTCAATCCGTTGGAGACCTACATCAGGCACGTCTCCGTCACCGACTTCTACAGTAAATTCACCGACTGGGCGCACGGCATCGCCGCGGCCAGGGGACGTCGCCTCGCGATCGTCATAGACGACCACTGCGGTGGCTCGGCAACGAATCGCCCCCTGCTATACCAGTACCTGGCCGAACTGCGGGCCACACTGACTCCGATCCGGGTCGATCCTTCGAACACGACATTCAACGGCTACGACGTCTCCGAATGCGCATACCTCGTCGGGTCGACCAGTACGGGCGACGAGCAGCAACACCTCGAGCCCGATGATCGCATCGGCAGCAGACCGCGCGAGGAGCCCGATTCGCAGCGGGGTGCATGGATCAAAGCCCGGCGACTCGAGCTGGGGATGAACCGGGTACAGCTCGCGCAAGCGGCGGGCGTGTCGATGCGCGTGCTTTCCGACATCGAGACCGAGAAGCGGGAGCCGACGCTGGGCATCTTTCAGCGGATCTGCGGAGCGCTCGGGCTCGAGGGTGCGGCCTTGTCCGAGACTGTTCGACAGTTCTATTCGGACCGTGAGCGCGCCCACGATCCGGTGGCGCATGATCCAGGATCGCCTGGGAGCTGGGTGACGGCGCTCTGCTTCGAGCAAGGTGCGAGCCTGGACGAGCTGGTACCGCGCGCGAGTGTGTCGACAGCGGATATCGCCGGAATCGAGCGCGGGACCCGTCCGGATTCGATCGTTTTCCGGCGGATCTGTCGTGCGTTGGGGGTGGCGCCGGACGTTCTCGAGGCTGCTACCGGTCATTTCTATTCGGATCTCATCCTGGACCTCGATCCGCTGGCACACGATCGCTGGACGCTCGGTTCTTGGATCATCGCGTTGCGGCACGACCGGGATCTGACTCGCACCGAACTTGCGGAGGCAATAGAGCCGGGCTGGAGTCGGCTCGGCATAATCGAGACCGCGGGCGATAGGCCGAGCTATGCGGTTTTTTGTCGGATCTGCGATGCGCTGGAGGTCGACGGCGAGCAGCGGCTTGCCGCCGCCCGTCATTTCTATTGGGATATCAATCTCGATCCGGATCCGGCAGCACACGATCTTGGCGGGTGGATCACCTACCTACGCAACGTTCGCGGTATGAGCCGTGCCGACCTCGCCCACGTGACCGGATTGTCCTCGCGGTACTCGACCGAGATCGAGGTGATGAATCGGCGACCACCGTCAGAGATGTTCGTACGGATCTGCCGAGCGCTCGGGCTCGAGGAGGCGGCCACAGCCGAGGCCGTTCGACAGTTCTATTCGGATATCGATCTGGATACTGGTGCGGCCGAACATGATTCGCTGTCCGACTGGGTGGTCGCGCTACGCAACAACAAGGGCATGACCGAGGCGGATCTCGCCCGCGCGGTGTACGTGTCGCCGACAGAGATCGCAAGGATCGAGAACGGAGACGAGCGTCCACCGCTCGGCCTCTTGTTTCGGATCGGTCGTGTCCTGGGGGTGGGGCAGCAAGAATTCGCGGCAGCCGCCCGTGCCTTCTATTCGGATCTCGAGTTCGATCTCGATCCGGCGGCGCATGATTCCGGGTTTCCTGGCAGTTGGGTGATGGCGCTCTGCGTCGACCGAGGGATAGGCCTGGATGAGCTGGCGTGGACCGTTGATGTGTCCGCAGGAGTTATGGCCGGAATCGAGCGCGGGACCCGTCCGGATTCGATCGTTTTCCGGCGGATCTGTCGTGCGTTGGGGGTGGCGCCGGACGTTCTCGAGGCTGCTACCGGTCATTTCTATTCGGATCTCATCCTGGACCTCGATCCGCTGGCACACGATCGCTGGACGCTCGGTTCTTGGATCATCGCGTTGCGGCACGACCGGGATCTGACTCGCACCGAACTTACGAAGGCAATAGAGCCGGGCTGGACTCGGCTCCGGGTAATCGAGACCGGGGACGATAGGCCGAGCACTGCGGTATTTTGGCGGATCTGCGATGCGCTGGAGGTCGGCGACCAGCAGCGGCTTGCCGCCGCCCGTCATTTCTATTGGGATATCGACCTGGATTCCTATGCGGCCGAACATGATTCGCTGTCCGACTGGGTGGTCGCGCTACGCAACAACAAGGGCATGACCGAGGCGGATCTCGCCCGCGCGGTGTACGTGTCGCCGACAGAGATCGCAAGGATCGAGAACGGAGACGAGCGTCCACCGCTCGGCCTCTTGTTTCGGATCGGTCGTTTCCTGGGGGTGGGGCAGCAAGAATTCGCGGCAGCCGCCCGTGCCTTCTATTCGGATCTCGAGTTCGATCTCGATCCGGCGGCGCATGATTCCGGGTTTCCTGGCAGTTGGGTGATGGCGCTCTGCGTCGACCGAGGGATAGGCCTGGATGAGCTGAGGCAGACCGTGCGTGTGTCCGCAGGAGTTATGACCGGAATCGAGCGCGGGACCCGTCCGGATTCAATTGTTTTCCGGCGGATCTGTCGTGCGTTGGGGGTGGCGCCGGACGTTCTCGAGGCTGCTACCGGTCATTTCTATTCGGATCTCGTCTTCGACCTCGATCCCACCGCCCATGACCCGGGATCGCCGGGAGATTGGATTGCCGCGCTGCGCTACGACCGGGATATATCTCAGGCCGAGCTGGAATCGAAGGTGGGGAAATCAGGCGGTTATGTCAGCAGAATCGAGGGTGGCCATGTTACGAAATCGATCGAGTTCTGGCGGATCTGTCGTGCGATGGACGTTGCGCCGAGGGAACTCGCCGCCGCCGCCCGTCACTTCTATCGGGGTCGAAGTTTTGATATCAACCCTGCTGAACACGATCCTGCGTCACCTGGCAGCTGGATCGTGGCACTGCGACATGACAGGCTGATGACCCAGGGCGATGTCGTGAAGGCCACCGGGATCGGATTCTCGTCTCTCGCCAATATCGAATCCGGGCCGTACCGGCCGCGGTTCGTGCGGTTCCAACAGATCTGCGATGTGCTCGGGGTCGATGACGAGCTGCGAGAAGCCGCCGTTCGCCGTTTCTATTCGGATATAGGTCATCATGCTTCGGTCGATCGCAATCCCGCTCCTCGTAAGTCGGTCGATCGCGATCCCGCTCCTCGTAAGTCGGTCGATCGCGATCCCGCTTCCTTTCAGTCGCTGGGTCGTTGGATTGCGGCCCGACGCCGTCGCCGACACATGTCGGTGGAAGAGCTCGCCCGCCGGGTGCGAATGCCCGAACACTCTATTGTCGACATCGAGCGCCACGGGCATCTTGCACCGCTGGTGAAATTGCGAGAAATCTGCGGTGCACTGGGCATTGATGGTGATGTGTTACTGAAATCGATCGATGCGTTCTATGCGGACCGCCAGGAGCCGTCCGGCTACCGCGATGAAGAAGAGCTGTTCGCGCAGTATGTTGTCAGTCAGGTGCATTCACCGGAAGAACGAAATATCAGGAACGAGATCTCCGCCAGATTTGCGTGGGTTCCGAATGCATTGGCGCGGCGTGTGCCCCCAGAAATCAGGGATGATGCTGTACAGGCCGCATCGGCCGGGGTCCTGAGCGCGATCGACAACCACGTACCCTCCGAATCATTCGTCCCCCATGCCTGGACCAACGGCAGCAGAGCAATTCTGCGATACCGTGTCGCGCGCGAGTTCCCAGATCTCGACAATCGCACGCTGAACAAGATTCTCGCGGTAAGCGTGCAGATCGGGAGAACGGTTACCGCAGGCGAGGTACTAGACGATGCGGAGATCGCGCGCGCCGTGGGATCAACAGCGGCCGATGTCGCGCTGGCGCGAGAAATTCTGACTCGGCCTGCCCTGCGATCGGATGCGCCGATCACGGGTCAGGACAGGTCTGGGAATCGGGAATTAGGCGATTCGGCTGCCTCCGCAGGGTTTCCCGATACCGAGTTCGCGGTGACAGTTCGTGCCGCGTTAGCTGATATATCCGATCCCAGCACTGCCGAGCGGTTGGTGATGCTGCATCTGGTCGAGGGCGAGTCCCTGGCCGGTACCGCCGAGCGGCTGGGGTTGCCGCCCGCTGACGCAGCCGAGCTTCTCGCAGATTGTGTTGCGCGGCTGCGCAATGCGTTCGACGAGGGTGGAGGTCCGAGTGGTCTGATCGGAAGCAGGCCAGGTGAGGGTGACCAGCCAGGTGAGCGTGCGTTCGCCGGTCCTGGCTTCGGGCGGTTGGTAAAGGCGGGCCTGGATTCCGGCGTGGACGAATGCTTCATGGTGGAGGACGCGCCGGGGGTTTGGGTCGAGTCGGTGACGTTCGGTACCGGCCTCGAGGTGTTCAAGGAGACCTACGCCGATCCGATCGGCGCGCTGCTCCAGGCACTGAATGCCATGGTCGCCGTCATCATGCGCGCTCCGGTCGCCCGCGCGGTGTTGATCATGGACGATTTCACCGTCTATCGGGAACGCATCCCTGGGCAGCTCGGGGACGGCGTCGGCATCGTGGACCCCGGTGTTCTGAACTCGGACTCGGTGCGGCGGCTCGGCCTCTTCGACGCGGTAACAAGGACGAACCGGACTGCGCGACAGTGGAGTGTCGGCCCGGACAACGAGGTGATGGGCGGACGCTCCCAGCCCGACTTCGACTCCCTGTCGGTCGATATGTTCGCGGCGAGCTTCGTGCGGCGTATCGACGATCGTGAAGTGTGGCAGGACCACGCCATGCCGAGTACGGAGATCGCGGCCATTCGCGAGCAGGTGACGTACCTCGAATTATGGGCCTCGGGCCTGGACATTCCTGACGAAGACCGAAATATCATGCGCGGCATCGTTGGTTCGTACGCGGCAGCCCTGGCACAGATCGAAGAGCACGCGGTGCGCAGTCCGGCCGAGATACGGCATCGCGCGGGGCAGGACGACGATGCGCGAGACAAGGCGCGATTGGTCGAGACGTTCAGCCTGAAGTATCCGCATATCACGATGCGGGGGTTCGATCATCCGGATGTGCGGGCGCATGTCGTCGCGGAGATCCTCGGCGGGCTGGACGAGATGTTGACCAGGTTCCCGGACCGGACCAATATCCGCGAACTGCGGATCGATTACCTCGGCCAGGGGCACATCAGCGCCAAAACGTTCGACTATCAGAATCCCAACGCGGCGGGTCGAACCCTGCGCATACAGTTCAATCTCGGAGCTGTGGCCAAATCGGCACTGATGGTCGAACTCGGTATCCAGGCGCATGAAAACGGCTGGAATCCGGTCGGCGACAGACCGTTTCACCACGACGCCGTGCACGAATTCGTGCACGCGATCGATGCCGTGGAGCGGCTGTCGAAGGACCTGCGACAGGTCTTGTCCCAGACCTGGGCACAGCTGTCGAGATCGGGCCTGATCGAAGAGTCCGAACAGACCTGGCTCACTCGACTTCCGGAGTACGCCTTCCATGACGAGGCCAAGAAGACAAAACTCGACGTGCGAGAAGCGCTTGCGGTCGGGTTCGCCGAGGCGGACATCCATGGCGTTGCGGTCGGCACGCCGCAGTGGGCGATCCACGAGTATGTGACCGGTGGGCGCCCGCCGCGGATCAGCCCGAATCTCGAGGTCGATCTCCCACCGCATGGGGATCGACCGGGCGGTCCAGCTGGGCTGATCGGTAGCAGGCCGTTCGACGATGACGGGTCCGGTGAACGTGAGTTCGCCGGTCCCGGCTTCGGGAGGGCGGTGCAGGCCGGCCTGAAGTCCGGCTTTGTGGAACGTTTCATGGTGCAGGACGAGTTGGGGGTGAAGGTCGAGGAGGTGATGTTCGCCAACGGCCTGCGTGCGCTCAGGGAGAGGTATACCAATTCGACATTCGCGCTGCTCCAGGAGCTGCAGACCAAGGTCGCCGCCATAATGGGCGCTCCGGTTGCCCACACGACGCTGACTCTGGAAGATCTCGCCGTCTATCGGGAACTCGTCCCCGCTGGGCAGCGCGGGGACGGCATCGACCTCTCGGATTCCGATCTTCTGGACTCGGACTCGGCTCGCAGGCTCGGCCTGTTCGACGCGGTGACCGGGATGAACCGGATGGGGCCGGAGTGGAGCGTGGGTCCGGGCAACGAGGTGATGGCCGGACGGTCGAAGCTCGATTTCTACGCCGAGCCGGTCAGTACTTTCGCGTCGTTGTTCGTGCGGCGTGTCGATGATCGTGAGTTATGGCTGGACCACACCATGCCGAGGTCGGAGATCGCGGCCATTCGTGAGCGGGTTTCGTACCTTCGATCATGGATCTCGAAACTGCTGCCCTCCGACCAAGAGCGATTTTGGCTGCACGCTGCCCACCGTAGGTATATGGCGGCGTTGGCGCAGGTCGAACGGCATGCCGAGCAGACTCCGGGCGAGATATCGCATCGTGCGGGGCTCGACGTGCCAGCGAAGACCAAGGCGAAGTTGGTGGAGACGTTCAACCTCACCTATCCGCATGTCGCGATGCGGGGTTTCGACCACCCGGATGTGCCCGCGCATGTTGTGGAAGAGATTCTCGGTGCGTTGGATGAGCTGTTCGCCGAGTTCCGGGGCCGGACCAATATTCGCGAACTGCGTATCGATTACACCGACGCGCACAATACCGCGGCGCTGGCGCTCAGTTATGGGGATCCCGACGTTCCGGGTCGAACGCGAACCCAGCGAATCCAATTCAGTCTGGCCGCTACGGCCGACCCGGTCCGGGCTGTCGAACTCGGTATCCTCGCGCGTAAAACCGGGTTCAATTCAACAGGCAACAGACCGTTTCGTCACTACGCGGCGCACGAGTTCGCGCACGCGATCGATGCCGTGGAGGGACTCTCGGAGAACCTCAGTCGGATGCTGTCCGACACCTGGTCGCAGTTGTCGAGATCTGGCCTGATCAACGAGTCCTTCTGGACCTGGTTCACTCGACTGCCGAGGTACGCCTTCCGCAACGAAGCCAAGACGGCGCTCGACGACGCAGAGGCGCTCGCTGTCGGGTTCGCGGACGTGTATTCCCATGGTGCGGCGGTCGGCTCGCCGCAATGGGTGATCCATGAGTACGTCACCAGCGGGCGTCCGCCGCGGGTCACACCGGATCTCGACATCGATCTCCCGCCACATGTGGATCGTCCGGATGCGGGTGGGCTGATCGGCAGCAGGCCAATTGAGGATTCGCCTGATGAGCGCGTGTTCGCTGGTCCCGGATTCGAGAAGTTGGTGCGAGCGGGCCTGAAATCCGGTATCGAGGAACGGTTCGCGGTGGAGGATGCGCCCGGGGTGCGGGTCGAGGAGATGAGGTTCCGCAACGGCTTTCGGGTATTCGCGGAGCGGTATTCCGATCCGCTACAGGCGGATATCCAGGTGTTGCAGGCCCAGGTCGCCGCTGTCATGGATGCTCCGGTCGCCCACGCGATACTGAACCTGGAAGACGACCGCGTTTATCGGGAACTCACGCCCGACGGGCGGCCCGGGCACAGCTTCGATGTCTTGCCCCCGGACGCTCTGAACTTGCCCTCGGCCGTGCTGCTCGGCCTGTTCGATGCGGTGACCAGGACGAATCGGACCGGGCGCGAGTGGAGTATGGATCCCGACAACCATGTGATGGGCGGGCGTGCCCAATCCGATACCGACGCTACGTCATCCAGTGTGTTCGCGGCGAGGTACGTGCAACGTATCGATGGCCGTGAAGTGTGGTTGGACAACGCCTTGCCGAGGTGGGCGATCGAGGAGATTCGCGAGAAGGTGACTTACCTCGAATCGTGGATCGACAGTTATGCGGCTCCTGAGAAAGATCGAGATGTGCTGCACGACATCCACCGCGGGTACTTGGCAGCGCTGGCGCAGGTCGAACGGCACGCTGTGTCCGTCCCGTCGGACGAGTTGCATCGTGCGGGGCTCGACGACGAATGGCTAGGTGATGATGCCGGGGCCAAGGCGCGGTTGGTCGAGGTGTTCAACCTGCGGTATCCGCATCTCACGGTGGCGGGTTTCGACCATCCGCATGTGCGTGCCCACGTCGTCGAGGAGATTCTCGGTGCGCTGGACACGATGTTCACCAGGTTCCCGGACCGGACCAATATCCGGGAATTGCGGATCGATTACCTCGGCGATAGCGAGGCCAGTGCCAGAACGACTTCGTACGTAGATCGCGAAGCGTCGGCGGGTCGAACCCGGATTCATTTCAGCCTCCACCATGCGGCCAGGCCTGCGCCATTTGTCGAACTCGGTATCCGGATGCGTGAACTCGGGGTCAATCCGATCGGCGACAAACCATTTCTTCACGACGCCGTCCACGAATTCATCCACGCGATCGATGCCAGGGAAGGGCTCTCGGAGAAACTGCGACAGGTGCTGGGCCGGACCCATTCACAACTGTTGAGGCTCGGCCTGATCGACGAGCACTGGTGGAGTTGGTTCGCTCGACTGCCGGAGTACGCCTTCGATAACGCAGCCAAGACCGTATTCAACGACGCAGCGGCGCTCGCGGTCGGGTTCGCCGAGGCGGACATTCATGGCGTGGCAGTCGGCTCGCCGCAGTGGGCGATTCATGAGTACGTCAGCACCGGGCGTCCGCCGCAGGTCACACCGGACCTCGAGGTCGATCTTCCACCGCATGTGGATAGCCCGGCCTCGGGTCGTCCGCGTGGCCTGATCGGCAGCAGACCACATGAGCAGGCCGAATCGCAGTCGGACCTCACGCAGGGCGCGTGGATCAAAGCACTGCGGCTAGAGCGGGGGATGACGCAGAAACAGCTCGCGCAAGCGGTGGGCGTGTCGATCAGCGTACTGTCCGGTGCCGAGAGGCCGCGGATCGGCACCTTTCAGAAGATCTGCCGAGCACTCGGGCTCGCAGAAGCGGAGTCGACCGAGGCCGTCCTGCGGTTCTATCCGGATGTCGAGCTGGAAACCGCTGTGGCTGCCCATGATTCGGTGAGTAGCTGGGTAGCCGCTCTTTCCGATGCTGATTTCGCGGTGACGGTTCGTGCGGCGTTGGCTGATATGTCTGATCCCGGCGTCGCGGAGCGGTTGGTGACGATGCATCTGATGGAGGGCATGCCCTTGGACGATGTTGCCGAACGACTGGCGTTGCCACCTGCGGACGCAGTTGCGGTCCTCACCGATTGTGTTGCGCGGCTGCGCAATGCATTCGACGAGCGTCGCCCCTCGGGACTCACCACGAGCAGACAGGGCCCGGCACCGCTGACACCGTGGACCACGGCGAGGGCGAAGCCGGAGCAGCCACCTGCGCGAAGCGGCGATTCGGAGCCAGGAGAAGGCAGTCCGCAACCGGGCGGCCGACCGGCCGCGGACGACAGCGGTCCGCATGGGCTCATCGGTAGCAGGCCGTTCGAAGATTCGCCTGGGGAGCGCGCGTTCGCTGGTCCCGATTTCGAGAAACTGGTGCTGGCCGGCCTGAATTCCGGTACCGCCGAACGCTTCGTTGTGGAAGACACGGCGGGGGTAAAGGTCGAGCAGGTGACATTCGACAATGGCCTGCGTGTGTTGATGGAGACCTACGCCGATCCGATCGACGCGCTCGTACAAGTGTTGCAGACCAAGGTCGCCGCCACCATGGGCGCTCCGGTCGCCCACGCGATGCTGCACCTCGAAGACGACCGAATCTATCGGGAGCTCACCCCTGGGCAGCCGGGAGACAGCGTCGATGTTGTGGACCCGGAGGTTCTGGGCTCGCCCTCGGCCACCATGCTCGGCTTGTTCGATGCGGTGACCAGGACGCACCGGACGGCGCGCGAGTGGAGTGTGGCCGACAACGCGGTGATGGGCGGACGTTCCCGATCCGATATCGACGCGACGCCCGCCGGTGTGTTCGCGTCGTCGTTCGTGTGGCGCGTCGACGGCCGTGAGGTGTGGCTGGACCACTCCATGCCGACGTGGGATGTCGCGGCCATTCGGGAGGCGGTGTCGTACCTCGAAGAGTGGATCTCGAAATTTCGGATGCCCGAGGCACATCGAGAGGTACTCCTCGACATCCACGGTAGGTATATGGAGGCGTTGGCACAGGTCGAGCAGCATGCCGTGCTTACCTGGGGCGAGACAATGCATCGCGCGGGGCTCGATGCGCAGGCGCGGGCCAAGGCGCGGTTGGTCGAGGCATTCAACCTGAAGTATCCCCATATGGCGATGGTCGGATTCGATCATCCGGATGTGCCCGCTCATGTTGTCGAGGAGATTCTCGGCGGGTTGGATGAGATGTTCACCAGGTTCCCGGACCGGACCAACATCCGCGAACTGCGCATCGACTACACCGACTCCGAAGGCACCAGCGCCAGAACGCACTTCGACGCGGACTCCGCGACGGCGGATCGGAGTATGCAATTCAGCCTGCGCGATGCGGCCCGGTCGGCACAGGCTGTAAGACGCGGCATCCGGTTGCTCGAGTTCGGCCTTAATCCGGTCGGCGACAGGCCATTTCATCATGACGCCGTGCACGAGTTCGTGCATGCGATCGATGCTGTGGAGGGGCTGTCGAAGAATCTGCGACAGGTGCTGTCGCGAACTCATTCACAGCTGTCGAGACTCGGCCTGATCGACGAGCACTGGTGGACCTGGTTCGCTCGACTGCCGGAGTACGCCTTCGACAACCAAGCCAAGACCGTATTCAACGACGTAGAGGCGCTCGCGGTCGGGTTCGCCGAGGCGGACATCCATGGCGCGGCGGTCGGGACGCCGCAGTGGGCGATCCACAAGTACGTGACCACGGGGCGTCAGCCGCCGGTCACGCCGGATCTCGAGGTCGATCTCCCCGCGCCTGTGGATGGTACGAACTCGGATGGTTCGGATGGGCTGATCGGGAGCCGACCACACGAACCGGGCGAGACCCCATGGCGCCCCGCACCGGGCCAGAAGACGCCCTGGTCGCGGGAGGTGACCGACGAACCCCACAATCATCCTTCGCGCGGGGTCCCCGAGCGGCCCGCCGACAACACACCTGGCCAGGTCCCGCTCACCCCTCGCGAGACCGAAGTTCTCGTGCGGGTGCGACAGGGCATGACGCACAACGAGATAGCGGCGTCGCTCGATCTTTCCGTACGTGATGTGCGGGCGACCATGGCCATTGTCCGCCGCAGGCTCAGACATCAGCACACATCGCTGGCCGCGGCGAACCGCCCTGCCGACCCAACGGCTACGACATCCGAGTTCGACCGTTTCCGAGCGGCCATGTACGACGCACTGTTGGGTGCCGACGAGCCGGGCCCGCGACAACTGCTTGCCGAGGCGAGCCCCGACCAGATGGAACGTGCGGTGAAAGCGCTCAGTTCGACTCATCGAAAAGCGCTACACCGGCTGCGCACGGGAGCGGGCACACCGATGGTCCGCAGCATGGCGCTCATCGCCGCTCGTCGATGGGTGAGCACCCTTGCGGCCGAACATAATCGGTCGCAGGCGGTGTTGGTCACCGCATTGGGCGAGGCCGAACCCGGTGACCTGCGAGCGGCGCTGGACGAACTCACTGCCGCCGATTCTCAACTCCTGATCAACCAGTTCGGGTCGGCGTCACCCGCAACCTTCGAACCTGACGATTCCGTGCGTGGCTTGCGCGCGGTGGGGATCGTCAGGCACGTCGCGGCGCAGCTCGCGTCCCGCGCGGAAGTAGGCGAAGAGAGCGAGCTTCTTGCCGCGGTGCGGCACGCGAGTTCCATTGCGGCCCAGACCTATGCGGCGAACGAATGCCTGACCGCGGTCTTGGACTGGATCGCCCGGCAGCGCCCACCGAAGCCGAGTAGATGGTCCAGGGGTGGCCGACGCGGTTCCCTGTCGGGCGACAACAACGACACCGACTCCACGCAGGCGGATGCCGCCCCGACGGACTCTTGGCGCTCGCTGCCCGTGGATCACGGTTTCGACGACTATCAGCAGCGGCTGGCCGACACGGCGCTACGTGCGGGCGGCTTCGACGACGCGAATATGCTGCAACGCTCGGGACATCGCCGTTTCGCGGATGCCGCACAACGCCGCGCGACCGAGAACGGCAAGTGGTGGAACTCGCTGAGCGACCCTGCCGAACCAGCTGCGCTGAGCGACACTCAACGGGCGCTCATCCAGACCTACCCACACCAGATCGGTAACGCCGACGGCCTTCCCGCCGCGATCCGCGACCATGCCAACCGACTATCGATCAGCCGCGATCTGGGTGAGTTCATCGCCCGTCGGCCAGCCGACGGGAGAATCCTGCACTGGATCCGGACCGAACTCACCCCCGCCGAGTCGAAGAAGTTCGGCAGTCTGGTCCGTACCCGAAATCACCTGCGACAGTTGGACCGACAGGCCACCACGATACCGGGCAGCCCACCGGTGCACCTCCTGTCCTACGACTGCACGGCCTTCAAAGGTAAAGGAAAGGCCGTCGTCGCGCTCGGCAATGTGGACACCGCGCAGACGGTGAATTGGCATGTGCCCGGTACGAATACGACATCTTCATCGCTGGCCTACCAGTTCAAGCCGCTGCGCAACCTGTATGAGGAGACACTGCGCGTCGATCCGTCGCTCGAGCTGGCCTCGATCATCTGGATCGGATACGACGCGCCGACCGGGCCCGTCAACACCGGTTATCTGAAAGCCGCTTTCCGCGCCCGCGCCCGCGTCGGCGGCAACCGATTGATGTGCGACATCGCGGCATTCCACGCCACCAGAAGGCTCGCCGGAACCGCCGCCCCCGGCCGCCTTGTCAATCGACTCTACGGACACAGCTACGGTTCGGTCACCGCATCCTATGCGGGCCGCAACGGCGGGCTCGCCGGTCTGGTCGGCTCGATCGTGCTCGCGGGCTCACCGGGGGCGGGCCCGGTTCGCCATGCCGCGGAGTTCGGCATCGGCGAGGACAATATCTACGTCGCCGCATCGTGGCGCGATCCGGTGACCATGTTCGGCGCGGACCGGCCCGGCGCGTGGAGCCGATTACACCAGCGGCTCGGCCTGGGCATTGATCCCGCCACCGAGGCGTTCGGCGGCAAACGAATCGGCGCCGAGTTCCCCAACTCTCCGAACTTCGCCAGCGTCGAGGCGGTGCATCAGGGCTATCTGCTCTACGACCCGGATACCGGGCTGCCCAACGAAGCACTGGCCAACGTCGCGCGGGTCACTGCCGGACTAGGCGGTGTCCTCACTTCGGTCGAGCGCCGCCTAGCCGGCCACCGGAGGATCGAGCGCCCCTTCGACTCCGAACGCGGTCGGTACCGCCGATAGCAACATCAAGTGAGATATCAGGCAAGGTGCGGTTTTGCGCTCCGGAGGGTGCAATGGGCAATACCACTATGACCGGTGCCGTCGACGGCCAGGGGTCGTGAGAGTCGAGGATCTGTATGCGCACCGGGTACAGCGGAGAGTCGTGACCGAATCCGGCCAGCGATATATAGCATCTTCGCATCAGTGCCGGTGCCTTCGGCGCATACTCGTCGAAAGGTTTGCGCGATGACCATCACGTCCTCGACAGCACGGTGTCTCGGGCTGGTCATATTGCTGCTGGGACTGACCACACCGACGGCGGCGGCGACACCGACAGCGGCGGAGTTGGGGTCCGCGGGGCGATGGCTCACCGACGAGCTGGGCCGAGTGGTCACCTTGCACGGGGTGAATATGGTCTACAAGTACCCGCCGTATTTCCCGGCGGCGGGAGGTTTCGACGAGAACGACGCGCAGTTCCTTGCGGACAACGGTTTCAACGCGGTGCGGCTGGGCTTCGCGTGGAACGGGGTCGAGCCGCGGCCGGGCGTTTACGACGACAACTACATCGCGCAGATCGAGCAGACCCAGCAACTGCTGGCCCGGTACAACATCTACAGTCTGGTCGATTCCCATCAGGACGCGTTCAACGAATTGGCGGGCGCGAGTTGGAGCGGGTTCCCTGACTGGGCGACGATCACCGACGGGTTCCCATTGCAGCCCGACCCCGGCTTTCCGCTGGTCTACCTGACGGGCCCCGCACAAAATCAAACGTGGGCGAACTTCTGGCACAACCACATTGCGCCCGACGGCATCGGATTGCAGGATCACTATGCGACCATGTGGGAGCATGTCGCGCAACGCTTTGCCGACGAACCGTATGTGCTCGGCTACGACCTGATCAATGAGCCGTGGCCCGGTTGGGAATACCCGACCTGCATTCCGCACGGCTGCCCCGAGTTCGAGCGCGGTCCGCTGGCGACGTTCGAAGGCAAAGTGATGAACGCTATCCGCGGAGCCGACTCGAAACACCTGCTGTTCTACGAGCCGTCCATGACCAACGACTTCGGTACGCCGGACTGGATGCCGAATCCCACCGGTGATCCGAACGCGGGGTTGAGCTTTCACGACTATTGCTTCGGCCATGTCGACACCTGCGTGAGCAATGGATTGGATCGAGCAAACGCCGACGGCGTTGTCGGAGTGGTGACCGAATTCGGCGCGAGCAAGGATTGGGCGAAACTGACCCGACTCGCCGACACATTCGACGACAACATGGCTTCCTGGATGTTTTGGTCCCAACCGCAGGATCAGACACCTGGTCATCCCCAGGAGCCACCGACCGGCGCCAACCTGATGGACCCCGCGATCGTCCGGCCCTACCCACGTGCGGTCGCAGGCACCCCGTTGCAGTGGAACTACGATGGCGGGACAGGTACTTTCACCGTCCGATACAGCGCCGTCCGCGCAGATTCCGGTCAACGGTTCCCCCACGAAGTCCGCACCGAAGTCTATCTGCCGCTGAGCAACTACCCCGACGGCTACCAGGTCGAAGTCCAGGGCGCCGAAGTCGTTTCGGTCCCCGATGCCCCGCTACTTCAGCTCGCCACCAACCCCGGACAGGACACTGTGCAGGTGACGGTGACGCGACGGTGAGGTCACCGACCTCGCTGCGTGGACTGTCTACTATCACAAGATGTTGAGTAACGCGCGGATCGAAGCACGGGTACCCACCCAGGATCTGGCCCGAGCCCGCCGCTGGTATTCCGAGAAGCTCGGCCTCGAACCGGTCGAGGAGCGCGATGGCGGCCTGCGCTACGAGGGTGCCGAGGGTGTCTTCTGTCTGTTCGCATCGGCTGGCACATCAGACGGCTCGTTCACGCAGATGGGTTTCTACGTCGACGACATCGAAGTCGCGGTCGCCGGTTTGCGTGCCCGTGGGGTGGTGTTCGAGGAGTACGAAGGCACCGTGGGCGGGATCATGGACATCGAGGGCAATTACCCGAGCAAGGGGCGTGGTGAGCGGGGCGCGTGGTTCCGCGACAGCGAGGGCAACATGCTCGGTATCGCCCAGGTGGTGCGTTAGCCGCCACCGGGTCGCGGCTTCCTCGGCCGCGTTGCCCGCTTCGGCTGAGATCCGGTAGGCCGGCGCCCGGAGTCGGGCCGATCCAAAGGCCGAATTAATCTGGCGGCCAAGATAATCCGACGGTCTCAGTTTGGAGTCCACTTATGTCCGGCTTCAGCCTGATTTCGATACATCCGAATGTCGTTGGAACGCAGGCAATCGAATCGATGCCGAATCGGCGGTGGGGTGCTGACGCGCTAGATTCCGTACCGACGGGAATGTCAGTAGCAGCGCACCGCAGACCAGATAGAGCACTCCACCGGCTGCGATGTAGGTTGCCGACTGTCGGTCGGCGACAACCACTCCGGCCATTATTTGACCGATCGGTATCATCAAATACGAACCGGCGTCGTCGAACGACGCGACCCTGGACAGGACGGAACCCGGAATCTGCTCCTGGAGAACTGTTTCCCATGCTGTCCCGAATATCCCGAATCCCACTCCGCCGGCCACGGCGGCGACGGCGAGAATTGTGAAGGTCGGGCGGACACCGAGCGCCAGCAATGGAAGCGGCCCCAGCATCGCGATACACAGCACCGCCCACCGCAACAGGTAGGTGAGCCTCCATCTATACATCAGAATGCTCGCGACCAGCAGGCCCGCCGCGTTGAGGCCGAGCACCTGTCCCCAGGCCGCCACACCGAGAGAGCGGCGGGCTACCACAGGACCGGCGACTGTCCACAGACCTACATAGATGCCGTTCAACGCCGAAAAGGCCACCACGGTCGCCCACAGCCACGTCCGCCGACGAAAGTGCGTCCAGCCCACGCGCAGGTCGCCGAGCACACTCGTGCCCGTGGAGTCGCCACCACCGCGCTGACGCACGCGACACAAACAGCTGGCGGCGGCCAGCGAGCAGGCAGCGTCCACTGCGATGGTCCAACCGCCGCCGATCCCGGCCACCAACAGACCGGCCAGCGCCGGACCTCCGATAGTTGACACATTCTTGACGGTCGCCATCAGCGAATTGGCCTGTTGCCGCGCGGCGGGCTCGATCATTTGCGGTAGCGCACCACGAGCGGCCGGGGTGGCGAATGCCGTCAAGGTTCCGTTGATGAACTCCAGCATCAGGAGGGCGGAGTGGTGGTAGTTGTCGGAGATGAGCAAGCAGGCCGCGACCAGTTGGGTGGCTCCGGCACCGAGGTTTGCCGCCAGCAGCACCGGGATACGCGGGAGCCGATCGGCGACGACCCCACCGACCAGCAGAAAGACGACCAGTGGGAGGCTGCGCGCCGCCAGTATGGCGCCCAGCGCACTGGGCTGCGGGTCGAACTGCAAGATAGCGAAGGCCACGGCCACCGGCGCCATCGCGTTTCCCAGCAGCGACGCGCCGCGCGCCGCTAGGAACCAGTGAAACTCCGTGTGGCGCGGCGGGCCAAGGCGATCAGCCGCGCGGGTCCTCAACATCGTGCGCCATACGTCTCTGTCAATAACGTTGCCAGCTCGGCGACGGTGGATCGCTGCAACAACTCTGAAATCGCGACGCTGACCTCCAGCCGCTGCTGGATCGCCGCGACCAGCCGCACGGCCAGCAGGGAATGTCCACCGATGTCGAAGAAACTGTCGTGGATGCCGACCTGAGGCAACTCCAGAATGTGTGCGAAAACCCCGGCAAGGGTCTCTTCCAGCGGAGTCCGTGCGGTGGCGCTCGCATCGTATTGATCGAATTGCGGTGCAGGAAGTTTCGCTGTGTCCACTTTGCCGTTCGCGGCCTGGGGAAAGTCCGCCAGTACGACCACCGCACCGGGAACCATGTGGTTCGGCAGGATCCGCCGCAGGTACTCCCGGATCGAAGTCGGTGCGCCGAGGGCGCCTCCGGTTGTGAGCGTGACATATCCGACGAGTTGTCTGTCGCCCCACTGGTCCTCGCGCAGGGCGACCGTGGCCTGCCGCACACCTGGATACCTCGCCAGCGCCGCTTCGACCTCCCCCGGCTCGATGCGGAAGCCACGGATCTTCATCTGGTGGTCGGCACGCCGTACGTACTCGAGTTCCCCCAAAGCGTTCCAGCGCACCAGATCACCGGTCCTGTACATCCGCCGCCCCGGCCGTCGCGGATCCGCGACGAAACGCGCTGCCGTCAGGGCGGGCCGACGCCAGTATCCGCGCGCCAGTGCAAGTCCACCGAGGTACAACTCCCCGACTACACCTACCGGTACCCGGCGCAAACCGGAATCGAGGACGTCGGCAGTGAATCCCGGCAGCGGCGTACCGATCGGCGGTGCACCGGATCCGGCTCGGAGCCGTCGGCTCAGGGTCGCCGCGACGGTCGTCTCGGTGGGGCCGTAGGCGTTGGCCATGAACCGCCCGCCCGCCCAGCTGTCGATCCCTTCGGCCGGGCATGCCTCGCCGCCGACAATCAGACACCGAATCGACGGCAGGTCTGCTGGTCTCATCGCCGCGAGCGTCGACGGCGTGAACAAGGCAAACGAAACCTGTCTGCGCGCCACCAGTTCCCGCAGCAGCTGCCCCGGCAGAGCCTCGTCGTCTGTCGGCAGCACCGCTGTTGCCCCGGTGGTCAGCGCCAACCACAGGTTGACCACGAATGCATCGAACACCGGTGGCGAGAATTGCAGAATCCGATCGGCCTCGGTGATCGGTAGACGCGCGCACTGCCCGGCTATGAGGCTCGCAATGCCGGCATGGGTCACCGCGACGCCTTTCGGACGTCCGGTACTGCCGGAGGTATAGATCAGGTAGGCCAGTTCATGCGGTGGCGGGTACGAGCGTGCAGTGCGACGACGCGGGGGTGCGGGCCGCGGCTCGTCGATACCGACCAGCTCGGCGTGCGCCGGGAGCAGGCCCTTGATCCGCGTCCGGAATTCTTCGGCCGTCACGACCACGGCCGGGTCCGAATCTGTGAGAACGTCCGCGATGCTCGTATCGGGATACGACAAATCCACCGGCACATACGCCCCACCGACCCGCAACACGGCGATGATGGTGACTATCAGCTCGACCGACCGTGGCAGTGCCACCGCCACCAGGGTGCCGGTGCGAACCTTGTCGGCCAAGCGAACAGCCAGTATCTCTGCGGCAAAGGACAATTCGCGGTAGGTAAGAGCCGAGTCGGCGAATGTCAGGGCAATCGCATCCGGCCTGCGGGCCACCTGTCGGTCGAACAGCTCGGGAATCGAGACCGGTGCCTCGGCACCGGATCCGGTACCGAAACGATCCAGCAGTGCCGCCTCGGCGTCATCGATCAAGTCGACCGCGCCGACCGGCGCGTCCGGATCGTGGGTGAGCCGGTCGAGTAGCCGAAGGAAGCGAGTGGCGATGTTTTCGACCGTGGACCGGTCGAATAGGTCGCCGGCGTATTCGATCGTGGCCGGCCAGGTCCAGTTTTCCTGTGTGACATGGATTTCGAAGGACAGATCGAAGCGCGACCGGTCAGTGGTCCGCCGGTGGACACGGGCCACGAGTTCGGGCAGCTGGATGACAGCGGCCGCAGTGTTCTGCACCGCCAGCGCGACTTGGAAAAGTGGGTGATAGGCGGGCGACCGCACCGGGTTCAGCTGCTCCACCACGAGATCGAATGGCACGTTCTGACTCTCGTACGCTGCCAGTGACTTGCGTCGTACCTGCTCGAGTAATTCGGAGAACGTGCTGTGTGCGTCCACTCTCACCCGCAAGACCCACATGTTGGCGAAGAACCCGATCAGATTCTCGACGTCCTGGTCGACTCGGCCCGCGATCGGGCATCCGATCGCGATATCCGGTCCAGCGACCAGTCCGTGTAACAGAACTGTGAGGCCGGCCTGCAACACCATCGACACCGTTGCACCCGCCCGACGGGCCACTCGCTCCACCGCCGCGCTCAGGTCCGGGCCGATATCGAACGTGACCTGTCCGCCCGCGTGGGAAGCGATCGGAGGTCGTGGCCGGTCGGTGGGCAGGGCGAGAGTAGGTGGCAGCCCGGCGAGTTCGGTTCGCCAGTAGGCGAGTTCGCGGTATATCAGGCTGTCCGGATCGTCGACTGTGCCCAGCAATCGTCGGTGCCAGCCGGAATAGTCGGCGTACTGGACGGGCAGGGGCTCCCAGGAAGGCGGCTTTTCCTGCCTTCGCGCCGCGTACGCCGCGCTGAGATCGGCAGCGAGGATCGGCAGCGACCAACCGTCCACCGCGATATGGTGCACCACCATGACAAGCAGGTAGCGATCGGCGGCGCAGCGGAAAAGACGCGTCCGGATCGGAATGTCGCGATGCAACTCGAAACGATGCTGCAGGTCGGAGTCGACAGCGGACCATACTCGGTCGGTCGGCCACCCGTCGGCCTCGACCACCTCCCAGCCGAAATCGAAGCTATCGAGAATCAATTGCCGCGGTTCACCCTGTACCTCGGGTAAAACCGTCCGAAGCGATTCGTGCCTGTCGATGACATCTCGAATCGCGGTAGCCATCGCGGTCGAGTCCACCGGTCCGGTCAGCTCGAGGACCCACGGCACGTTGTAGACCGATGTCGCACCGTCGAGGCGGTACAGAAACCACAATCTCCGCTGCGGGTACGACAGCTCTACGACGTCAGGGCGTTCGGCCCGCATAAGCACCGGACGCCCGCTCGATCGCCCTTCGGCGATACGCGCCACACCGGCCGCGGTCGGTGTGGCGAATACCTCGGCCGCGGTCACCTCCACACCGAGGGCCGCGTGCAGGCTGGAGATCACCCGCATCACCGACAGCGAATTACCTCCCGCGCCAAGGAGGTTGTCGTCCACACCGATTCGGTCGACCCCGAGAATCCGAGCAAAGATGTCGGCGACGGCGCTCTCGGCGGGCGTGGCCGGCGCCCGGTAGACGGCATCGGAACCGGCATCCGGAACCGGCAAGGCGTCGCGGTCCAGCTTCCCATTGGCGTTGAGCGGAAACTGATCAACCGCAACGACACCGGAGGGCACCATGTACCCGGGCAGCTTGTCCTGCACGAGTCGATGCGCCTCGGCCGCGATCAGCGGCGCGATGGGATTGGTGTACAGGCGGGTCGCCCGGTTTCGGTCGGCCTCGAGATACACATCGGTAATCCGGTGTGAGAGTCCGGGATCGAAAAAAACCGCGTCCATGCAACCTGGTCGTTGCGACCACGTCATAGCGACCGTGACACCGAGACGATCGGCCAAGCGGCTCAGATACCCTGGCGAAATCCCGTCGTCCGAAGACTCCGAGTCATCGTCGAGACAGTACTCGGAGCCGATCGCATCCGGCACATCCGCACGACCACCAACGACTTCCTCGACCGCCATCAGTTCGGCGTGGAGCCCGGCTCGTGGGATGCCGGCTACTCGTACAGGCCCGGCCGCGCGATGCGCCGTCACCACCGCCTCCATGCCGCCGCGATGGCTGAATTCGAAGGCCACCGCGTCAGCCAGGGACAAAGCCCGCACCGGCCCCTTGCTGAGCGTGACGTCGTACCGATACCTGGTCAGTTCGTCGACCGCGGGTCCGTTCTTGGTTCGAATATCTACCGCGCCGATGGCGTAATCCGCTGCGGCACAATCGACAAAGTACTCCGGAGCGAGCAGCAGCTCCGGTTCGAGACCGATCCGCCGGCGCACCCGATTGCGTAGTTCATCCGGACTCGACCAGCCGTGCTGCGCGATCTCGACAGCAGACAGGAAGTCCTGCTGTAGGCACAGATTCCGAACGTCACCGATGAACAGCACTCCGCCAGGAACCAGGAGTTCCATAGCGTGCCGGATTACCCGCCGCAAATAGCGCTCGCTGGGGAAATACTGGGCCACCGAATTGACGACGACAGTGTCGAAGTGCCCGGTCGGCACACCCCGGATGTCGTCCGCATCGCGAACCTCGAGCCGAACACGGTCCGCCCAGCCGACCCGAGCGGCCTGCATGCGACGTTCCAGCCTGCCGATCGTCACCGCGGACACATCGCCCGCCCAGTACTCGACACAGGATGGCGCCAGCTCCGACAGCAGTAAGCCCGACCCAACGCCGATCTCGAAGATCCGCAGCGGCGCCGACTCCTTGATCCGAGCAACGGTGCAGTCGCGCCAAATCCGCAGCTGTTCGACTGGTATCGAGCGCCCGGTATAGCTGCTGATCCAGCCGAAGAAGTCGTCCACCCAGTCGGCGTCATCGGGATAGGGCGAGGACGCCGACCGGGTGTAGACGGAGTCGTAGATACCGCGCCAGCGAACGACGAGTTCCTTCTCCTCGGCCTCCGACACCACCTGCTCCGGTTGGACATAGCCGATCAGGTGCACGCCGGATGTCCCCCCGTTCCGCGCCAGCACCACCGCACGTTGCACACCGGGATACGACTCGAGCACCGTCTCGATCTCGCCGAGTTCCACCCGATGACCGCGAACCTTTATCTGAAAATCGTTGCGGCCCAGATACTCCAGGTCGCCGTCCGCCGTCCGCCGCACCAGGTCGCCGGTGCGATAGAGTCGCGCGTCGTGACGGAACGGATCCGCTACGAAACGCGTGGCCGTCAAGTCCGCCCGCCGCCAGTACTCCCGGGCAAGTCCCGCTCCACCCACATACAGCTCACCTATTTCTCCGACCGGCGTGCGCCGCAAGCCATGATCCAGCACCTCGAAGGACCAACCGGGTAGCGCATTCCCGATAGGACTCGCGCTGCCGCTGATGTCACCGGTATGGATCTCCCGGAGCGAGGCGAAGACGGTCGTCTCGGTGGGGCCGTACAGGTTGAATATTCGCACCTGCGGATACAGGTCCGGCCACGGCCCGAGCCGATTCGGTTGCAATGCCTCACCGCAAAATACGATCGCCTGCAGTCGCAATCGGGCAACGGCGTCCCGGTCACCGACCATGGCGGCCTGCAACTCCAGAAAAGCGGAGGGAGTCTGGCTCAGCACCGTGACGTGTTCGGCGACAATCAGATCCAAGAGAGCAACTGGCGAGCGCACCACTCGGTCCGCGGCCACAACCAGCCGTCCACCGTGCAGTAGGGCACCCCACATTTCGGCCACCGACACGTCGAAGACGTAGGCGCTGAACAGAATCCACACCTGCCCCGGAACACACAGTTCTGGACAGTCGGCTCGCAGCGCCGATAGCAGGTGGAGAACGTTCTGGTGCGGGATCACCACACCTTTGGGCCTGCCCGTCGTCCCCGAGGTGTAGATGAGATAGGCAGGCAATCCAGCCGTCGACTCGCCCGGCAGCACCGACGCAAGCGTCGGTTGTGACCGATCGGCATCCGTTACTGCGGCGAGATCGACCACGGCTGTGCTCGGCCCCGCGATCCGTTGCAGTCTCGGCACGAATTCTTCGAGCGTCAGCGCGAAGACCGGCTCAGAGTCGGTGAGGATGAATTGCACGCGATCGTCGGGGTAGCCCGGGTCGAGCGGCACGTATGCGGCGCCGGTCATCAACACCGCCAGTACCGCCACCACGAGTTCCCCCGAACGTGGCAGCAATAACGCGACAAATCGGTCTGGTCCGGCGCCGGCCGCCGCGAGCCGTACGGCAAGGGCACGAGCCTTCGCATCGAGTTCGCGGTAGGTGATAGTTCGGCCCTCGAACGTCACCGCGCAAGCATCCGGTGTCAGCGCCACCTGTCGAGCGAAAACCGCTGGGATGGAAAGCCCGACATACTCGTTCTGGCCAGCAGCAGTACCCATTGCGCGGTGGCTCCTCGGCTCGATTGACAGTAGCCGCAGCGAACCCGCCCAGCGGGTTTTGTGCGACCAGTGGATCCGGCAATCAACCGCTATCTAACGTACCTCTGCGGAACCGCGCCGAAACCGTCGTCGCATTCCCGCTGTTGGGAGGCCGAAAATCGTTGTCGGGCTACTACTCCAGCCGCATTTATCGAGTTATAGGTCCGCCGCTACGCCGCCTGATGTGGCCGACTCGCGACGAGGCCGCGAACTCTTGGCGTCGGCGTAATACTGGACGTCGACTATGTGGCGCACCGTCTTCCACCCGCCGAATCCGGCAGCGGTGTCGATACCGGTCGGGGTTCGCGGATGTGAAACGCATATCCGACATGCCGCAGGAATGCGGGGCGCGATCGAGTTGCGGGCATGCGGGCCACGAATTGGCTGTCCCGGCACAGGTTTTCGCCGTTGATTGGTAGCATGCGAACGGCTGCCGGGCCACTAGGTCGGTGACGGGTAAGGGGTGTTGATGGAAGTGGAAGATGTCCACCACTCGTACGGCAGGCGGTCGGTGCTGCGTGGTATCGACATCATGCTTCCCGCGGGGGCGCTGGTGGGAATCGTCGGTGAGAACGGCGTGGGTAAGTCGACGCTGCTACAGATCCTCTCCGGAGGGCTGCGACCGGACCGCGGGGTGGTCCGCCACCGTGGGCGGTTCGGTTACTGTCCGCAGCAGGTGATCCTCAACGATGCCTTCACGGTTCGTCAGCACCTGGACTTCTTCGCCGCGGCATATGCGATCGCGGACCTGCGGCGAGCCGAGGAGACCATGGAGATTCTCCGTTTCTCCGAGTACGCCGGTGAGCGGGTCGCGACGCTGAGCGGCGGCACACGTCAGAAGCTCAACCTGACGCTGGCGGTGATGCATGATCCGCAGGTTCTGCTGCTCGACGAGCCGTACCAGGGTTTCGACTGGGAGACGTATCTGCGTTTCTGGGATCTGGTCACAGAGTTCCGCGACACCGGCCGGTCGGTTCTGATCGTTTCACATCTCGCCCACGACACCGGCAAATTGGATCAAGTGTGGCGGTTGCACGATGGCGTCCTGGACAGCGGACAGGAGGAAGCCGCGTGAGAAATGGTGTCCGACTGTTCGTGATCGCCATGCGCTTCGGCCTCATCGAACATGCCCGCAACCGATTCGCCATGCTGTTGGTGGCCGCCTTCGTCCCCCTGTTCATCACGCTGGTGCGGGTGGCCGTCACCGACCTCGAGGTACCGTTTCGGCTTCGAGACACCGGTCTGGTTCTGCGCGCCAACGGAAATGAGCTCGCCCAGATCAGCGGCGCCCTGACCGCGGTCTGCCTGATCATCGGTTTCATGATGTTCGCGGCGACTTTCAGCAGTGGCGCATTCGACCGTCGTCTGTCGATGGCCGGATATCCGCGGGTCGCGTTGGCTCTGGCGAAGATCGCCTGCCTGGTGGTGGCTTCAGTGCTGATGTGCGCGTACGCCACCGCGGTGATCTGCTGCTATTGGTCGCCTCGGCAGCCCGTCCTGCTTGCTGCGGCGCTGTGCTGTGCGGCGATGACCTACGGGGGGCTGGGTGTCGCCCTTGGTGCGGTGCTGCGCCGTGAGGTGGAGGGGATGTTCGCCCTCGCGATGCTCGCCTGCGTGGACATGGCTGTGCAGAACCCCATCGCCAGCGCCGGGGCGGACAGCGATTTCGTGCGCTGGTTGCCCTCTTATGGGGCAATGCAGGCCGCCACGGCCGCCGGATTCTCGGACACCACTCCCTTCACGGGTTTCGCGATGCAATTGGGCTGGCTCACTGTGAGTGCCCTGCTCGGGCTGGTCGCTTTCCACCTGTGCACCCGCTCGTCTCTTCGACCCACGAAGTGGAGCCGCCTCCCCGGACCTCGCCTTTCCGCCTCGACGCGATCGGCACGGTCAGCGAAGCATTGAAGAAAATGTGTCCGCGCGACCCACCACACGGTGGGTCGCGTGGATAACACCTTGCATTCGAGTATGTCCGGCATCGAAAGCGCCACCGCAACAGCGACCCTCGACACCGACGCCACCATGGATCCCGATACCCGACCCGGCGTTGACGACGAGGCAGACCTGCCCGCGATCGAAACGAAGCCGGTATCACTCGAGTTGGGAAGGCGTCAAAATTGGCTGATACCAACATCTTCCGCGTGATGGCGTAGCGAATCACCATTGAACGGCGGTGTCGTAGATGACCGCTGTAACCAGTCAGGAGTACCCGCGTGCCACGTGAAATCGATTCGGCTGTCTTCCCACATCTGGATGCGGACCTCGACCGCGTCCGTGACGTTCTCGGCCCCGTGCAATTCGAGAGCCGGCCAGAGCTGGCCGCACTCACAGACGAAGGGCCGAACACTTCTCGCCGCCTGGTGCGCCCCACGTTGACGTTGCTGTCGTACTACCTGCTCACCGATCCCACGACCCCGGCTGATGATCGGGCGGTGCAAGCTGCTGCCGCGGTGGAGTTTCTGCATCTGGGTTCGCTGTATCACGACGACGTCATCGATCACGCGGACCAACGTCGAGGCCGACCCAGCACCAACGCGGTGTGGGGATCGCACATGGCCGTACTGGGTGGAGACTCGGTGACGACCGAGGGCATGCGCATGCTGATCGAACTCGGTCAGCGTGAGGGGCTCGCGGGGGCGAGCGCGGGTGCGCAGATGGTCGCGGGCATGGTGATCGAGGCCGCCGACCTGTATGTGGTCTCTCGCAGTGAGCAGTCCTACCTGGAGGCGATCGACGGCAAAACGGCGGCGGTGCTGTCGTTGGCATGCCGGGTGGGCGCGATGCAGGCCGGCCGCTCCGAGGAACAGGAAGAGGCGTTGGCGGAGTTCGGTCGCCAGTTCGGGTTGGCCTACCAGTTGTATGACGACATTCTCGATTTGACCTCGACCGCCGAGGAAATGGGCAAGCCGGTCAACGCGGATCTGCCCGAGGGTATCTACACACTTCCCGTAATCCGCGCGGCCGCCCGCGACCAAAGCCTTGCCCGTCTGCTGCGCAGAGCAATGACGCGTGAGCAAGCCGCACGTGCCAGCGAGCTTGTCGTCGCTTCCGGTGCCGTCGACGAAGCACTGGCGATGGCCGAGGAATTCATCGACCAGGCCGCCGGTCAGCTCGCCGCTGTGCCCGTCGATGCGTCCGCCCGCCACGCAATGACCGCCTACGCCCGGTCCATCCTCGACCGACGAACTCCGCTGCCGGTGGTCCCCCCGCAGGCGACACTGCCACCCCAGACCCGCGGTAACGCGCTCACGCCCCAGGCCATGTCGTGGTTGAGGAGCTGGATGCTGGATACCGGCCTCGCCCTAACCCCTGCCGAGGCCGACTACCACCGGTGGACAGGAGCGATCCGGATCCCGGCACAAACCTTGGTCCCAGCAGTGGACCCGGACCGTTCACAGACCCTCGCCAGCATGTTCACGCTGTCCCTTGTATGGGACGACCTGTTCGACGATCCGCAGCTGACCGACCCCGAAAAAATCACCGCGCTGAGGCGGGGCATGGTGGCAATGCTCCGCCAGGACCCGGAGAAACCGTGGCGGCCCGGTGCGATCCCGACGGCGTGGGCGAGTGTGTGGCCGCGCCTGCGCGAGGGCCGCAGCACCCGATGGCAGAAGCGGTTCCTCGACGGCATCGAGGACTGGTTCGAAGCCGCCGAACGCGAAGCCCACCATCGCATCAACGGCTACATCCCCTCCACGGCCGAATACTGGCCGCTGCGGAGGTCGACCAGCGGGTTCGAAACCGCGCTTGCCTGCATGGAGGTGTACCAAGACCGGGAACTGCCGTCGAAGCTGCGCAACCACCCCGTGATCCGCCGTCTCGAGGAACTGCTGTTCTTCGTGGGCTTCGTGGAGAACGACCTGGCGGGGTTGGATCGGGACGAGGCCGACCAGGATCCCTACAACCTCGTCAGGGCAGTCCGTCACGAAACCGGCTGCACCCGCAGCGAAGCCATCGAGCAGGTACAGCGCCAGGCGGTCGAGTATCGCGCCCAGCTCGAGACGGTGATCCACTACGTCCCCGTGCTGCTGCGCGTGCTTCCCGGCCTGTCGGGCCAGTGGAAGGAGTACGCGGATATGTACGAGAAAATGACGAACGCGGGACTCCGGGCGCATGAGAACGATCGATACACGCAACCGTCCGCTTCCACAGCGCCGGACTTGGAACGCTTGCGCCGTGAAATCTACTACCCGGCCGACGAACCAGCTCCGACCGCGCCGTAAGCCCGAAGGACGGCAAAGGCTTCGCCTGATGTCCGACGGCGTAGCCAGCCGAGCCAACGGGATGTCGGGTCATGCTCGGTGGTCAGTCGCTGACCGATTAGAGCAACGATCAAACATTGAACCAATTCGCCACCTACCTCCGTGTATTCAAGGTGACGGTTTAGTCACCTGAACCGAGCTGGGTCCGTCTCCAGGTACGAGTGTTCGACACTCTCGCTGCCCGGCAACGGCGCCGGAGATGCTTCACAACGGTGTGGACCTGGAGGCGGGCCCGGTCGGTGTCGGCGTGGACGTCGGCGAGTTCGCATGTGCTGGCGGACGGCTTATTCGACGGCACTCGCGGCCGAACCGCGCCACGACAACCGCAGTTCAACGGAAGATGTGGGTGCGTAATCCCGCTGCCGGGGCATGACCTCGGCGCTTTGCGAAACGGGTGGCAGCGGGCAGTAGGATCCGCCGCTGCACACCGAGCGGAATTCCCGCCGCGAATGTCACCGAACCCGGTGTCCCCAGCATCATCAGCAGATGCGGCAGGTGAAGTTCCTGCTGCGAGTTCACCTTTCCGTCCCGCAGCGCCTGCCCGAGGGTTCTGGCGAACGATAGTAACCACACTGGTCCCGGCGTGTAGAGGCTGCGGACGACGATGGGCGCGTCGGTGTCGTTGTACGGATCGGTGTGGGGCACACCGGGTTCGATGATCATGTCGTCGCCGGGCGACAGCGTGCGGGTACGCCAGCCTTTCCGATAGTGGGCCTGCGTGCCGGCGAGCAGGAACGAACGCTGGAGGACGCCGGTGTGGACGTGCGCCGGCGCGCGTCCGGTTCCCGGCGGCAGTACCCGGGTCATGCCCAGATACTGCCGTCCGGCGACGAAGAACCAGGGATGAATCTCGAGCCGCGCGTCGCCCCCGCCGGCATAGATCTCGAAGATCGGCAGATCCCGCCGCAGGTCGCCGTCACTGGTCATGACGCTCTGGCACCGGATCGATCTCGGGTTCCGGCACCGTCACCCGGCGGGGATGGCGAACCGTCTTGTGCGGAAACCTGGACTGGACGTGTGCCTCGGCGGCCGAGCCGGTGTCGACGTAGACGTACTCCGGTTTCCGCATCAGGGGCGCCACCACGTCGCGAGCGTGACCGTCCGGGTCGTTGAGGAAGTTGCCGAGCACGTCGGTACCGGCCGGGCACACCGCGACACAGTATCCGGCGCGAAACTGTGGTTGGAACGACAGACTCTGCCACACGGACAAGGTCTCGCTTGGTGTTACCCGCCGCCGATAGTCGGCCGCGTCCGCGCTGTCCACCACCTCCTCGACCCAGCCCGCGAAGTTGGACAGCTCGTGATGATTGTTGTGCGTGTAGCAGGCGTCGAAGTCGAATCCCCCGTTGGCATGGATCGCGCCGACGGGGCAGGTGCTCACGCACAACCCGCAGTCGATGCACGGATTCGACAGGACCGGTTGCGAGTACCGGGAGACCGGCCGGTCGATCAGAATCGTGCCGAGCACGATGAAGGTCCCGAATTTCGGGTGAATGACGTTGCGGTGCAACCCCATCTGTCCCAGCCCTGCGGCCACCGCCACCAGCTTGTGCGAGACCACCCAGCTCCGGTTGGGGAATCGGTGGATCTCGGCCGGGAATCCGGATGCCGGATACAACGCACGCACGCCGCGGCGCTGCAGTTCCAGGCAGATGTGCCGGGCGGCTTCGTGCGCCAACTCCTGGGTGGTGGCGACATCGCGGTTGGCGGCGCTTGTCGATCTGCTCTGTAGGTTGTCGCGACTGGTTCGCAGGCAGAACCCGATCAGGGTGCAGGTGCCGGGCAGTGCCTCGAGGACATAGTCACGTTCGCCCTCGAGGCCGGGCGTTGCCAGTGCCGTGAATCCGACATCGTCGACGCCCGCGGCCAGGCATATCTCGCGCAGCCAGTCGGCGTCGAGGTCCGCGGGCTCACCGGCGGGCCCCTGCTCGGCTCGGGCCCGCGCGGCTGCGACCGTCGGATGCGGGCGCTCGCGCGAGCCCCGCTCGATCGGGACGTGCAGCGGATTCCATAACCGCTCGGCGTCGTTCATTTCGGCTCCGGCGCCGCGTCGATGTCATCGGGCGGCATGATCCCGGTATCCACGTAGCGCACCGACTTCTGCTTGTACATCTTGCGCACGTTGGCTTCCGCGTTCGATCCGGCGCTGACGTAGGCGTTCTCGGGTTTGCGCTGTACCGGGCGCAGCACCAGCTGCAGGTGGCCCTTGCGGTCGGCCAGATACGGCCCGATCACGTCCTCACCGGCCGGGCACACCGCGACGCAGTATCCGGAACGATACTGGCGGCGTGACTGCATGGTGGTTTCGCCCGGGCTCATGCGCTGGCCGTAATCGTCGGCGTCGGTGCTGTCGGCCATGGTTTCGACCCAGTCGGCGAAGTTGTTCACGAACTGGTTGTAGGTGTGGGTATAGCAACTGTTGAAGTCGAAACTGCCGTCGGTGTGTATCGCGCCCACTGGGCACGCGGCGACGCACAGATTGCAGCCCAGGCACGGATTCCAGTCCAGCGGCCGCGAATACGGTGCGATCCGCGCGTCGGTCAGCACCGTGCCGAGCCCGATGAAGCTGCCGAACTTCGGATGGATCACGCAGCGATGAATTCCCATGTGGCCCAACCCCGCAGCCACAGCCACCGGCTTGTGTGACACCGTCCAGCCGCGACTCGGCAGTCGGTGCGCTTCGACGGGAAACGTCACCGACGGGTACATGGCACGAAATCCACGGTCCTGCAACGCGATACTGACCTTGTGGCCGATCCGATCGAGCACCGGTATCGCGGTGTCGATCTCGGTATTGACCATGCTGGCCGCCCGGCTGCGAAAGTTGTCCCGCGCCAGCCGCACACACACCGCGATCAGCGAGCGGGTGCTCGGAAGCGCTTCGCGGACATAGTCGACCTCCCCCTCCAGGCCAGGTGTGTCCAGCGCCACGAAGCCGACGTCGTCGGCTCCGGCGTCCAGGCAGACCTGCCGCAGTTCGGCCGCATCCAATATTCCGGTCATGTCATACCTCCCAGAGATACAGACACCGCCCGGCACGAAAAATCATCGGTGGGACCCGAGATCATCGGTGGAGTTCTCGAGCTGATATCAACAGATCTCGGGCTCACCGCGCGACGCCATAGTCCGTGTGTGACTGGAGGCATCAGGATTCACCGGCGCAGCCAGTGATCGACACGGCGAACGAGCAGACCCCCGATTCGCGCCGGGCCGAGGTTCGCAAACAGCTTCTTACCGGGGGCGGGTGCCCTTGGGGTAGACACCGTGACCGACCTGTATGTAGGACAGCCGATCGGCCAGTCGGGTGCTGACCCGTCGGACGGTGTCGTAGACGTGGGCGTCCTTGCCGATCACGACACGCCCCCTACCCTTCGCGGTCGCATCGACTATGCGGCGGGCCACCTGCTCGGGCTCGGCCGAGAATCCCCTGGCGAGCTTCTCGGGCGCACCCATTTGCTGGGCGACCTTGCGCACCAGGTCGGTCCAGACCGAACCTGGAAGCACCGTGGTCACCGTGACATTCGAGCGGCCGCGCAGATCCTGTGCCAGGCCGTAGCTGAACAGGGCGAGCGCGGCCTTGGACGCGCCGTACACCGCTGAACCGGGCACCGGAACGATCGCCGACAGACTCGAGGTGTTCATGATGATGCCTCGGGGGCGTTGCAGCAGGTGCGGGAGGAAAGCCCGCGACATCCACACCGCGCCGAAGAAGTTCACCCGCATCAGCGTCTCGATCCGAGCGTCGCTGAGGTCTGCGACGGCTCGGAGTTCCTGAGCGATTCCCGCGATGTTGAACAAACCGTCGACTTGTCCGTGAGAGGCGATCACGCTGCCGGGGAACGCGGCCACGGCGACTCGGTCGCAGATATCGATCGGGTGGGCGGTGAAGCGCTCACGGTCCGTGACCAGTGCGGCGGTGGCGGCGAGTGCCCGCTCATCACGATCAGCGCCGACCACGACCGCTCCGCGGGCGATCAGCTCCAATGCGACGCATCGTCCGATGCCGTTTCCGGCTCCGGTGACGACGAAGACTCTTCCCTCGATCTGTATGCACGATCTCCCGGTTATCCGCTGCATAGTGGGCTCGAGATGGCGGGCTCGCGGCAGCTGTTCACTCATGACGCGTGTTCTCCGTCGGGTGTTCAGCCGAGCGTCAGCTGGATCGGCTCATGCGAAAGGTTGGGGCGATACACGCAGTGCGTGCCCGTGTAGATGGTGGGCATGCACTCGTTGCAGTGCACGCACGCCGATCGCGTGGAGTCATCGGCCTGGATGCGGTGCAGCAGATTCGGTTCGCGCAACAATGCCCGGGCCATGGCGACGAATTCGAAGCCCTCGGTTCTGGCGAGCCGCATGGTGTCGAGATTGGTGATGCCGCCTAGCAGGATCAGCGGCATGGAGAGTTCGCGACGGAACTGGCGGGCCCGTTCCAGCAGGTACGCCTCCTGGTAGGGGTACTCCTTGAGAAAGGCACGCCCGACCAGCCGGAAGCCAAGCCGGGCTGGGCCGGGCAAGACTTTCGCGAAGGCGCGGCGCGGCGCGGCGCCGTGGAACAGCAGCATAGGGTTGAGCAGTGAACTGCCGGCGGTCAATTCGAGGGCGTCGAGTGCGCCGTCGGCCTCGAGCCAGGCTGCCACCTGGAGTGATTCCGGAACGGTGAGGCCACCGCGCCTACCGTCCTCCATATTGAGCTTGGCGATGATCGCAAGCCGATCGCCCACGACATCTTTTACCGCACAAGCGATTTCACGCGCCAGTCGAGCCCGGTTACGCAAGATTCCGCCGTAGCCGTCCTTGCGCCGGTTCAGCAGTGGGCTCAGGAACGAGCTGACCAGATAGTTATGGCCGAAGTGGATCTCCACCGCGTCGAATCCGGACTGTTCGGCCAAGCGTGCGGCATTCGCGTGCGCGGCAACGAGTTCGGCTATCTCGGACACACTGGGACTTTTCATGAACTTCATACTCAGCGGGCTGAACATCCGGCTCGGCGCGAGCGCCGGTACCCGATTGGAGGCGGCATTGGCCACCGGTCCGGCATGCCCGATCTGCGCGCTGGCGGCAGCACCCTCGGCATGCACCACGTCGGTCAGCTTCCGCAGTCCGGCAACGGCTTCCGGGCGCATCCAGATCTGATGCCGATCGGTGCGACCGCCGGGCGCGACCGCGCAGTACGCGACGGTGGTCATGCCGACGCCACCGGCGGCCACCTCTCGATGGAAGTCGATCAGTTCATCGGTCACCAGGGCGTCGGGCGTGCGCCCCTCGAAGGTCGCGGCCTTGATCACCCTGTTGCGCAAGGTGATCGGCCCCAGCTTGGCCGGTGTGAAGATGTCGTTCATGTCAACTCTCCCGTCGGCGCGGTCAGACCGGCCACCACAAAATCTCGCAGTGTCTCCAGGTCCGGCTGCGCCATTCCGTGTTCGTCTATTTCGGGGCTGCCGAAACGCATGATGATCAGATCGAAGGCGAGCATCCACCGCCTGCGGCTCTCCTGCGCGCCCAGTTCCGGCAGCAGCGCGGCCCAGGTGCCCATCCGAAACCAGGGTCCCTGCCACGCTGTGCGATGCCGTCCGAGCACGAACCGCGCTAATAGCCGAAGATGCAAGCGGCCCAACGGATCTCCGGCGAGCTGAACGAACGGCGCGAGGATCGTGTCGACCACGACGGGCAGCGCATCCGGCCCTGTGGTCGCACGGGCCAGTCCGTCCGCCCACAGCGGTCCCATTCGATCTTCGATCAGCGCACCGACCAGGGCTTCCTTCGATCCGAAGTGGTAGTGCACCGCGGCCGCGTTCGCGCCCGCCGCGGCACAGATGCCGCGTACCGAGACCTCGTCGTACGGCTCGGTCAGCAGCAATGATTCGGCCGCGGCCAGCAGTCGCTGCCGCGTCCCTGGCGTGCCCTCATCAACCATGTCCAGAAGTGAAACATGTTTCAATCGGTATTTCAATCAATGATTCAATCGGCAATTGCCGTGGAGAGTGAGAGTGTTGTCGACACAGCGCGCAATGAACGCGTCGTCGATCGCCTCGTCTCCGACCAGCAACCGGAAATACAGTGGCGCGGACAGGGTTTCGATGACCTCACGAGGGTTCGTGCCCTCGGGTAGTTCACCGCGCTCGACAGCTCTGTCGATGACCTGAGAGGTTCGCTCGAATCGATCGTTCCAGAAGCGGTGGCGCGCCGCGGCGACCTCCGGGTCGACCGAGAGGGCGATGGTCGTGCCGACCAGCCGCGCGACGCCAGGACGCGAGATCAGCTGGGAGATCTGCTCGGCGAGCAGTTGCAGGTCGGCTCGCAAGGCGCCGGTGTCCGGGGCGGGGTTGGCGACTGCGGCGAGCTCGGTGACGGCCTCGGCGACAAGTGCGGTGCGGGTGCCCCAGCGCCGGTAAATGGTCGTCTCCGCGACACCAGCACGGGCCGCGACATCGCCGATGGTCAATCCCTCGATGCCGTGTTCGGCAACCTGGTCCAGGGTCGCGGCGAGCACGGCGTCGCGCACGCGGGCAGAGCGACCTCCGGTCCGCTTGCGCGGAACCGGGGGCGTCACCGCTTGCTCGTTCTCGGGATCGCGTTCGCTCTGGTTCATGGCCCTGTTCTACTCGACAGCGTTGCCGCGTGCCGAATGCGCAGACTTCGCCGACCGGCAGCGCGGTGAGTCGGCCGGATCAACGCAGGTACGCCGCGATCCAGTTGCCGAATTCGGTCGCGAGATGCCATTTGTGCTCGCTGACATACAAGCCGGGTACCGCCGCGGGGAACGCGACTTTGAGCTGACTGCGGAACCCACCACCGGGTTCGTCACGGAACTGATGGCAGACCCCGCCGATGACCTCACCGTCGGAGAGGACGGCGGCACCGGCGAGCGAGAGCGGATAGGCCGGATCCGCTGGGACCACTACCTTCGACGGGACGGCGTAGTTGACGAGGAACCGACTGGCGAGCACGGCTCCGCCGGTCACCTCTATGACCTCCTGCAGCCCGTCGGGCTGGGTCGCGATGATGTAGTGGTCCGGGCATGCGTCGGTCCAGAACGCCAGGTCGTTGTTCACCCGCGCCCGGTCGAACGTGTCGACGAAACCCTGCGCACTACCGCGATCGCTGGCGATCTCGACGGTCGCCAGCACCCAGCGTCCCCCTGAGGCCGCGAGCGTGGCGCGGGTGGCGGCCTCGGAGGCGACAAGCTCGCCGGCGAGCAGCTCACGCAACCCGTCGGGGCCGATCAGCACACGAGCCCGCGCCATCGCCGCTCGTGCGGCGGGGATGTCGTCGACGTGGACCGCGAAGCGGGTGAGCAGTGAGTCGAGCTCACCGGTCAGCAGGCCGACGTAGTCCTTGCGCAGCCGCGCCGCGGCTACCGACAGCCGCCGCCGTTCCCATTCGACGACCCTGGCTTGGTCGATGGCAGCTCCATCGATGAAAGTGCGTAGCCCGGCTCCCGACGTCGGCGCAACGGGGGACGCGAATGCGGTCCCGGTGCCGACATAGGCCGCGGTCGCGGTGGCGACGACTGTCGCCCCGGCGGTGCGGATGATGAGGCTTCTCCTGGTCAGCATTGACCAATTCCCTTCGCGTACTTGCTCGCCCGCGTCCTGTAGGCATCGCACGGACGAGCCCAAAATTAACGCAAGGAAAACTTGCGTTAAAGTAGCTTCGGCTACGCGCGTCACCTTGTCAACGGCTTGCGCCTAATTAACGCCACAAAACTTTGCGTTTGCAGCCAGCGAGAGGCTGACTTAACGCAAGAATTCCCAGCTTTAACGGTGCGATCAGCGCGTCGAGGAACGGGACAACACCTTCAGGGGCTGTCATCGGCAACAGAGCAGGAGAGGCAGGAACCGCCATGGTCGATTCCATCGAAATCCGGGCGCACGGACTCCTGAAAGTCGACGTCGGCGACGACCGACCCTGGTGCCGTTGCAGTGAGGTCGACGACTATGACCTTGTGCAGTTGCCCGACCCGCACCCCGCCGACACGGCATACCCACCCGAGACTCCGATCTGCTCGCCGATCCGAGTCAGCAGTCGCCGGGTCAGTTCGGGGTCAGCGGCGGTATCCCTATCGGTGTAGTCGCCGAGTGCGTAAATATCTGTGAATCCCGCTGGACCCCATTGGTCTCGGGACAACGTGCTCCGACCGGCGACGGCGACAACCGGGACGGGGTGGGCGCGGCGGGCCAGGACCATGGGCAGTTTGCCGTTGGCGGTCTGCTCATCGATACTCCCCTCCCCCGTGACCACCAGGTCATATCCGGGCAGGTGCCGATCGAACTCGAACAAGTCGAGAAAGAACTCGGCGCCCGACACGATCGTGCCACCGAGCAGTAACGCCGCGAAGCCGATTCCGCCCGCGCTGCCCGCTCCGGCTGTCGCCGCGACCGCCATCGCGTCCGGATAGCCGCTGCGGGCGAACGCTTGGACGAGGTTGTTCAGACCGGCGTCGAGAAATCGCACCTCGGCTTCGGAGGCCCCCTTCTGCGGCCCGTACACCGCTGCTGCACCGTTCGGTCCGAGCAAGGGATTGGTGACGTCACCGGCGACCACGATCTCGATCCCGGTCAGCTTCGCCGCTCGGGATGCGTCGACGGTGTGGACTCGGCCCAGACTCCGTCCGCATGCTCGCAGTTGTCTACCCGTCGCGTCGGCGAAGATGAAGCCGAGCGCTACGAGCAGTCCCATCCCGCCGTCGGTGCTGGCGCTGCCACCGAGGGAGAGGACAAGCCGGCGCGGCCGATATCGCAACGTCTGCGAGATGGCTTGCCCCATTCCGAGACTGCTCGCGTCGAGCGGCAGCGGGCGGCCGTTCGGAAGCGTGTCGAGGCCGCAGGTGTTGGCGACCTCAACCACAGCGGTGCCGTCGCCGACGGCGATTCCCCCGTATCTCGGGGTCCCCGCCGCCCCAGCCACCGTCACCGAATGCGGAGCGAAGCCTGCTGCTACCGCGGCGTCCACACTGCCGTCGCCGCCGTCGGCCAGCGGCATCCGATAACTGTCGATCCCCGCTGACGCCAGGCCCTCCGCCAGCCGGTCGGCCACTTCGGACGCGGAAAGGCTTCCTTTGAACTTGTCCGGGGCGACCAGAACCCTCACGCGGTTGACTTCCTTATCGATGAGTCGGCTCGACGGCGGGGACCGAATATCAGTCCGCGTGAGCCACCGACCCGAGTAGGTCCCGGACGTGGTTGGCGACCGTGATGAATTCCGGTGTCTCCATTGTCGTGGCGTAGTCCCGGTGCGCGGGCAAGTCGACGTCGAGCAATTCGATGATCCTGCCCGGCCTCGGGCTCATCACTACCACCCGGTTGGCGAGATATACGGCCTCGGCCACCGAATGGGTGACCAGTAGTACCGTCGTGCCGGTCTCCCGCCAGATCCGATGCAGCTCGACGTTCATCCGTTCTCTGGTGAGCGCGTCGAGTGCGCCGAACGGCTCGTCCATCAGCAGCACTTCCGGTTCGTGCAGCAGCGCCCGGCACAGCGAAACCCGCTGCTGCATACCGCCGGACAGTTCGTGCGGAAGTGCGTTCTCGAATCCGCTGAGCCCGGTCATCTCGATGAGTCGTGCGCATTCGGCCGCGGCGGCCCGCTTGTTCATGCCGCGCATCTCGGCTTGCAGCAGAATGTTCTTGCGAACGGTCCGCCATTCCAGCAGCGCGGCGCGCTGGAATACATAGCCGATATTGCGCTGCGGCCCACGCACGGGGACGCCGCCGAGTTCGACGCTTCCCCCGCTCGGGTCGGTAAGGCCGGCGACTACTTTCAGCAACGTCGACTTGCCGCAGCCGGACGGACCGACGATCGAGACGAATTCGCCTCTGCTGACCTGCAATCCGACGTCTTGCAGTGCGGTGACCTCACCCCGTTTGGACGAGAACCGCACGGTCAGATTGTCTACCGCGACCGCGGTATCGGTACGGGCGATGGTCTTGGTCGGTGTACTCATATTGTCAGCTGCTCCACTCACGGCTTGCTGGTCGGCGTGAATTGCGAGGCCCAGTACTTGGCCGGCTCCTCGGCTTTGTCTAGGAGCCCCGCGCTGCTGAGGACATCAATGGTGGCGCGCCAGTTCGCTTCGGAATTGGTTCCCGGCGCCTTACCCGCGGTTTCCGGCGTGCTGAGCAGGGGAATCGTCTGCTGCCACTGCTGGAGCAGCACCTGCTGCGGCGGCAGTTGCGGATCTTTGCCTTCCATCGCGGCGACCGCTGCCTCTGGCTTCGCGACCGCGGCGGCGAACGCCTCACTCGTGGCATCCAGCATGGCCTGTATCAACTTGGGCGAGGATTCGATGGTGGCTTGGTTGGCGATCAGCCCATTACTGAAGAAGTTCAGGCCCTGATCCGAATACCGCAGGTAGCGGACTTCCTTGCCGCTCTTGTTCGCGATAGTGGGGCCTTGATCGTGCGCGAAGCCGATCAGCCCGTCGACGCGGCCCGAGAGCATCGCCGACATCTTGCCCGCCGAGTCGAGGCTCTGCTGGGTTACCTGATCCGCCGGCACGCCCGCCTTGGCGAGATAGACGGGGAAGGTCGTGGTCGGTGCGTCACCCGCGGAGACGGCAATCGTCTTGCCCGCGAGATCGGCTGGTGTCCGGATATTCGAATCGGCGAATACCTGCACTGCCGAGGGCGTGGTCTGGAGGAAGACGCCGACGCTCTTGATTTTGACGCCCTTGTCGATATTGCTGAGGACGGCCGGTGTATCGGCCCAACCGAAGTCGGTCTTCTTCGAACCGGCGGCCTGCGCGGTCTTGGTCGAGCCCTGCCCGGCCGAGATCTTCAGGTCGATGCCGTGCTTGGCGAAAATGCCCTCTTGCACACCGTAATAGAACGGCGCGTGCTCGCCGTAGGGGTACCAGTTGAGCATCAGTGACACTGCGGTGGTCTTCCCGTCGGTGCCGGGATCCTTCTTGTCGGCGCCCCCGCCCCCGCAGCCGGTCAATACCAGGACCGATGCCACCGCGGCGGCGCCGATCATCGTGAATGTGCGAGTTCCGAATTTCATGCGAGTTCTCCAGCTGTGGCGCGAATACGGTGCGTTCGACATGCTCATGCCCCGCCGACGACCGAGGCCGTGGATCGACGGGAGGCGTGCCATGGAATGAGGAACCGCTCGGCGATTTCGATGATCGCGAACAGGATGATGCCCAGCATGGACATGATGATCAGGGCGGCGAACAGCATTGCCGTATCGATGTTTCCGTTGGCTTGCAGGATCACATAGCCGAGACCTTCATTGGCACCGACGAATTCGCCGACGACGGCGCCGGTGACCGCGAGGGTGGCGGCGATCTTGAGGCCGGACATCAACTGTGGCAGCGATGCGGGAAACCGCACCTTCACGAACGTCTTCCAATTGCTCGCGCCCATGGTGGAGGTGAGTTCGAGGATCTCGGGATCCACAGAGCGCAGCCCGGCCATACCGGAGATGACGATCGGGAAGAATGCCATCAGTACGGCGACGAGGATCTTGGGGCTGGTGCCGAATCCGAGCCAAACGATGAACAGCGGTGCGATCGCGATTTTCGGGATGACCTGCGCGAAAAGGATGAGTGGGTACATCGTTCGCTCGATACCGCGTGAGTAGATCATCACCAGTGCGACGGCTTCGCCGATCAGCGCGGCGATGATGAAGCCGACCACCGTTTCGTAGGTGGTGACCCAACTGTGCCGGAGCAGGTACGTCGAATTGTCGGCAGCGGTTCGCCAGGTATCCGCCGGTGACGGCAGGATGTACGGCTCGACGAGCTCGAACTTCGTGACGGCCCACCATGCGACGACCAGCACCGCCACCAGTGCGAGCGGCCGCCATATGGTCGACCACATGGTGGAGAGGGATGGGAGCTTCCGGCGCCGGGTGCGAACGGGTTGGGTCGCTTTCGGTGCGGAGGAACTGACCTCGACGGACGTGACTACCGCCATCTGGAGTCCTAAAGCTAGTAGTGGAGCGGGGTTCGAACTGCACCCGCTGGGAATGCGCTTTCCGAAGCTGCGGTCGAGGCTAGTGTGATCGGACCCACAGTGTCAAGGGTTCGGAATTGTCACAGGTCAGACGCGTCGCAATACGCTGCTGTCACGCAGGATCACGCGCCCGGGAACGAATTCGTGGGCGCGCGATTCCGTGGCCGAGTCGTCGAGCGCCAGCCGCACGGCGCGCTCGCCGATATCGACCAGCGACAGCGCTACCGTCGAAAGACCCGGCACATGGTCACGCAGCGTCGGGATATCGTCGAACCCGGCGATACAGACGTCGTCGGGAACCGCGAGGCCGAGCTGACGCCAGGCCGCGATCGCCCCGATCGCCATCACATCGGTGACTGCGAATACGCAGGGCGGGACGTTGTCGACCTGTCCGGGATGCAGATCCAACGCAGCGGAAAGCCGACGGGCGGCACTGAAGCCACCGTCACGGGAGAAGTCCCCCGCGATCTCCACCAGCGGTGTCACGCCGTGCGTCGCGAGAGCTTCAACGAAGCCGTTGCGCCGGTCGACGGCGGTCCTGATATTGCCCGGCCCCCCGATCACGGCGAAATCGCGGTGGCCCTGCCCGAGTAGGGCATGCGCCAATTGCGCTGATGCCGCGTAGTTTTCGGGCTCTACGGCAGCACCGAAGGACAGCGGCTGTCCGATCACGACCACCGTGCCGCCGTTGTCCAGATACCGCGCGCATTCCTTCTCGAGGTCGCGGTCGAGATCCCCGCTCTGGCGTGAGCCCGCCAGGATGATCGCGTCGGCGCGGTGGGAGATGAAGGTGCTCACGGATTCGCGTTCGATATCGAAATCGCGTTGCGTACTGGCCAGCAGTACGAGTTTGCCCGCCCTGCGCGCCGCCGCCTGGACGCCCTGCGCGATCGAGGAGAAGTAGGGGTCGGCGATATCGTGCACGATGAGTCCGATGAGCCCGGTCGAAGACCGCGCCAGTGCCTGGGCCTGAGCATTTGCCACATAGCCCAATTCGGCGGCGGCTGCGCGAACTCGGTCGGCGACGCCTTCGCCCGGGACCCGCGACGATCCGTTGAGAACGCGGGACGCGGTCGCCTGGGAGACGCCCGCCCGGATCGCGACGTCTTGCAATCTCACAGCCGCCATGGCCTCGTGCCTCGTTCTCTACGCGTGGGGGTTGACCGGACATCGGGACTAGCATAGCTTGGAAAGCGCATTCCGACGCTGACTTGTCCACTCGACCTGTGCGGGTCCATCCGCACCGTCCACGACCCATTCTGCGGTCGTCAGCCACGCAAATCAGAAGAGGCACATACCAATGCCCGATTCCACTCCCCCGCGCACGCTCCGCATCGCCATGAACGGGGTCACCGGTCGCATGGGCTACCGCCAGCACCTGATGCGATCGATCCTGCCGATCCGCGACGCCGGTGGGCTGCTACTTCAGGACGGCACCCGCGTCCAGGTGGAGCCGATCCTGGTGGGCCGCAATCCCGCCAAACTCGCCGAACTCGCCGCACAGCACGACATCGCCGAATGGAGCACCGATGCCGCCGCCGTCATCGCCGACCCGTCGATCGATATCTACTTCGATGCGCAGGTCACCTCACGGCGCGCCGAGGCACTCGCCGCTGCGATGAAGGCGGGCAAGCACGTCTTCACCGAGAAGCCGACCGCCGAAACGCTGGCCGAGGCCGTCGAACTCGCCAGGGTGGCCGCGAACTCCGGCGTCACCGCGGGCGTCGTGCACGACAAGCTCTATCTGCCCGGCCTCGTGAAGTTGCGCAGGCTCGTCGACGAAGGCTTCTTCGGCCGGATCCTTTCGCTGCGTGGTGAATTCGGTTACTGGGTATTCGAAGGCGACAGCCAACCCGCGCAGCGACCCAGCTGGAACTATCGGGCCGAGGACGGCGGCGGCATCGTGGTGGACATGTTCTGTCACTGGAACTACGTGCTCGAGGGGCTGCTCGGCAAGGTCGAAACGGTCACCGCGAAGGCAACGACTCATATCCCGACCCGATGGGACGAACAGGGCAAGCCATACCCGGCAACCGCCGACGATGCCGCCTACGGGATCTTCGAGATGGAGAACGGGGTTGTCGCGCAGATCAACTCGTCATGGGCAGTGCGCGTGTACCGCGATGAGCTCGTCGAGTTCCAGATCGACGGAACGCACGGCTCCGCCGTCGCCGGACTGCGCAAATGCGTCGCGCAGCAACGCGCGCATACGCCCAAGCCGGTCTGGAATCCGGATCTCCCGGTCACCGAGCCGTTCCGCGATCAATGGCTGGAAGTGCCCGCGAACGCGGATTTGGACAACGGATTCAAGTTGCAGTGGGAGGAGTTCCTCACCGACGTGGTGAACGAACGGCCGCACCGCTACGGGCTGCTCTCCGCCGCGCGCGGTGTTCAACTGGCCGAACTCGGACTGCGCAGCTCCGCCGAGGGCCGTCGGATCGAGATTCCGGAGGTCACGCTGTGACCGCGACATCCACCGGCCTGTCGGTCATGCTGCCCGTCGATGGCCGACTCGAACCGTACATCCTCGGTACCCCCGGCGCGTGGACGCGACCGACACGGCCGATCACCTCACGCGTAGCTTTCGCTGCCGCACACGTGATTCCGCGAGCGTCGGCGGACAACACGCCGGGTGCGCCCGCGGCAGTCGACTGGGACGCGACCCTGGCATACCGACACGAATTGTGGTCCTACGGGCTCGGTGTCGCCGATGCCATGGACACCGCACAGCGCGGAATGGGCCTCGACTGGCAGGCGAGCGCGGAATTGATCCGGCGATCCGGCGCCGAGGCGGCATCGGTCGGTGGCAGGCTCGCCTGCGGGGCCGGAACCGATCAACTCGACCTCGCCGGACTCCCCTCCGGATCGGCCGGACTCGCCAGGATCATCGATGCGTATCGCGAGCAGATCGACGTGGTGACCGAGGCCGGAGCACAGGTGATCCTGATGGCCTCGCGCGCACTCGTGCGGGTCGCGCACTCGGCCGCCGACTATATGCACGTCTACGAGAAGTTGCTCGCCGGTGTCGATCGACCGGTGATCCTGCACTGGCTCGGCACCATGTTCGACCCTGCGCTGCAAGGCTATTGGGGCAGCGCCGATATCGAGACCGCCACCGGGACATTCCGCACGCTCATCGAGAACAACAGATCGAAGGTCGACGGGGTCAAGGTCTCACTGCTCGACGCGGCGCACGAGGTCGCACTGCGACGCGCATTGCCCGACAAGGTACGGCTGTATACGGGCGACGATTTCAACTATCCCGAGTTGATCATCGGTGATGCACAAGGCCATTCGGATGCCCTGCTCGGCATCTTCGCGGCGATCTATCCCGCCGCGTCGACCGCGCTGCAGGAACTCGACAACGGAAAAGTCGCGCGCGCGTCGGAGATCCTCAGTGCCACTCAGGAACTCGGGCGGCATATCTTCGCGGCACCGACGTACTACTACAAAACGGGTATCGCTTTCCTATCGTGGCTCAATGGCAAGCAGCCCGGCTTCTCGATGGTCGCGGGCCTGTCCACGGGCCGTTCCGTGCCGCATATGGTCGAACTGTTCCAGCTCGCGGACAAAGCCGGACTGCTATCGGATCCGGAACTCGCCGCGCATCGCATGCGGGTCTACCTCGAACTGAACGGATTGAGCTCATGACTTCGATTGCGGCACAGCAGACGCCATTCGATCTCGCCGATCCGTACCGGTCGCTGTCGCTGAATACGGCGACGACCAAAATGTGGACGCTCGCCGAGGCGGTAGATGGCGCAGCCCGCGCGGGGCTCGGCGCGGTGGGCCTGTGGCGCGATCGGGTCGACGAGGTCGGTGCCGCCACCGCGGCGAAGATCGTCGCCGATGCGGGGTTGCGCGTCTCCAGTCTGTGCCGCGGCGGATTCTTGACCGAACCGGGCGACGGGCAGGGGGCACTCGACGACAACCGCCGTGCCATCGACGACGCGGCGACGCTGGCCACCCGGGAACTGGTGATGGTGGTGGGCGGTATGCCGGACCGGAACCTCGCCGCCACGCGGGCGCGGGTGGAGGAGCGGCTCGCCCTGCTGGTCCCGTATGCGGCCGAGCGTGGTATCCGCCTTGCTCTCGAGCCGCTGCACCCGATGTTCTGTGCCGACCGCGCGGTGATTTCCACATTGGCACAGGCATTGTCCATGGCGCAGCCGTATCCGGCGGAGACCGTGGGTGTCGTGGTCGACACCTTCCATATCTGGTGGGATCCGACCCTGGAAGAAGGGATCGCGCTGGCCGGTGCGTCCGGGCGGATCAGCTCGTATCAGGTATGTGACTGGTTGAACCCGATGACCGCCGATCCGCTGCTGTCCCGGGGCATGATGGGCGACGGCATCATCGACTTCGCGACTATCGGCGAGTGGGTTCGCAACGCCGGTTACCGCGGTGACGTCGAAGTCGAAATCTTCAATGCGGCAATATGGTCCAGCGACGGCCACGACGTGATCGAGACGATGAAGCAACGCTACCGCGACCTGGTTCTCCCGTCCCTCGTGGACTGAACGGGACCAACAGGGCCGCCCGCGATCATGTACCTCGACGGATCGACATCGCCCGCTATTCGCAGGACTGAATGGCAACACCGACACCGGGCTCGGTCCCAGCATTACCGACGACGAGCCCGGAGCCGATAACCTACGGCCTCGTACCCAAAACCTCGGTTATTGCGTCAGTGTCGTTCGCGGATTTGAGCTCGGTCGGCTCGGGCACACGGCTCGCTTTTCGGTAGCAGTAGGCGATGCCTACGATCAGGATCGCCAGCAGCGCCGCGGAGGTGCCGTACGTGCCGAAGGCGAGCCCGCCACTGGTGTGGGGTTTGGAAAGCCAGTCGCCCATGGTCGCCCCGAGTGGACGGGTGAGTACGAATGCCATCCAGAACAGCAGTACGCCAGAGGCTTTGGTGAAGTAGTGGGCGGCCAGGATCAGTGCCATGATCGCGGCGACGAGCGCTGCACTGCCCCAGTAGCCCAGCCCGGAGCTGTCGGACAGATAGTCACCGAGTGAGGTGCCCAGAGTGTTGGACAGCAAGATCGCGGCCCAGTACAGCAGTTCACCGCGGACGGTGGTGATGTTTTCGACGTTGAAGGTCTGTCCGCTGTACTTCCAGATCAGGAAGACGATGGCCAGCCCGGAGATGAGGATGATCGCGCCGCCGCCGTACCCGAGGCCGCCGTCGGTGGAGGTGTCTGAACCCGGTCCGCGGTTGATCAGGTCGGACATGGTCGTGCCTGCCGTGCTGGTCGCGGCTATCACTGTCCAGTAGAGAGCGGGGTGGAACCGGCGTGCCCGTAACTGTGCCAGCAAGCTGATCGCGAAGATGGCAAGGAACAACAGCGACGCCTGGGCGTAGCCGAGCTTCAGAGTTTGCGCCAGCAGATCCCCGCCGGTTTCCCCGAGCGTGGTCGCGGCGATCTTGAGCACCCAAAACAAGACCGTGACTTGCGGGAGCTTGTAGTCGACGAACAGAACCCGAGCCGCGCGCTTGACCACCGATGCTCTCTTTCTCCGGTACCGACACTCGTGGACGCAAAGTCTGTCGAAGCGTCGCTGAGAACACGCTGAGAACGTGCTGTGCGGCACACTTTCGCCGAAACGGCCTCGGCTGAGAACGTGCCGGTGGCGAACGGGTGCGACCGGCGCGGGTGGGTCACGTGTCGAGTAGGCGGTATCCGACACCGCGAATGGTTTCGATGCTGGCCAGGCCGAATGGGGTGTCGATCTTGCGGCGCAGGTACCCGACGTAGACCTCGACCACGTTGTCGGAACCTTCATAGTTGATGTCCCACACTCCGCGCAGGATGTCGCTTTTGGTGACGACGTCACCCTTGTGGCGGACCAGGTATTCCAGGACGCCGTATTCGCGTGGGGTCAGCGAGATGTCGTGGCCGGAACGAGTCACGGTTCGTCGTGCCGGATCTACCGACAGGCTGCCCGCAGTGAGGATCGCCGGTCTTTCCGGTGCGCCGCGCCGGACAAGGGCCCGCAATCGGGCGATGAGGATCACGAAGGAGAAGGGTTTGGTCAGGTAGTCGTCGGCGCCGAGGTCGAAGGCGTCGGCCTGGTCGTATTCGCCGTTCTTGGCCGAGAGCATCAGCACGGGTGTCCATACTTGGCGTTGGCGCAGTTCCCGCACGATCTGGTAGCCGTGTTTGCCCGGCAGCATGATATCGAGCACGAGCACATCGAAGTCGCCGGTCGCGGCGAGTTCCAGTCCGTCGAATCCGTCGTGGGCCACCTCGACGACGAAGCCTGCCGTCGTGAGCCCACGGCGCAGGGTCTCGGCCAACCGGACCTCGTCGTCGACCACGAGTACCCGCACCGTCACCATCCTTTCCTCCAGTAGTCAGCTGGTTCATTACAGCCCAATGAGGTACGCGAGGGATCGGGCTCTCAGCGTTTCCACAGCACCGCGCACCCAGACTGAGACAGTGTCCACCATTGTCGATCTGATCGCTCCCACCGTCAGCGAGGTCTCCACCGAGGCCGCGACCGCGGAAATCGCGGTGTGGATCGGGGTGGTGAGTGTCGCGGTGATCGTGGCGTCGTTGCTCAGCGATCGACTCCGGCCGACCGATGACCTGGCACAGTCCACCGTGCGGCGGGCGGCGCGGGCAGTGGCGGTGATCGTGATGTTCGTCGAGTTGAGTGTGCAGGTGTCGGCATCGGGCTGGTTGATCGGTGCCGACACCTCTACATTGCACTGGTTCACCGGCCATCGGTCCTCGGGCTGGACGATGATCGCGCGAGCCATCACCACAGCCGGAGATCCGGCGGGTCTCGCGGTGATCAGTCTGCTATTCGCGAGTTTTCTTGCCTGGCGGTTGCGCAGCATGGTGCCGATGGTCCTGATCCTCGGCGTGGTCGCGGTTGCCTCGACAGCGAGCACGATCAGCAAGGTCGTGGTCGGACGGACGCGCCCACCTGGGGCGGTGCAACTGATGACCGAGACCGACTTCTCCTATCCGTCCGGTCACGTGACCGGGACCGCCGCACTCGCCGGGGCGGTACTGCTGGTGTATCTCGGTGCGCGACCGAGGATTTTGCGCGCCATCGCCGCTACCCTGCTGGTGGTGCTCGTCGTGGCCGTCGTGGCGGTGGTCCGCCTGTATCTAGGCGTGCATTGGCTCACCGACGTGATCGGCGGCGGACTGCTCGGCTGTTCGATCGTGCTGATCGGCGCGGTCGTGCACCCCTACTTGCGGTCCTGGTTGCACCGCGCGCCCGCAATCGAAGCCCCGGAGGTGGTGCCGACATCATGATCACCGCGAAACCCGCCCGACGGTCGGTCGAGCGCGGGTTCGTCGATGCCGCAACACGATTGGTCCGTCCCACCCGATGGGGTTTGCGGATTCGGTCGGCGCTCGTCGTCGCGGTCGTTATCACCGCGGCACTGGCGATCGCGACCCTGTCGCTGACCTATGTGCTGTATCGGTCCTTGATCACTGCTTCCGATGACGCCGCCGCCGAACGGATTCGCCAGGTCAGCAGCCAACTCACCCTCCTAACGGCGGCAGAGTTGGATCGCAGCGCTCTGGCGACAGACAATCGGATCTCGATCGTGCAGATCATCGATCAGGCCGGCCAGGTCGTGCAAAGTTCCACCGACAGTCCGCCCCAGCCGATCACCGGTGATCGACCTGCCCCGGGTGCCATCGCCCATGACCTGCCCACGACGACCGGCGCTGATGAAAGCCGAGTCAGCGCGGCGACCGTCGACGGCCGCGATGGTCGCTACACCATCGCCGTCGCCACAGATCAGGAAGAAGTCGAACGCACCATCAAACTGGTCGCCGTCCTGGTCGCGTTGGCCACTCCGTTCATCGTCGCGCTCGCCGCACTGGCCACCTACGCTCTGGTCGGGCGATCACTGCGTTCGGTCGAAAACATCCGCACCCGCGTCGCCGCTATCACCAGCGCCGACCTCACCGACCGCGTCCCGGTTCCACCGCAGCGCGACGAAATCGCTGCCCTCGCACAGACGATGAACGACATGCTGACCCGCATCGAAGCCGGGCACAACGCGCAACGCCGCTTCATCAGCGACGCCTCCCACGAACTGCGTAGCCCGCTCACTACCATCACCGCCGCCCTCGAACTCGGCCGCGCCCAACCAACCGTGCTCGACGCGGCCATGCTCGACGACACCCTGCTCCCCGAGGCCGAGCGCATGCGCCAACTCATCGACGACCTGCTGCTACTCGCCCGCGCCGACGAAAACGCGCTCACCCACCGCCGCATCGATGTCGACCTCGACGATGTCCTCGCCACTGAGGTCGCCCGCCATCGCACGACCACCGCACTCACCATCGACACCATCGTCGAACCCGCCCGCATCACCGGCGACCCCGCCCAGATCTCGCGGGCCGTGCGTAACTTGCTCGACAACGCCACCCGATACGCCGCAACCACCATCACAGTCCGCCTGACCTGTACCCACGGCAATGCCCACATCGAGATCGCCGACGACGGACCCGGCATCGCCGAACACGACCGCGCACACATCTTCGACCGCTTCTATCGCCCCCAACACGATCGCGGTCGCGGCACCGGCGGATCCGGCCTCGGCCTTGCCATCGTCGCCGAAATCATTGCCGCACACCACGGCACAGTACGCATCGACCAGAACGTCCCCACCGGCGCGAACGCCATCATCGATCTGCCCTTGACCAAGGTCTGAACGGCTTCTCAGCGTGCCCACAGCGGTCGACATCCATGGTGGACCGATGAGCGTGATCGTGCGGGCCGCCGCGGCGGCGATATGGGCTGGAGATCGGCCATGACCCTGCTTGCCGAAGACCTGCTGTGGCTACTTCTCGACGATGACACCGGCGAACCACTCGTCGACAAACAGAGTTTGTCGCACGCCCTCGCCGGTGCCCTGCTCGTCGACCTGGTCGCACCGAACCGCTTCGCACGGGTCACCGGGCCCGGTGACACCGTACGTGCGGGCAGGCTCGTCCTCCTCGAGCCGGTGCCACCGCGGGCAGATCCACTGCTCGCACACGCGGTCGAATTGCTGCGGCATCGCAACCTCACTCCCAAGCAGGCGATCCACAAACTCGAACCAGGCCTGCGCAACACGCTTTCGGACCGGTTGTGTTCGCATCGACGGGTCACCCGCCAATCCAGCCGCCTGCTCGGATTCATCCCGACCACCACCTGGCCGACCATCGACCGCGACGCCAAAAACGTGCTGCGCCGGCCACTGCGGCGGGTGCTGCTCGACGCACATCACCCCGACCACCGCACGCTCACCTTGATCACGCTGCTGCACATCTCCTGCGCGCTGCCCGCGCAGTGCCCGGGTTGGCGGCGTCGTGTCATCGACGAACGTGCCATGCGAATTCGCGAGCAGTACACCGAAAGCACCTGGACCACAGAGTCGGTGCGGCAAGCGATCTGCGACTCCTACGCCCGGACCTACACCGGCGGCTATCTCATTCCCTGACCGCATGTCGAACAGGCCGTCGCACAGTAGCGGGGTGCCGCTCGAGTCGTGTACCTCGTAGTGCGTCCGCAGGGCGCGTCTGGCTGTGTCAGTCGTGTTTCGCCTCGTAGCGCAGCAGGACCGTGCCGCCCGGGAAGGTGCGGTTCTCCAACAGTCGCAGCGATATCCATGACGGCAGTGTCGGGAAGAACGGGGTGCCGCCGCCCACGGCGGTGGGCGTGACCACGATCCGGTACTCGTCCACCAGTCCGGCCTGCACGATCGGTGCGGCCAGCGTCGCGCCGGCCACCTCCAGCCTGCCGTCGGTTTCGGCTTTCAGTTTCGTCACCACCTCGACCGGGTCGCCGCGTTCCAGACGGGAGTTCCAGTCGACCGACTCCAGGGTGCGTGAGAACACGACCTTGGGCATGTCGCGCCAGATGCGGGCGAAGTCGACGATCAGAGGGGTGGCGTCCGGAGCGTTGTCAGCGGTCGGCCAGTACGCGGACATCAGTTCGTAGAGCCGCCGCCCGTAGAACGACAGGGCGGTCTCCCGCTCGAAGTCGTTCCAGTACTGGAGGAGCTCTTCGCTCGGATCGGACCAGTCGATGTTGCCTTGCGCGTCGGCGATGTACCCGTCCACCGACACGTTGAAGCCATAGATGAGTTTGCCCATGGAGATCAGACTGCACCGGAGGGCGAAACTCATCGCGACGCCACACGAGATCGTCAAATCCTTGTAGAAGGGGCGAACGTCACGCGGCCTCGTTCGTGGTTGACGAATTGACCGACCACCCGGAGGTCATCGCGTCCGACCATATTGCTCGGGCGTCGGATTTCTCTCAGCATCGCCACAGCGAGTTGTCGTTACAGTCGCGCGCTGTGACCGAAACAACGAGATCCGGGACCGTCGAGACTCGCGTTCTGCTGAGTAAGGTGCCCGAGGTCACGGTGTGGTTCTGGATCATCAAGATCCTGTGCACGACCGTGGGCGAGAGCTTCGCCGACTGGATCAACCTGACAGTGGGTGTCGGTCTGAGCCTGACCGCTCTCCTCTTCACGGTCGTGCTCGCCGCCGTTCTGGGGTGGCAGTTGCGTCTCGACCGCTACGTACCGTTCGTCTACTGGCTTTCGGTCGTCGTGCTGAGCGTGACCGGCACCCTCTACACCGACATCCTCACCGACAGCGTGGGGGTTCCGCTCGCACTGAGCACCGGCGTCTTCGTAGCGATCCTGGTCGTTGTCTTCGGAGTGTGGTTCGCGCGAGAGCGGACACTGTCGATCCACAGCATCGTCACATTGCCCAGAGAGCTGTTCTATTGGCTCGCAGTCCTGGTCACCTTCGCCCTGGGGACAGCGGCTGGTGACTGGACACTGGAGCTCACCGGCTGGGGTCCGGGTATTTCGGTGCTCCTGCCGGTCGGGTTGATCGTCGCGATCGTGATCGGCTGGCGGCTTGGCGCGAACGCGGTGTTGTCGTTCTGGCTCGCCTATATTCTGACCCGTCCGCTGGGTGCGAACCTCGGCGACTGGTTCGTGTCCCCGTCGACCGATCACGGACTCGGATTGGGTACTGCCGCCACCAGCGTGATCTTCCTCGCCGCGATCCTTGCATCGGTCGTATACCTGACCCGCACCCGCAGCGATGTCATCACAGAATCCGAACCGACCCACCAACCGACCGCGACCGTGCGTCCGGCTCGCGAGCGGGTCATGGTCACCTACTACGCCGCAGTCGCTGTCGCCGCGGCCGCTCTACTCGTATGGGCCGCCGCGCAGCCACACGCAACAGCGACCGAAGACGACACCACAGGGGCGGCCGTGACCACCTCGTTCTCCTCGGGCGACGCGACGACGCATTTCCCGCAAGGAGAGATAGCGAAGTTCCGTACCATCGCCGAGGACACGCTCGCGAAGGTACAAGCTGGCGACCAGGCCGGCGCGAAAGCCCGGATCAAGGACCTCGAAACCGTGTGGGACGCCGACGAGGCGGCCCTGCGCCCCCTGGACCAAAACGCGTGGCAGGCGCTCGACGGGCAGATCGACAGCACCCTGAAGGCGGTGCGGGTCGGCACACCCGACACCGCAACCGAGACGAAGACTCTCAACGCGCTGTTGACCGCGCTCGGTTGAGACGACGCCCGAAGCCGATTCGTCTTGCTGCGCCTGCATGTGGGTGGCCTTCACCAGTCGAACGGACGCGTGGCACGTCGAGCCGGTCGATGGCCGTGTGGCCATAGTGGTTTCTGCACGTAGAAGCACGGTGCGACTCAGCCGAGATTGATGCTGGCGATCGGCGTGCTCGTGGGCTGTGGGGATCCACCGGCGGGTTCGATGGTGACGGCCAGGGTCTCCACGGCTTCGAAACGTGTTACGAGCGGCTGGCCGGGCGGTGCGTCGAGGACCGCGGCAGAGTGCGGTGTGCCGCCGATGGGGACCAACCATATCTGGTACGACCGTCCTATAACCGGGTCGGGGACTTCTCGGAAGGTAACCGCGGCGGCCGACAGCGACGCCGAACTGCTGACCTCCAGCAAGCCACCGGTGGCCATCCGGGTTGTGCGAGTGCGCATGTCGGGTTGCTGTTCGATCATGTGCGCGGTGATCGACTCGCCGCCAGGAGAATCGATGTGACGAGATGTGATCGCCACAGTGCCTACAGCGATCGCGATCACCACCGCCACGGCGGCGGCCAGCCAATGCAGCCGCGAAATCGACTGCCGTCGCAGCACATGGGCTGGTGGCGACCGGTGCCCGTCGATGGCTGTCACCGTTCCAGCCAGAGCTCGCATCAATCGGTCCTCCAGAGCTGCGGGAGGTCGGACCGAGTCCACGACGGTGAGCGCGGCCAGCGTTTCGTGGACGCCGGCGACTGTGAGGTCGAATTCGGTAGCGGTTACCCGATCTGCCATTTCGCGCTGATGTTCGATGCGTTGCCGCTCGTTGTCGGTAATGGCGTCCAGCGCGTAGGGGTATGCGAGCGCGAGCAGGTCCGGTTCGGGCCGCTCGGTAGTGCTCATGGGATATCACTTCCAGTCAGACATAGCGCGAGACGTTTGAGGCCATCGCGGATTCGGGACTTCACGGTTGGTAGGGGAATGCCGAGATGGTCGGCGACTTCGGGGTATGTGCGGCCGCCGTAGTAGGCCAGAGCGATCGTCTCGTGCTGGCGCGGTGTCAGCGTGTTCATGCAATGCGCGACCGCTTGTTCGTCGAAACGCTGATGGACCTCTTCGGCGACCACGTCGTGGTCACGGCCCAGATTGACGTGACCGTAAGTGATGTCGCGGTTGGCAGCCGACTGTTCTCTGCGGACGCGATCGACTGCCCGCCGGTGGGTCAGCATCATCAGCCAACCCATCGGACTGGACAAAGTCTCGTCGTAGCTGTCGGCCCGCGTCCATGCCTGCAGATACACCTCCTGGGTGACGTCCTCCGCAGCGGTGTGCCCGCGAAGAATCCGCACGGCCAATCCGTAAACCCGATGACTGGTCAACCGATAGAACTCGGTGAACGCATCACGGTCACCGCCACCAACCTCGGCGAGCAGGCCGACCAACCGACGAGTGAGCTGGACATCGTGACCCGGCCGGGTGATCGGACAAGATTGACCGACCGGATTGTCCGGATCGTCGATGTCGAGGACCATCCTGATCTTCGGTGCATCACTGTCGCGCGTCACATCCGCACCCAGAGTGATCGAGTGGGCAGAGGTCGAGGTGTGGGCATATCCATCCGGACTCCTGATGGGGTGCGAGGCAATGGCGGCCATGACGCAAGTCGGGTGTCAGGCCGGCGGCATCAACACGGTGTCGATCATGTAGACAGTGGCGTTTGCTGTCCCGACACCAGGGTTTGGAGCATCGGGTTGTTCGAAGCAGCGACCGCGACCGGATCCTTGGCCATCCCGGAGACCGACCCCGCGCCAGTGGGTACCTGCTGTGCTTAGGCCTGACACCCGGCACCCACCAGGTTCGCCCCGGCTGCCATCGCCGTAGTCGGTCCAGCCGGCGTCGAACTCGACGGGGCCGACTTGCTGCTGGAATCGGACTTGCCATCCGAGCATGCAGCTACACCTGCCACTGCGGCCGCCAAGACCATCGCCGCTACCGAACGCTGCATGATCGCCATCGTGGTTCACTACCTCCGTGAGAGAGCGACCTTTCCAGGTCGCACTTGATTTGGACACAATGGACTTCGCACCGCCCTGATCCACGGATCGGTCGGAGAACAAACCCGGTGAAACTACAGCCGCCGGCACTGCCGAGTGCGGCTGCAACGTTGCGTCACAGAGTCCGCCCGCAGTTGGCCGCCGCTGCGTGGACACGGCCGCTACTGCGCATTTCAGAGATCGCAGACAAGGGTTGAGCCGAACGGTCACGAGCACGATGACCGCGAAAGACCTCTCACGTGGTGTAGGCGGCGCCGATTCGATCGTCGGGATCGCCGCCCTCGGGAAGGCACCATCACCGGCAGATGCGGTTGGTGATCGGATGAGCGACTGTTACCTGGGCAAAGCACGTCTGCACTGGACCGCCCGGCGCGCTACCCACACCGTGCGATGTCCGCGGTGGTTGCCCGCGGTGTCTGGAATCGAATCTCGGTGGGGCGCACCTTATGTGCCTGTGGACCTTTCATGCTGACGAACACCTCGAAATCGACCTTGCAGCTTTCGCTGATCGAATTTCGGTACTGGTCGAGGATGTGCTCGCTTTCGACGAGTAGATCAGCGCTGCCGTCGGCGGCGGCGATGAAGCCGAAGCGCTTGGTGGCATCGAACCATTTCACAGTGCCCTGCATCGAGTACTCCTGAGGTATTGATATCGACATACTTGGGATATCGGTCCGGGCCGCGAGAACTGTTGGACACGGCCGATTTTCGCGGTCACCACAGCGAGGATCGATTGCGGTGACCCGTTGATCAGCTCTGACTGCCGATCGACTGAGCCAGGAATGGCCAGGAGCGCTTCAGGTCATCCTCCCAGTAACCCCACGAATGTGTGCCGACCGGCCGATCATCCATCGTCACCGGGATATTCAGTTCGCGCAGCCGGTTGGTCAGGTTCACCGTGCAGAAGTGGATAGCCGCTTCGATCGGCCCGCCGAACACGATCTGCACCGGCAGCGGAATCCGACCATCCTGCACCCGCGGATCGGTCGGAGTGTCATGCGGTGCCGCCGGAATGCCACTACCTGAACTCAAATAGACCGCGGTCCCGCGCAGCCGATCCGCATTGACCAGTGGATCGTTGGCCCGCCACAGCGGTCCGTTGCGTGGGCCCCACATATTCTCGACGCTTTGCCCACCGCCCCAGTTCTCCACCGTGAGTCGGACGAACTCCTGCCCGATGGGGTCCGATGTCTGCGCGCAACCGCTGTAGGACGCCACACTCTTCCAGAAACCGGGCTTCGCGATCGCGAGATTCAGTACCGAGGTGCCACTCATCGACACACCCACCAGCGTCCGGTTCCCGTTGGCTCCCAAGAACTCCTCGATTACCGGCGGCAACTCCTCGTTGATGAAGGTTTGCCACTTGTTGTGGCCCAGGACGGCGTCGTCGCGGACCCAGTCGGTGTAGTAGGAGTTGCTGCCACCGAACGGGGTCACGACGTTGACGTCCTTGCTGCGCAAGAAACTCACGACGTCGGTCTGAGCGTCCCACCCGCTCTGATTCGGTCCACCTCCAGAGCCGTTGAGCAAGTACATCGTGGGTCGTGGCTTCGCAGTGTCCGCGGCGCGGATGACTTGCACCGGGATCGGCTTGTTCATAGCAGGAGAGAACACCATGACATTCAGTTGCCGGTCGTTCACTTCCGCTGCCGAGACAACACCGGCGGTCCCGGGAGCGGCGGTCGCGGTGGTTACCGCGCCAACCAGGCTGGCAACGGCCAGCGCGCTGGCAAGCACCCAGCGCAGCGTTGTCGTCTTTGTCGATCGCCGTGTTCTCAAGGTCGGGGCCCTCTCATGTACATGTTGTCAACCACAGTCGGAATGACGCTGCGGAATGCTTCGCTAGTGTCGGGCGTCCCAGGAGATTCGCGCTGCCACCGTCCCCGGTTTGGTTTCGGCGCCGAATGGTCCGCGGTTGGGGCGAGCCGCGGTCTTGTTCGGAGCAGCGGGCGAAGGCGGCTTCGGTCTCAGCAGCGCCACCCCGCCCGAGGCCGGGCCGACGACCGCCAGCAGCGGTGCCAGGTAGCACCCCACACAGATCAGCGTGCCGAGCCCGAGCCGAAATGTGGTCAGGCCCAGGTATGACGACAGTGCGCTGCGGCGGTGTCGAAACCGCGAACGCCACCGTCTACCTGATCGACGGCGTCCTGACACCACCCACTGGCTAGCGAACCCTGACGGCCACAGTCACATGCCCGCGCACTCGACAATCGGCGCCGGGTATGTGGCGTGGCCGATGTTCTCGCGCCACGGCCGGTGAATGGCGCTGCCGGGCAGCTCGGCCAGTTCGGGCAGCCACCGGCGCACGTAGGCGCCATCCGGATCGAAGCGGTCGGCTTGGCGTAAGGGGTTCAATTTCCGGTTCGGCCGGGTGTCGGTGCCGGTGCCCGCCGCCCACTGCCAGTTGAGCTGGTTGTTGGCCAGGTCGGCGTCGACCAGCCAATCCAGGAAGTGCCGCGCACCGATACGCCAGTCCACGCCCAGTGATTTGCTGAGAAAGCTGGCAACGATCAATCGGGCACGCCCGGGCATCCAGCCCTGCGCACGTAGCTGGCGCATCCCGGCGTCGACCACCGGATAGCCGGTTTCGCCCGCTTGCCAGGCCCGCACCGCCTGCGGGTCGTCGCGCCAGGTGTTGTTCCCCCGGCTGCGGTAGTCCGTCCAGGCCGCGTCCGGTCGCGCGGCCAGCACCTGGTGATGAAAATCGCGCCACGCCAACTGGCGTACGAATGCTCGGCCACCCTCACTTGCGGGATCGACAGCCGCGAGTATCTGCACGGTGGATAGGGAACCGAAATGCAGATACGGCGACAGGTGAGAGGTAGCGTCGAAATCCAGCCGGTCGGCACGTTCGGCGTAGTAATCGATCGGCCCGGAAACCCACTCGTGCAGCGCTTTCCGACCGGTCGCCGAACCCCCGACAACGAGCAGCGGCGAACTCGGCCCCGGGCACAGGTCGGCCGGTTCGGGCAGCGGGATGCCGGTCACCGGCGGCGTGGTCAGTCGTCGCGGCGCGCTGAGCGGCGTGCGCTGGTTCGCATCGACCCACCGGCGGAAATAGGGGGTGAAAACGGCGAAATGATCGCCACCGCCGGATGGCCGCAGGGCCCCCGGATCGATGGCTGTCACCGAGCCGCCGTGGACATGCAGCGCGCAGTCGAGCCGCGAGAGCCCTACACGCAGCCGATCAGCGCGGCAGACGCTATAGCCGCTGACATCGGCGGCGATATGAACGTTGCGAGCACCGGTCTCCTCAGCGATACGAGCGGTCTCCGCCACCGTGTCACCACGCCGGAGGACCAGGCCAGACCCTAGGGCGCGTAGTTCGGCGTCCAATTCGGTGAGTGCCGCGAGCAGGAACCGAACGCGGTTCGGTGTAGCGAACCGCGCCAGGACGCCGTCATCGAACACGAACAGCGGGATGACCGGCTCGCCCGCGTGCTGCGCGGCGGTCAACCCCGGATTATCGTGTATCCGCAGATCGCGCGTGAAAAGGGCAATGTTCGCCGTCACCGCAGTGCTCGCCGGATCAAAGCAGCGGTACCGGAAGATACCGGCGAGCGCCGGTCACCGGTGACCGTACTCAACGGATGCACAGAGGCGCGATATCGGTCATTCCGCCGGTCGTCGGCGAAGTCAGATAGATGCACGGGCTCTGCCCGGCGACCTGGATCGCCGCGCGTACCCGATCCCAGGTCGGGGCATCCAGCGCAGGCGTTCGGGACAGGACGAACCCGGACAAGCGGCTGGGGTCGGTCACCAGCGCCCAGGAGTAGTCCGGCCCGAGTGCGGTGACGATGTAATTGGTCGGACCGGTGCGCTGGTCTCGGCCGGGCACTCCGGGAAAGCCGACATGCAGCTGCGCGCTGGTTACAGGGTCGTTGACCGTGGCCGTTCCCTGGATCTGGTTCAGTGATCCGGTCCCGGTGACACACTGATTGTGCACCGCGATATCACCTTGTTCATCGAGCTGGTAATCGGCTCGGGTGTCGCGGGCACAGTTCAGATTGAACACCTGTGGGACGGCGGCGAGTTGATGCCAAGTACCCAGATAACGGGTCAGCTCCAGCTTCTCCACCGGGGCTGGACCACTGACCGAAACGCTATCGGGAACCGCGCCCGCCCCGCCGGATGCCGCGCCGGCGACCACGACAGCCGCCGAGGTCACGCCGAGCGCGGCCACAAGCCGCCCCAACCGGCGGCGCGGCGCGTTGAGGACAAAGCTTCTACGCGAAATCATCCGGTGCTCCTCGAATCTCGATTGCCTCGGTCGATGCGCCCAACCTAACAGAAAAACGATGCATAATCGACTCATCGAAGTATGAAGCGTGTGGTTCGCAAAGGACAACCCGAGCCCCGCGACTCGATGGTTGTCCCATCATCTGGCGCAGGGCTCAGCCGACGGCACCCGACGGCCCGGCATTTAGGAAACACACGCACGGGCCGGGCACAATAGGCTCATGCCCGCCGGTTCAGCTCCCCTATCCGACGTGGCCGGATATACGGTGCGCGCGGTAGCTGACCGACTCGGCATTCCGATACCAACGTTGCGCAGCTGGAATCGCCGCTACGCTATCGGCCCGACCCAGCACCGGCCGGGCCAACACCGCCTCTACAGCGCGTCCGATATCGCAGTGCTCGAGCAGATGCTCACCCTGATTCGCGCGGGAGCAAGCCCTTCCGGTGCGGCTGCCGCGGTGGCCGGCGTAGTACCTACTGCCGAACTCGGAGCGTGGGAGCCGCTACTGAACGCGGCGGTCGCGCTCGATATGCAAACGACAGCCGCGCTGCTGACCGCACATCTGCGCGCATACGGGGTAGTCGATACCTGGGATTTACTGTGCCGCCCTGCCTTCGCGGCGGTCGTCACACGGCAACTCGGCGGCGAAAGCTGTATCGATGTCGAGCATTTACTGTCCTGGTCGATCACCGTTGCGCTGCACCGCCATACACCTGCGCCTGCCCGGACGGACAGCAACCGTGCGGTCGTGCTGGCGTGCACCAGCGGCGAAACCCACGCACTACCCCTCGAAGCCCTGCGTGCCGGCCTCGCCGAGCGCGGTGTCGGCACGTTGATGCTCGGTGCCGACGTGCCCACCGACGCCGTCGCTGCTGCGCTCACCCGGGATGATCGGCAGTCCGATGCCGTGCTCTGGTCACAGCAGGAGTCCACCGCGCTGACCTCTGCGATACGTGCCTGTCACACCGTCGGATCCCGAGTCCTGGTCGGTGGACCGGGCTGGGATGCGGTGATCTTGCCGGAGTTCGCGCACCGCCTCAACGGGCTCGGCGAGGCTATCGATCTGATTGCCACGCCACGCTGATGATGACGGGCACCACCGGGAGCGACCTGAAGGCGCCCGATATAAAGTTGCAGAAATGATGCATCGCGGGTAGATGCCGAATCGAGGTGCCGCCGCTCCTGCGAACTCGGCGTCCCATCCGACGAGTCGGCCACTAGAAGCTGATGCCCGGAACCGTTGGCGCAGTGTGAGCGACATGCGAAATCCTTCGCCGCGGCGCTGCAAATGATGCGCGGTTCCGATCAGTCAGAAGTGACTGCACCGTCTCACACGATTGCCTCAGATGGTGGTGACGAAGCCGCCGTCGATCCTCAGGTCGGATCCGGTGATGTTGGCGGACCGATCGCTGGCCAGGAACACGACAAGGTCGGCAACCTGCTCCGGAGTGGTGAACCGGCCCATCGAGGCGGCACCGGCTGTCGCTGACCGGACCTCTTCGGCGGTCTGACCGCTGGCGTCGGCGATCGTGTCGGCCACTCCACCTTCGTCCAGCCACAGCCCGGTAGTCACAGGTCCGGGGCTTATCGAGTTGACGCGAATATTCTTCGGCCCCAATTCCTTTGATAAAGCCTTGCCGAAGTTGGTGACGGCGGCCTTGGTGGCACAATAGTCATAGATCCCGGGGTCGGGATAGTACGCGTTGACCGATCCGACTATGACAATCGATCCGCCGCCACGGCGGTACATCTGCGGCAGAGCAGCACGAGTAGGCCGTACCGTCCCCATCACATTGAGGTCCCAGGACGCCTGCCACTGGTCGTCGGTAACGTGTGCGAATCCGCCCGGTTGCACAGTGACAGCGCCGACGTTGTTCACCAGCACATCGATGCCGCCGCGGTCCATCGCAGCCGCAACCAGGCCATCAGCGCCGCCGGGCTGCGACAAATCGGCGGACACAAATGTCACCTTCCCCGCCACCTCGAGCGCCCCGAGATCGGGCCCACGGCTGCGTGATCCAGCCACTACATGAGCACCAGCGTCCACCAGCGCCCGAGTGATCGCCAACCCGATGCCTTTGCTGGCGCCGGTCACGACGGCGGTCTTGCCCGACAGATGTAAATCCATGCTGCTGCTCCTGTCGCCAGCTGGGTTTGTGCCCCCGAACACGCTACGCCCAGCCCAACACCGCTGGATCCACTCCGCGACCTCGGAGTGTCGCAGCCGCAGGAGCTTGTCCACCTTCTGGTGGACGCCGGTCTCGGGTACCACCTACCGGGCATCGGCACAGCCGATGAAGAGACCGGCGGCTGGTCGCACGGTCATCGCCGCACCGAAACGGAGCGTGCACAGGGCCAGCCGACCGATATCTCGGTCCGGCTGACCGAGTCACAACAGCGTGATCAGGCCGTCGTCAGCCGTCCGCGCTGGATCAACCGACGCTTGCTCCAGCATCATCGGATTCGAACTGTTCGCCCCGAAAGGGTTTGGAAGCCGCTGTGTCAGTGGGCTTCTCTACGCTGCCGCCCATGACCCGTTCCCGAACCAGACCACACCACGCTCCCGCCGCCCCCTTCGCCCTCGAGCTGGTCGGCACCGAACCTGGCGAGATGAACGCCCCCTCGTCATCTGAGACCTCACTACCCGTGGCGCTGCCGAGCGATGGTGGGCACTCGCCGGTGGGGATGGTGTGAGAAGTGTTCAGACTCGATGGCGAGGTCGGTGTCTCCTACGGCCAGATCTATGTTGAAAGTGACCCCAGGGACAACGGCCGACCCATGCACGAGGCGTTTGCCGGGCAGAGCGTAGGGCTGTGCGGCGCCGCGGTACCCGGCGCACTATTCCTCAGGACCGGTTTGCACACCGGCGACGTCGGCTTCACCGTCGAAGTGCGCGGCCAGGCTCCCCCGCTCGATCCGGCATGGGAAGACGTCGTGGAGGTCTCCTTCTACCCGCTCTCGGATCAAAGCTTCCTGGCGCAGTGGGCTGGTGAGGATTCCTGGGAACTGGACTTGAAAGAAGGGCTCGACTACCGGGTGCGGTACTGCGCGCAAGGCATGGACCAGGCACGAGAGAAGGACGTCAGACTCGACGATGAGCCACTACAGGACCGTTACCTCCTACAGTTCTGGCCCGCCCCACCCGAACCGGACCGCATAGTGCGCCAGACCTCGCAAGTCGCGGCCTACGCCCATGACTATGCCCGCCAGCAACCCGATTTCGAGTTCCGCGCGCGGGCCATCATGGCCCAACGACGGGCACACCTCACCCCTGAAGGAGCCGAATCGTTTCGCGACGCCGAATCTCCAAACGGGACCGCGGATATGGCGGTCATCTCCCGCGAGGCCGATCTCCAGTCTGTCCGCGAGCAGTTGACATCGCTGAGCTCCTATCCCACGGCGCTGCCCTGGGATTGGGCCGCCACCTTCGTCGTGCCAGCCGACGATCGCGTCGGTTACATCGAAGCGTTCCTCGAACAGATCGGTGAGCACGCCTTCGCCCTCGGTACTGTCCTGGCGTCGCTGGATTCCGGGCAAGACTACTACCTGGCCTTCGTGACACCGACCGAGTTCCAACAGCTCTCGCGGCTTCTCACCGCACACAGGATGAGCGCTGAAAGCGTGCGGTATGGCCGCTGGACACTGCGCGTGAACCCGGAACAGAGCGCCGCGAGCAGCGCGATCAGAGCCTGGGCCATAGCCAACGGCCACAAGGTCGAAGCAGCCCGCGGGGTGGCGATCCCGGCGCCGCTCGAGAGCCCCTGCGCACCCGAGGAGGCCGAACCGGACCGGCTCGCCTGACGCGTTCGGCACCCGGAAATCCCCGCCCGATATCCCGTCCCAGGCGTGCTCGAGGCCGTGCCTCAGGTGGCGCGTTCCAGGTGGGCTACTCCCCGGCCGGCCAGGTCGTCGCTTTGGTCAGGCCCCCTGCGCGCGGAGGGGTACGCGGCCCGCATACCGGCTGAGCATATCGGCACTGGCAGCAGGACCGGCGGCGAAGACGTAAGCGTCACTGTCGTCGAGGCGGCGACCCGTTCTGGCGTCGACGACGACGGGTTCGACCTCTTCGCCGGTATCGGCGGCCACAAGAACCATGCTCCGCTCCTCGGGCGCCAAGCGCGCATTGCCCCACGCGGCCAAGGCCACGAGCACCGGGCGCAGTGAGCGCCCCCGATCGGTGAGCACGTATTCGTAGCGCACCGGATTGGTCTGGTAGGGGCGTCGCTCCAGCAGCCCGTCCGCGACCAAGGCTTTCAAGCGTGCCGTGAGCATGCTCGAGGAGATGCCCAGGTTGCCCTGGAACTGGTCGAACCGGGTGTAGCCGTCGAATGCGTCGTGCAGGATCAGCAACGTCCACCACTCGCCCACCTGCTCCACCGTCGTCGACAGCGGGCACTCCCAATCTTCTGCCCTGATGCGGCTGGCCAAGATGACAACCTCCCGAGTCCCTGCTAATTTCGAAGTTAGTAACTTCTATCCTAGCAGTCACTACGTGGGCAACACTGTGCCACGCCCGGGAAAGGACCATGCCCATGACCGAGTCCATCAGCGACTCCCTCGACGGCCGTCGCGCGTTGGTGTCCGGAGGCACCAAGGGCACCGGTGCGGCAATCGCCGCGCGCTTGCGTGAAGCGGGCGCTGCCGTGCTCGTCTCCGCCCGCAGCCGCCCCGAGGACGTCGAGGAGAAGACGTTCATCGCCGCCGATCTGAGCACCGCCGAAGGCGCCGAAGCCGTCGCCATCGAGGCGACCGACCGCTTGGGTGGCATCGACATCCTCGTCAATACCCTGGGCGGATCCGAAGCACCTGCCGGGGGATTCGCCGCACTCGGCGAAGAAGACTGGGCCCGAGAGCTGAACACGAACCTGATGGCTGCCGTCCGCCTGGATCGTGGACTGTTACCGGGAATGATCGAGGCGGGCAGCGGCGTGATCGTGCACGTCACCTCGATCCAGCGCCGCATGCCGCTGTGGAACGGCACCCTCGCCTACGCCGCCGCCAAGGCTGCCCTTGCGACCTACAGCAAGGGCTTGGCCAACGAGGTCGCCCCGCAAGGCATCCGGGTCACCGCCGTCTCCCCCGGCTTCACCCAGACCACCGCCGCCGACAACCTGATCGACCGCATCGCCGACGAGGCAGGCATCAGCCGCGACGCCGCCCTCGGAAAGCTCATGGACTCCCTCGGCGGCATCCCCCTCGGGCGACCCAACCGCCCCGAAGAGGTCGCCGAACTAGTCGCCTTCCTCGTCTCCGACCGTGCCGCCTCCATCGTCGGCGCGGAGTACGTCATCGACGGGGGCACCACCCCTACCGCCTGATCCATCACACCGCCGGGAAAACCATGCACAACAACCAAACCCAAACCATCACCCTCGAACTACTACCCGAGGTGATCACCCGCTACCTGAGCGCACACCGTGCTCACGACACCGCCACCGCGCTCACTGCGTTCACCAGCGAAGCCACCGTCGTCGACGACGGCCACGCCCACCACGGCTTCGCCGCCATCCAGCAATGGCTCAGCCGCTCGGCCACCGAGTACACCTACACAATCGAGCCCACCGACGCCCGGGCCATAGACGCCACCCACTACGTGGTCACCCAGCACCTCGAAGGCGACTTCCCCGGCGGGACCACAGACCTGCGCTACCAGTTCACCCTCGACGGAAATCGCGTCGAACAACTCACAATTGCCTGATCTGCTGAACGGGTTAACGGCGGATCTGACCCCGGTAGGGGTTAGTTCCCGGTCGGGGTGATCCGACACTTCCACTGAGCCTCTCGGCTCTAATAGGGTGCCGTCAAGGAACGCCTCAGGAGCGGCGAACGAGCGTGCAGTTGTTTGAATTCATTGTCAAACAGGTCGAACGGCTCGAATGGGGACCACGGGGTGTCTCGGCACACCCCGACGAGCTCCCCACCCTTAGGCGGCATACACATCGCCCACGCCGGCCGCCGGAATCCGGCCCATCATTTCCGGCTCGTCGGCCATTGTCGGTTACGTTGCACTAGCGCGTGTTTCGGTCCAATCGACCATGAGGCGACGCTCACCGAACAGCCATTCACCGTCTTGCTTGACGAACTCATCGAGATAGCGGATCGAGGCGATCATGAGGGTGCGCCGGCCGGTGGCGTCAGCGGACACGTGGTGAGCCCGGCAGTAACTCTCGCCGGTCGCTCGGTCACCTTGCAGGGAAACGGCGCTCTGCCCATTGAAGTGGGTGGTCGCGGTGTAGGTGTTCAGGTTGTCGAAGACCGATGCGAGGGCAGCACGGCCATGCAGGTCCTGGGTCGGTTCTTTCGATGCGGCATCCATGAACACGACGAAATGTGTGTCCTCGGTGAACAGTGCCATCTGCCCCGTACAGCCCGACCCGCCTTCTTTCCGCCAGTCTTGGCATGCTCTGGTCGCCTGGTGACAACGGCTCGAAGCCGAGCGGCTTTGCTGACACCGCGTCACATATCCATCCCGCCGTTGACGCTCCACACCTGGCCGGTGATGTACGACGAGGCGTCGGCGGCGAGGAAGTGCACTACGCGGGCGATCTCGTCAGGGCGACCCGCGCGGCCTACCGGGATTGCCCCGGTGAGTTCGGCCATCACCTTGTCCGGGATGGCAGCGGTCATCTCGGTGGCGATGAGGCCGGGTGTCACCGTATTCACGGTGATGCCGAGGCTGCATTCGGAGCGCTTACCGGAACGGGCCAGCTGGAAGGCGGCCTCCTTGGCGAGGGTCTTGGTCAGACCGAACAGGCCGGACTTGGAGGCGGCGTAGTTGGCCTGGCCGATGTTTCCGGTCTCGCCGACCACCGAGGAGACATTCACGATCCGGCCCGTGCCGCGCTCGACCATATGCGCCAGTGCGGCCTGCGACAGGAAGAAGGTGCCGGAAAGATTCACCGCGAGAACGGTGTACCACTCCTCTTCCGACATATCGGCCACTGTCCTGTCCATGGTGATGCCGGCGTTGTTGACCAGAATGTCCAGTCGCCCATGGTCTTCGATGACCTCGGCGATCGTACGGCGGCAGTCGTCGGCGGAGGCGACATTGCCACGATGCGCCGAGACTGATGCGCCGTGTAGCGCGGTGACCTTCCCCAGGTCGTCGAGGAATTGGTTGGCACTGTCCGGATTCCGGCTGTACCCGACAGCCACGGTGGCGCCTTGGTTCGCCAAGCTGTGCGCGACGGCCGCGCCGATGCCGCGTGTGCCGCCGGTGACGAAGGCGACCCGGCCGGCGAGCTTGTCGGTGACATGGGTGGCGGGGCTGTGGGTTTCGAGCGTGGTCATAATGATGCCTCTGTCTGAGTCGAGAGTTGTTGTGTGGGAGGGTGATCAGCGGCTCAGCTGATCGAGTGCGGCCGCGGCCGCGTTGGCGCCGCACATGCCGTGTGCGCCGGGTCCGGGTGGGGTGGCGGCCGAGCAGATGTACATGCCCGGAACCCCGATGCTGTACGGCGAAAGCGTGATTCGCGGTCCAAATACCAGCTGACGGATGTCTTTTGCCCCGGTCATGATGTCCCCGCCCACATAGTTGGGGTTGTACGCGGCCATCTGCGTGGCGCTGCGGACGGTGGAGCCGATGACGCGCTCTTGGAAGCCGGGCGCGAACCGTTCGATCTGCGCGATGATTGCGGCCGTTGCGTCACCGTCATAGCCGTTGGGCACGTGTGCGTAGGTCCACAGCGGGTGCACGTTTCCGAAGGAGCGCTGCGGGTCGGCCAGGTACTGCTGTCCGACCAGAACGAACGGCCGTTCCGGCATGCGTCCCGCGTGGATATCGCGTTCGGCGGCGGCCAGTTCGGCGTAATCGCCCACGACGTGCACTGTCCCGGCCCTGCGGGCCTCCGGATTGGTCCACGGCACCCCGTCGGCAATGGCGAAGTCGACTTTGAAAGCGCCCGGCCCCTGCCGGAACCGCTGGTAGGCGTTGGCGATTCGGCGCGGCAGCTGTTCGCCCATGATGCCGGCAACGGCATCGGGCGCCAGGTCGAACATGGTCACATCGGCGACGGGCAGCTGGGCGAGGGCCTCGACGCGGGCGCCGGTCTCGATCTTGCCACCCAGTTCGGCGAGCAGCGCGGCGAGCGCATCGGTGATCGACTGCGATCCGCCCGCCGCCACCGGCCACCCGTGCCGATGCCCCGCGGTGATGATGCCGAGCCCGATGGCCGAGGTCATCGGGTAGTGCAGGGGCCGGAAGGTATGTGCCGCAATGCCTCCGAACAGGGCACGGCCCTGCCTGGTCCGAAAGATCCGGGCCAGGGTGGACGCGGGTAGGACGGTCGGCATGCCGAATCGGGCCAGCGTCAATGGATGGCGCGGCAGGTGCAGCAGCGGCCGCATTATGTCCTCGGCCAGCGCGTCGTAGTGGGCCGCGGGACGGTCGAACAGCGCCCGCCATGCGGAGCCGTCGGAACCCAGCCCGGCGGCGGTGTCTGCCACCGAGCGGTGCAACACGCCGGCCCTGCCGCCGTCGATGGGATGCACGCAATCGATTTCGGGTGTGCGCCAAGACAATCCGAAGCGCTCCAGCCCGAGCTCGGCAAGAAAACGCGAGCCGACCGCCATCGGATGCACCGCCGAGCACTGATCGTGCAACAAGCCGGGCAGCAGCGCCTCGCGGGTGCGGGCGCCGCCGCCGATCTCGTCGGCGGCCTCCAGCACCGTCACCTGCACCCCCGCTCGGGCCAGGGCCACGGCGGCGGTGAGTCCATTGGGCCCGCCACCCACTACCGTCGCGGTCGTCATGCGAGCGCTCCGTGTCCGTGATCCTGCTCGTCGCGGACCCGCGGTCGCGGTGCGCCGGTCCAGGTGACCGCCAGCGGGATGGGCCCATTGGGCAGCCAGGGCTGTTCCGCGACCGCGTCCGCGACCCTCCAGGTGCCCCGTTCGATCACGCCCAATGCCGCGTCGATGACTTGATAGTGCTGCAGTTTGCTTCCCCACGCCTGCGATTCGACCCAGACGACCACCAACTCGCCGGGTTCGAACCCGGCTCTGCGCTGTACCGCGGCGATGAGATCGGCATTGTGCAGGTGTCCGTCGCCGAAGTTGAAGCCGATGAGCGAGTTACAGACGAATTCGGCCTCGCGCACGGTCCTGGTATCGATGTCGGGGAGGTTCTTCAGTAGCACCGAGAAGAGGCCGCGTCCCTGGCTGTGCATGGTGCGCCAGGCGATGACCTGCTGCATAGTCACCTCGGCCCAGGCCGGTTCGTACCCGAAGTCGACGAACTGGTCGACCTGGTTCTTCGCAGTGCGCGTCACCTTGTCCAGCTTGGCCTCCGCCCCGGGCGCAAAGGCCCAGACTGCTGAGGCCCAGTTGCCTGCGTACTGCCGCATGGACGGCAGGAAGGACACCTTGTCGGGCCGGAAATTACCCAGGATCGGGAAGAACAGCAGCCCTGCGATGAGCAGCACGGCCAGCCACAGCGAGGAGATATCGGTGAGCGCGTAGCCGTGCCAGTTCGGGAAGCCGAGAAACAGGAAGACGGTCGCGTACGCGAACAGCACATTCCATTCCAGCGGCACGGCAAGCGGGAACGTGGACACGATGAACAGGTGGAAGATCACCATCACCGCTACCGCGGCCACAGTCAGCCGGCTGTTGGTCGAGAAGAACAGCACCAGCGGCGCCACCACCTCGACGGTGGTGCCGCCGACATGGGCCATGAAATCGGCCACCCGCGATGGCCGCAGATCCCGTGGGAAGTCACGGTAGTGCGCCCGTTTGAGCCAGGTGAAGGGCACTGCCGGGCCGTTGCTCACCATGGGTGGCACCACCAGCGAAAAGTGCTTGCCGAACTTCGAGACTCCCGCACCGACCCAGACGACGAGAATCAGCAGCTTGAGCGCGATGATCATGTCCACGAACGGCAGCACGGCGAAGAAGAACAGCGCGGGCAGGTACTGCTCGCCACGAGCGCCGAGGAAGATGGTCTTGTCACGCAGACCGTTGAGGATCAGCAGCAAAATCGGGGCGATGAGCAGCGCGGGCCGCACCAAGCCGGAAGTATTGTCCGGCACGGCCTCCGATAGTGAATCACTGTGCGCGCCAGGGACGAACAAGGGGATCGCAACGCTGATCAGCAGTGCCACATACAGCGCGACATCGAGCGGGGTACGCCGATCACCCGCGGTGAGCGGCAACCACTTGAACGGCCGCAATCGGATGGTACCGGGCCGCGCCCAGAACAGGATACCGCCGGTCATCGGCTTGACTTTGCCTGCCAGCGGTCCCCACGAGCCTGCGATACCGATGGTCTCGAGCAACACGGTCCACAGCACGATCTTCTGGTAGACGATCGGTTGATCCCACCACTGCGAAACATGCCAGAAGGCAGGCAGATTCGAGGTCGCGGTGGCGACAATGACGCCACCGAGAACATAGAACATTACAAGCTTCAGGATGTATACGGTGTGCACCATGCGTGGTGACCCGAATCCGTGGTCCACCCAGTCGAGGGCCAGCACACGCATCCGCTCCATCAGCGGCTCATGCAGGAAGGTTTCCGGATCGACTTGCGGCAGATGAGGTTTGGTGAATCCCATGGTCTTACTCCTTGTCGATGAGGGAGGAATCAGTTGCGGCGAGTCGGCGTAAGGTGGGTTTGTCGATCTTGCCGACAGGGTTCTTCGGCAGTTCCGCCAGAATCGTGATAGCGACCGGCAGTTTGTATTTCGACAAAGCGTCGCGCACGTGCGCGTGGATCTTCTCGGCGTCCAGCACGGCGCCGGAGTTGAGCGACACGTAGAGCACCGGCTCCTCGCCGTACAGCGGGTTTGCCCGGCCGACGACGGCCGCCTCGGCGATCTCGGGCAGCTGGTAAACGACGGTCTCGATTTCCTTCGGGTAGATGTTCTCCCCGCCACGGATGATCATGTCCTTGACGCGGTCCACCAGCACCAGATAGCCGTCCTCGTCGATGCGGCCGATATCCCCGGTGTGCAGCCACCCGTCCACGATGGTGCGGGCCGTCTCCGCTGAGCGATTCAGGTAACCGCGCATGACATTCGGACCGGATACCAGCACCTCACCGGCCGTGTGGGCAGGCACCGGTGCGCCGTCCGGTCCGGCAATCCGAATCCGCTGTCCCGGCATCGGGATTCCGACAGCTCCCGCCTTGCGCGGGCCGCGCAGCGGATTGATCGTGCTCGCACAGGACCCTTCCGACAGGCCGTAGCCCTCGATGATCGGTATGCCGTAACGGTTTTCGAATTTGGCCAGCAGTTCGACGCTGGCCGGTGCCGCACCGCACACAGCGAAGCGGACCGAGGAGGTGTCGGGCCGCGCCTCGGCGGGCAGGTCCGACAGCATGGCGTAGATGGTCGGCACCGCGGAGAAGTACGTGGCACGGCCGCGTTCGACGCGGTCGAAGAAGGTCCGCGCGCTGAACCGCCCTGCGACAGTGGCCTGCCCGCCCGCGAGTAACGGCGAGAGCGTGCCGACCACAATGCCGTTGACGTGGAACAGCGGCAGGATCAGCAGGCTGTGATCGGCGGCGGTGAGCTCGAATGCGTCGATCACCATGGCGCACATGGCGTTCAGGTTGGCGTGATCGAGCATGACCCCCTTGGGCTTACCTGTGGTGCCGCTGGTGTAGATGAGCAGTGCCAGCGCATCGTCGCCGATATCGGCAGGCTCGGCTGTGTTCGGTTCAGCGAGGGCAAGCTCAGCGACGGGAATGACAGTCTGCACTGGGGCCTTGAAATCCGGATGCTGTTGCGCGATCAACACTTTCGCGCCCGCGTCGGTCATCTGATGTCCCGCTTCAACTGCGGTCATGGTCGGGTTGACCGGCGTTACCGCGGCACCGAGGCGCCATGCGGCGAACAGCGATACGACAAAATCCGCGGTATTGGGGAGCATGACCGCGACCACGTCGCCTTCTGTGACACCCGCGGCGCTCAGTGCACCGGCGGCCCGGCGGACGTTGTCGAGCAACCGGGCATTGCTCAGCGCTACGGTGTCATCAGTGAGGGCAGGCGCGGTGGGCGTCGTGGCGGCTCGGCGATCGGGAAGAGTTGTCAGATTCATCAGCTGTCCTGAGTGAGCGGGCTGGTGGAATGCCGACAACCGTAGGAATCCGGACTCGGTATGACACCGTGGCGGATCGACCAACTTCACTGCCTGCGTTGTCCCCGGAGAACAAACGATTCGCCGCTACGCCGGCGGCGCGGTGCCTACGATGGATGGGTGACGGCCAGTGGTCGCGACGCTGATGTCGACGTGCACCCGTATGTCGTGGAGATCGCCACCCGCATGAACGAGCGGGTGACGCAGATCAGCGCGATCCTGCGGCACAATCTCGAGGACGAGATCCCCGAACTGCACGGCGATCCGCGCACCATCGATCTGCTCGGTGCCAGCGTCGAAGGCAATGTCGACACTGTGCTGCACGCCCTACGCCACGACATACCGGTTGCCCGTATTCTCGCGCCCGCTGCTGCCATAGAATACGCCAGACGCCTTGCGCAGCACGGTATTCCATTGACTGCGCTGATTCGCGCCTATCGAGTCGGGCAGCGGCGGATGACCGATCTCGTCTTCGCCGAGCTACGCGAAGTCGGCATCCCGCCGGAAGACCGCGTCACCGTCATGGAGACCATCACCGGCATCTTGTTCGAGTACATCGACTCGATCACCGAGCAGGTCGCTGCCATCTATGAACGCGAACGCGAGCAGTGGCTGGAGAGTCAGAACAGCATCCGTGCAGTGCGGGTACGCGAGGTGCTCGCGGGCCGCAAACCCGTCGATGTGGACGCCGCGACCGAGTCCATCCGTTACCCGCTGCGCTGGCATCACCTCGCACTGGTCATGTGGTACGCCGACTCCGCAGACGACAGCGATGAGCGGGATCAGCTGCTCACGCGGCTGCAACGATTCGTGCGGGAACTGGCCGAAGCGGTCGGCACCGGCGCGGGGCCGCTGTTCGTGGCCGCAGACCGGGGCAGCGGCTGGGCCTGGCTGCCGTATCGGTCAGCCCACCCGGAGGCGATCGCGGCGATTCGAGCATTCGCCGGATCCCGGCCCGGCGGCCCACACCTGGCAATCGGCGAGCAGGCCGCGGGCATCGCCGGGTTCCGCCGATCACACCAGCAGGCGCAGGCCGCCCGATCCGTCGCGGTGACCAGCGGCCTCGCGGCGCAGCGGATCATCACCGCCGGTGATCCGGGAGTGGCCGCGGCGGCACTGCTCGGCGGCACTATCGCGGCTGCCCGCGAATGGGTGGGCGAGACACTCGGCGACCTGGCCGCCGACAATGACAATGACGCCAGGCTTCGCGAAACGCTGCGGGTATTCCTGGGCGCGGGATCGAGTTACAAGGCCGCGGCCGCGGAACTCGATCTGCACTTCAACTCCGTCAAATACCGGGTTGGCCGGGCGATTTCGCGGCGCGGCCGGCCGCTGGCCGAGGACCGGCTCGACGTCGAGATCGCGTTGCTTCTGTGCCACTGCTACGGGTCGGCGGTGCTGCGCGCGGAATCATCCTGACCGCCCGCCGAGACAGCAATCGGAACGAAACTCGTTTTCCGGGCACAATGGCACGCCGCCGTTGCCGATCTAACGTTCTCCGCATCGAATTCCACCGCAGCGCGACAGCACCGCCGCGCACCCGGCAACCAGGACTCCGCCGCGCCTCGAGGAGAACAATCATGAACACGACCATCGACAGTGCCGACGAACTCGCGGCTCCGCTGGACCTGCTGCTGACCAATTCGGCCGTCGGCCTCGGCCGACGCATGCTGCCGAACACCTCCTGGACCAGGCTGGGTCTTGCGCTGGCACGGAAACCGCGCACCGTGGCCGAACGGGTCGGCACCCTCGGCCGGGAACTGGCTGCCATCGCCCGCGGCGACTCCGACCGCACACCCACCAAGGGCGACCGGCGCTTCGATGATCCAGCCTGGCAGGCCAACCCACTGTTCAAGCGCTCGATGCAGGCCTACCTTGCGACCAGTAGCACCGTCGACGCCCTGTTCACCGATGCCGAGCTGGACTGGCGCGACGCCGAGTGGATGCGGTTCGTGCTCGACAATGTGATCGATGGCCTGTCACCGAGCAACAATCCGCTGCTGAGCCCGCTGGCATGGAAGGCGCTGGTGGACACCGGCGGCCGCAGCGCGGTGCACGGGCTGCGACACTTTCTGTCCGACATGTCCGCGTCGCCACGAGTGCCATCAATGGTGCAGCCGGACGCCTTCACCATCGGCGAAACTGTCGCGGCCACAACGGGTTCAGTGGTCCTGCGCACCGAAATGTTCGAACTCATACAATACGCACCACAGACCGGGACGGTGCGGACAGCGCCGCTGCTCATGGTGCCGCCGGTGATCAACAAGTTCTACATCATGGATATCGCCCCCGGCCGCAGCATGATCGAATACTTCCTCCGACAGGGACAGCAGGTGTTCACCATATCCTGGCTCAATCCGGGTGCCGCGCAGCGTGATTGGGGCATCGAGGCCTACGGGCAGGCAATCCTCGACGCGCTCGACGCCGTCGAGGCGATCACCGGATCCGAGCGCACCCACCTGCAGGCGTCCTGCTCCGGCGGCGTCATCGCGGCCATGACCGCGGCCCATCTCACCGCCATCGGTCAGGCCGAGCGGCTGGCCGGGCTCACCCTCATGGTGACCGTGCTCGACCAGAGTCGCGCAGGCTTCGCGGCCGCCGCCATCGACGAGGAGACCGCCGAAATCGCCATCGCGCTCTCGGCGCGCAAAGGCTATCTGGACGGGCGTGCGCTGGCCGGGGTGTTCGCGTGGCTGCGGCCGACCGATCTGGTGTGGCGGTACTGGGTCAACAACTATCTGCAGGGCCGCGATCCCGCACCGTTCGACGTGCTGTTCTGGAATGCCGACACCACAAGGATGGCGGCCGCACTGCACCGCGACATGGTGCTGCTCGGCGTCCACAACTCGCTGGCCGTGCCCGGACAGGCGCGGATGCTCGGCACGCCGGTCGACCTCTCGAAGCTGACGGTAGACACCTATGTGGTGGCCGGGATCGCCGATCACATCTCACCGTGGCAGTCCTGCTACCGCAGCGCCCGGCTGCTCGGCGCCGAGGATCTGCGGTTCGTGCTCTCCACCAGCGGGCACATCGCGGCCCTGGTGAACCCGCCGGGTAACCGAAGGGCGTCCTACCGGATCGGCGCACCCGACGCCACCGATCCCGCCGCTTGGCTGGAGGGCGAGGCCGAACAGCAGGGTTCGTGGTGGCCGAACTTCGCGGACTGGCTCGGCGAGCGCAGCGGGGCGGACAAGGACGCACCGAGTGCGCTCGGCAGCGCCCAGCTGCCGCCGCTGAGCACCGCACCGGGCACCTACGTGCGCCAACACTGAAAGCGACGTCATGCCGACCAGTCCCGAACCGTCACAGCCGATCGCCGAAGAACATCTGATCCCGGCGCTCGGCCAGCAGATCAGAGTGCGGGTGCGGTGGGGGCGCGGAGTGCCACTGCTGTTGTGTAACGGCATCGGTGCAAGCCTCGAGGTCCTCGATCCACTGGTCGCGCAGCTGGACCCGGCGACAACCGTCGTCCGTTTCGATGTACCGGGGACCGGCGGTTCACCGAATTCGCCTCTGCCGTATGGGTTTCCCTATCTCGCCACGGCATTGCGATTGACGCTGCGCAAGCTCGGCATCCGAGGCCGGGTAGACGTTCTCGGTCTGTCATGGGGCGGGGCGCTCGCCCAGCAATTCGCGTTTCAGTATCCGCGCGGGTGTCGCGCACTGATCCTGGTGTCCACCGGCTCCGGCGTGGCGATGGTACCGGGACGGCCGAGGGTGCTGCTGAAAATGCTGACACCACGCCGGTTCTTGGATCACCACTACGCCGCGCGCATCGCCGCCGAACTCTACGGCGGCAGCGCACGCACCCACTCCGAGGTCGTCGAACTCCTGCTCGATCGGCAACTGATGGCCGGATCTCGGATCGGCTACCTACATCAACTGCTGGCCGGATCGGTGTGGACCAGCCTGTTCGCCCTCCCCCTCATCCGCCAGCCCACGCTCATCTTGGCAGGTACCGACGATCCCATCATTCCGATCGTCAATGCCCGCATCATGCATCGGCTGCTGCCCCATTCAACGCTGCACCTGCACGCCGGCGGGCACCTCGACCTCATCATCGAAGCCGCCGAACTGGCGCCCGTCATCGAAGCTTTCCGGAAAGAGCAGCCATGAGTTCCGATACAAAGGGCTGCCGCGGTGCCGACGTCGGGACCGTCAGCGCCGTTTGGTGACCACGACAGGTTTGACCTCGGTAGGTATGCCCGCCAGGGCGGACTCCGGGATGTTGAGCACGGTGGCCAGTACCGAGCGTGGGATGGAGTTCATCGCGGCGAGGATGCCGATGTCGTCGTTGGTCTCGGCGGCGCTGGTGTTGAAGACGATGAGGACCTCGAGGGGCGTGTCGGTGCTGGCGTTTTCGAAGTAGTGGAAGAAGCCCTGTGGCGCGAACACGAGATCGCCCGGGTGCGCCTCGAAAGCCTCGGTACGGTAGCTGCCGTCGGAGTGGGTACCAAGGATGGTCCATTTCGCGGTTCCGGAGATGTGGTAATTCAACTCCCACGCGCTGGGGTGCCAGTGCGGCTCGCGGATGCCGCCCGGCTCCAAACGCACGAAGTAGACCGATCCGTTCTGCCCGGCCAGCACCGGGAAGCTGCCCTCATGGGCACCCTGGAGCGTGCCGCCATCGAAGCGTTGCGGATCCGTGCGAGTGAGATGGAACAGGTGCGAGGAATTCTGAAGGTTGTCGACGACCTCACCAGTGTTCGGCAGTTGACTCGCCACCGTATCAGCGCAGGCCGCAGCCGCCATCAGTCCCGCGCCCAGCGCGGCACCACCCAGCGCGGCGGCGCCGGTACCGAGCGCTGCGCGCCGCTTGACTCCTGCCGTTTCGGATTCGGAATCGCTTGACATACACCTCCGTTCGTAACGCAGACAGAGCGAGCAGCTACACCTCAGCAACCGACATTGTATGACCCCCATCTCGAAACGGCGGCAAGACGCCCCGCCGGTTTCAGCGCGGTGATCGTGCCGCAGCCGGGTCGATTCGCCGATGTTCTCCCATCACCAGCCGAATAATGGGTGCAGCTACTTTTGAGTACATTCCTGGTTGGACGCACACGGGACGACCACAGAAATGCCAACAATGACATCGTCAAGACCGAGGGAGCGTCATGACCACGTACCGGGTTGGCTATATCGTCGGCAGCCTTTCGCGGAACTCCATCAACCGCCTACTGTCCAAGGCGTTGATCCGCTTGGCGCCGTCCGAACTCGAGTTTGTCGACATCCCCATCAAGGACCTTCCGCTCTACAACTACGACTACGACGCCGACTTCCCACCCGAAGGTCGGGCGCTGAAGGATGCCCTCGCACGGGTGGATGCGATCCTGTTCGTCGCCCCCGAATACAACCGTTCGATCCCAGGAGCGCTGAAGAACGCCATCGACTGGGCGAGCCGGCCATGGGGTGATAACTCGTTCACCTTTAAGCCGTCCGCGGTGATCGGGACTTCGCCCGGCAAGCTGGGCACTGCAATTGCCCAACAGAGCCTGCGTAGCGTGCTGGGCTACCTCAATTCGCCGCAGATGAACGCCCCCGAGGCCTACATTCAATACCGCCCGGATTTCTTCACCGAAGACGGCGAGGTGCTCGACGACGACACCGCGCGGTTTCTGCGTGATTTCATGGACGAGTTCGGTGCTCATGTGACGCGTGTGCTCACCGTCCTCCCGCCCGCGCGTTGAGACACCACCTGCCACTCACGGATCGGCAGGTAGCTCGTGACACCTCCATGGCTTTTCGCGCGAGTCACCTTCCTCAATAGCGCATCGAACGGGGTGCGGCCCGAGCACCCCGCTCGATGCATGTGGGGTTATCCCCTGGTGCGGTTTTCACTGCTGAGCATCCACGCCTGCTTTTCGAGTTGATTGATGATGGCGTGCAGTAGGTCGGCCGTGGATGGGTCTTCGGCGTCGGTGTCGTCGTGCACTGCGCGCACGGTCGCCACAGCGGTGCGGATCTGCGTGGTGACCAGGTCCACGACGACGGTGGTGTCTTGTTCACCGGCCGGAAGGACCGGCAGGGCGGTGGTCGATGCGACCGTCCGTGGCCGACCGTCGGGAACGGCGTCCAGTGCACGCATCCGTTCGGCGATGGTGTCGCTCGATTCCCTTGCGGAGTCGACGATTTCGTCGAGTTGCAGGTGCAGATCACGGAAGTTGTGACCGACGACGTTCCAATGCGCCTGCTTGCCGTTCAAGTGCAGCGTGATGAGGTCGACGAGGACCCGCTGCAGGTTGCCTGCCAGCTGCGACGAGGCACGGAAAGCGATATCCGATTCCATGTGAGTGGTCATGATAATTCTCCTGATTCTATTGGGGTGGTCGACTATTCGGGCCAAGCGTTGGATTCGATGACCTCGACGAAATCCGTCCGGGTGAAGCCGGGAAGGAAATGTTCGAGGACGTCGGCGTTGACGGTCCCGAAGGTGGTGTCCGGGCGGTCGGCGAAGCCGTTGGTAAAGGCGGTGAGGATCCGCCGTTTGAAGTCCAGCCGCGGATGGGCCGCGGTGACGGCCTCGATATCGGCGGGATCGAGATCGTCGTATCCGATGCCGAGCACGTCGGTCTCGACACCCGCTGTGACACAGGCGATCTCGGGGCCCATATGTTCTGGGATTCCTGGGGTCGTATGCAACGCGATGGCCGTCCATACCCGTTGCGCCGCTTCGTCATCGATGCCGTGGATGGCGAGGAAGCGGCGGGCTTCATCGGCGCCGTCGACCTCGAACCGCTGCGTGGTGGTGCGGTAGATATCGGTGAGCCCGAGATCGTGGAACATCGCACCGACATACAGCAATTCGGGGTCGGGCTTCAGTCCGCGCACCTGCGCTTGCAACATCCCGAACAGGTAGACGCGGCGCGAATGATGGAACAGCAGCGGTGGCGCCACGCAACACACCAACTCGGTCGCCTCGGCGACCATATGGCTGTCGGGGATGACGATGCCTGCGATCTGGTCGTTCATGACGCGCGGACCTCCTGCTCGATGCGGTCGTGGGAAAACGATTGATTTTCGGTCATTTTCATGCCTTTCGGTTGTGGACGCGGATGGTTCATTTGTCGTCGGGATCGAGTGCGCGGAAGACGGCGCCGGCGGCCGCGCCACCGATGAGTTGAGCGACCGGATACACCCACAGGGTCGGCCAAGCGAATATCCCCATCACTGCGGCGCCCACGGTGACTGCTGGATTGAATGCCCCGCCCGAAATCCCACCGACCGCGAAAGCACCCGCCACTACGGTGAATCCGATCGCCAGCCCGTAGAACGAGTTGTCCGGATGACTCCTACTCGTGGTCACATTGAGCACCACATAGCAGAGGGCGAAGGTGAACAGGAATTCCACGACGAGGACGGCCCCCATCGTGCAACCGTTCAGCGTCAGTCTCGACACGGTCTGCGCCCGCGCCGGATCGATGATCTCGCGTACCACCTGCGCGGCCAGCAGCCCAGCGACCAGTTGCGCGACCCAGTACCCGATGGCGGTGCGCAGTCCGATCCGGTGTCGTACCAGCACCGCCAGGGTCACGGCCGGGTTGTAGTGGCCACCGGAAATGTGTCCTCCGGCGTAGACCATCACCATCAGCGCGGCGCCGATGGCCAGCGGTGCGAACGGGCTGCCGCTGCCGGCGGCGGTGCCGACAGTAAGAACCAGGAAGAAGGTACCGATCAGTTCGACGGCGTAACTCGCATCGAACCACTGAGCAGCAGTGGTCACCGGACAGGCATCGGGGCGGGTGGGGGTTGCGGTGAGCTCTTGGGATGTGACCATGTCACGACTCCTCGAATTGCGATAGCTTTCGAATCCCGCTGTGGGACTTTCAGAATCGCCCCGTACCGCACCGATGTCGTCAGTGCTGGCGGCCGTTGCCGGTGCCCGCCAGCTCCAGAACTCGCATACCTGCTAGCTGCAACTCGCCCCGCGACGGCGCTGCGAACGCACTGCGCGGACCGGCCCGGAACGTGGTGGCCTAGCGGATATGCTCGAATCGAGGCAGCCAGGAGGTGACTGGATGGAGGCGACAACGGCCGGACCCGACGATGCGGGGGCAGCCGCGACCGGCTTACGGGTCATTCTGGTGGAGGACGATGTCCTGCTGCGTGAAGGCTTGGCGAGCCTGCTCGAGCGCTCGGGATTCGAGGTGGTCGCCCAGGCGGGCGACGCCGTGCAATTGCTGAGTCTGGTTCGGGACCAGGCACCCGAGTTGGTGGTGGTCGATATTCGGATGCCACCGACCAACACCACCGAGGGCCTCGATGCCGCCCGCGCGATCCGCGAGGAATTCCCGGAGACCGGCATCCTTGTCCTGTCCGCGCACGCCGATATCGAGCACGCGATGGAACTGCTGGCCAGCGGCCGTGGGATCGGTTACCTGCTCAAGAGCCGGGTCACCGACGTGGAGGATTTCGTCGAGACGCTGCATCGCATTGCCAAGGGCGCGGCGGTCGTGGACCCGGCGCTGGTCACCGAGTTGGTGTCCGCGCAGCGTCGCAACGATCCGCTCGCCGCGCTCAGTGTGCGTGAACGTGAGGTCTTGGCATTGATGGCGGAGGGGCGGTCCAACGCGGGGATCGGCCGGCGTCTGTGGGTTACCGAGGGCACTGTCGAAAAGCACGTTCGCAGCATTCTGACCAAGCTCGACCTGCCCGAGACCGGTGACGATCACCGGCGGGTGCTCGCGGTGGTCAGGTTCCTGGAGTCGCGCTGAGCTGATCCTCGCCGCCGCGGAGCAGATCGTGGACGGCTGCTGACGACAGCGCGGACTTCGACAGGAAACCCACCGCGGCGTTCTCGGCGACCAGGTCGGCGAAGTCCTGCCCGGAGTGGGTGGATATCAGTATTACCGGCACAGCGAGGCGCTCGGCGAGGTCGAAACCGCTCTCGGCACCGAGATCGACATCGACCAATGCGACATCGGGCCGCGCCTGCGCGACCTTGGCCAGCGCTTCGGTGCCAGTCGATGCCACACCCAATACGATGACTCCCTGCTGCTCGAGCAGTCCGCGAGCGGCAGCCAGGAAGTTCGGGCTGTCATCGACGATGAGGCAGCGTAACGGCGAATCCCGCGTCATCACGTCAGCTTGCCAACGCGCACGCGGGGATCGCATTGCTGCTACCGGGAATCGTCTGGGTTTTGCAGCCAGCGAGTAGCCCGGTTTACCGCTGGCCGGCAGGAGCGATGGCCGCCAGCGGAGGCGACAGGCGCCCGACTACGCGCGAGGGTGGTTGCTATGAAACAACAACCTTGGGAATCAGCGGACTCCCCGTCTCTCGAATCGCCTTCGGCACCTGGCCACTCGGCGGCGACTGGGGCCGCTTCGACGAAGATGCAGCGATCACCGCGATCCGCCGCGCCCGCGAACTCGGCGTAAATTTCTTCGACACCGCGCAGGCATACGGATTCGGCGCGTCCGAACGGCTGCTCGGCAATGCCCTGCGGCACGAACTCACCGCCGCCCGAGACGAACTGGTGATCGCCACCAAGGGCGGCCTGCGCCGGACCGAGTCCGGCATGGTGCGCGACGCCGGCCCCGATTGGCTGCGCCGCGATGTGGACGCCAGCCTCGCCGCGCTCGGCCTCGACTACATCGACCTCTACCAGGTGCACTGGCCCGATCCGGCCGTTCCCGTCGCCGAGACCGCGGGCGCGTTGGCCGAGCTGGTGACCGCGGGCAAGATCCGCCACGTGGGCGTCTCCAACTACGACGTGGGACAGATCGCGGAATTCTCCGCGACCCTGCCGGTGGAGACCGTCCAGCCGCCGTATCACCTGTTCCGGCGCGAGATCGAGGACGAACTGCTGCCGTACTGCCGCGCACACCACATCGGCGTGCTGGCGTACGGCCCATTGGCGCACGGCCTGCTGACCGGAACGCTCAGCACCTACTCGACATTCGCCGAGGACGACTGGCGCAGCGCCAGCTCGGCTTTCACCGGCGAAGCCTACGAACGCAATCTCGCGACGGTGCAGACGCTCGAGGACTTCGCGACCGAGCGCGGAATCACCGTCAGCCAGTTGGCGATTGCCTGGACCCTGTCCAACCCCGCCATCCACGTCGCGATTGTCGGCGCCCGGCACGCGAGCCATGTCGAGGACAGCCTCGCGGCAGCGGAGGTATCACTGTCCGATACCGACCTCGACGAGATCGACAAGATCATGGCCTGGGCCACCCCGGTCGCCGGACCGTCACCGGAGAGTGTCTGATGAGCGCCGCAGCTCGCCCGCTCGGCACCGGGACCATGGTCGCGGCGAAGGTGGACTTGGGGCTCGTGATCGGATAGCCGGATCCGCCGACCGGTTACGATCGAATCGTTGCGTCGTCCGCGGTTGTCGACTGTCGATGTGAGCTCTGCGTCATGAGGCGGAACCGGTCCCGAACATGCGGCTGGCTGGCAGCCACGCCAGGCGCGATTACCGCACGCCACCGGACCGATATCCCACCGAGCTCGATGCGCGGGCGCTTGGTGTCGTTGTCCCTGCGCTCCACCTCCCCGCCCTGCTGGCTCGGGTTCGCGGTCGCGACCACTTTCATCGCGGCGGAATCGGTTCTGGTCCATTGGCTCAAACAGATCTGGCCCGGGGAGGCGTTCGGTGTGGTCTATCTGCTCGGGGTCCTGGTGGTCTCGACAATATGGGGACTCGGGGTGGCGGTGGTGACATCGGTGGCCAGCGCTATCGCCTTTGCCTACTTTCGCAACTGGCCTGAGCCCTTCGGCGCCGAGGCCGACGACTTGGCGGCCATTGCGGTCTTCCTGGTCGTCGCTTTGCTGGCGAACACCCTTGCGGGCTTGGCCCGAGCCCATGCCGCCGAAGCGAATCGACGGCGCGAACAAGCCGATCTGGTCGCCGAGCAACAAGCCGCACTGCGCCGGGTAGCCACGCTGGTCGCGCGCGGCGCGACCTCGGCGCAGGTGTTCTCGGCTGTGGCCGAGGAATCGGCCCGCTGCCTCGGCGTATTGAACGCGACACTGTTCCGCTATGAGCCAGACGGCTCGGGAACGATCGTCGCGGCCTGTGACGAGCCCGGACTACAGAAGATGCCGGTCGGTGAGCGCCTCACACTGGAAGGCGACAACATCGCGGCGATGGTGCTACACAGCGGCAGCCCGGCTCGGATGGACAGCCACGACCACGCCGTCGGCTCCGCCGCAGCGCGCATCCGAGAGCTGGGGCTGCGCGCGGGAGTCGGCGCGCCGATCGTCGTCGATGGCCAGCTGTGGGGGGCGATCGTCGCGGGTACATCGCGCCGCGAACCGCTGCCAACCGATACCGAAGCGCGCTTGGCCGAATTCGCGGACCTGGTCGCGACCGCGATCGCGAATGCCGAAGCGCGCGCACAACTGACCGCGTCCCGTTCTCGGATAATCACCGCCACCGATGAGGCTCGGCGGCGCCTCGAACGCGACCTGCACGACGGAGCGCAACAACGTCTGGTCTCGCTCGGACTCGCACTCCGTACCGTGGAGGCGGCGGTGCCTTCCGAACTGAGCACGTTGCAGACCCAGTTGTCGGGAGTGGTGGCAGGCCTGGTCGACGTCTCGGCAGATCTACGCGAGATCTCCCGCGGAATTCACCCGGCGATCCTGTCCAAAGGTGGGCTCGGACCCGCACTGAAGGCGCTGGCGCGCCGCTCAACCGTCCCGGTCGAACTGGACCTGAACTTGACCGAGCGAGTGCCCGAGTCCGCCGAAGTAGCCGCGTATTATGTTGCGGCAGAAGCACTCACGAACGCGGCGAAATATGCGCAGGCATCCGGGATCGACATCGACGCCTGGACCGAGGGCCCGCACCTTCGACTCTCGGTTCGTGATGACGGAGTCGGTGGCGCGGACCCGGCCGAAGGGTCAGGCCTCATGGGCCTGATCGACCGCGTCGAGGCCCTCGGCGGTCATCTGCACATCACGAGCCATCCCGGATGCGGGACGACCCTGTTCATGCAGATCCCGATCGTCACCGAATCACCGACGACCACCTGATAGCCGAATTACCCAGGATCACTACGATGTTGTTGGCGCTTGGCGCCGGTAGAGGTCGGTGACGACCGAGATGTCGGCATCCGCATGACGGAACGCCACCGCCTCATAGAGGTGCCACACCACCTCGGCCTCCGGCAACTCCACACCGGCGGCGCGTGCTATTTCGAGCGCCAAGCCAGCATCCTTCGCACCGAGCGCCGTGGTCCACCACCCATCCGTTGTACCGGTCAGCACACTGTCGAACCGGTTGTGCAATCCGGGCGCCACGACGGGACTCGTGCCGAGTAGATCCCGCAATTGATCGTCCTCTAGGCCTCCCGACCGGCCCACAGCGAACGCCTCGGCCAACGCGACAACTCCCGAAAGCAACAAGAGGTTGGTCGTCAGCTTGGCGACGAGGGCAAGCGGCGCCGTGTCGTAGCGCCGGACCGTATCCGAAAGCGAATAGATCATCGGACGAAGACGGTCCACCCGGTCGACGTCACCACCGACCAGCAACACCGCCCGCCGCGCGCTCACCGCAGCGGGACCACCGACTACCGGCATGGCGACGAATTGGGGAAAGACCTCTGCCAGATAACCGCTGAGCGCAGGAGACACCGTCGAACAGTCGACGTAACTGGTCGCCGCATCCAACGAGGCCCGCAGATCCCCCAGCGCCACAGCCCTGACCGCCGCGTCGTCGGCCAACATCGTGACCACCACGCCGGCGCCCTGCACAGCCTCGGCGATGCTTTGCGCCTCTTCAGCACCGGCGGACACGAGCCGCCCGGCCTTACCCGTCGTTCGGTTCCACACCCGCACCCGGTGTCCGCCCTCGAGCAGACGCCCCGCCAGTGCCTGTCCCATCCGTCCCATGCCCAATACCGCGATATCCATCCGGCCTCCTCGGCGCTCGTATCCGTTGCGACATGACATCGCCGTCAGCGTCGTCCGCTGTGACTGCAACCCTCGCGCATATCGTCGAGTACGTCATTGCCGCTGACCAGACAGTGGCGATACCCGCTACCTGCATCCCGCAGAGCTGTACTGGCAGCGATGGCAGCGCACCCGGCCCAGCTAGCGACGGTCGGCATTCTGGGAGTTGTGGATAGCGACCGATAAGCATCGCGTTGTCGGGCGCCTTCTTTCTGTCGGCTGCGTTACCTCGGAGAATATCGAGATGCTCAGCCTTGATTGCCCGAGAAAGGGCATCACCACATATCAGACAAGCCGGGCAGCAACACGGTGTATATCAACCTACCGCTGTTCGAGGGCCTCGTGGAGGATCATATCGCCATGGAAATTACCGGTATCGAAATGGACACATTCGATCCCGACGACAAGCTGCGGCCGTGCCGGCGCGTTTTCACCGGCTTGCCAGCAGAATGGTTGGGTTCGACCGAACCCGGGTGCTGATCATATTGCGCCTCATATTGCGCCTGAGGACCTCGGCGACTGGCGATTCTGGTACCGCATCGAAAGCGCATGAGCAGAACCCGCTGTACGGCAACGCGACGCCGGGCCTGCACGGGCCGAAATGGCGGTCGTGTCAGCCGCGCACATCGGCCGCTCCAATAGCGGCCTTTTCCTGGCACAGCACGCTCACCGTTCAGCCGCACTTGTCCTGCACAACATTTGACTTCGCGACTCGTCGTAAATCGATCAGGTTCGGCAGCGTCCGCCGGCCCGACTACAGAGGGAGCATCAGATGACCGAATCCGACCCCGCTGATCTCGAGACGCGGCATCGCGCAATGTGGGCACTGGGCGACTACCCGGCCGTCGCCACCGAAGTCATCCCTGGGCTGGGCCGGCGTCTCGTCGAGGTCTGCCGCATCGGCCCGGGTCAGCGCGTGCTGGACATTGCGGCCGGATCCGGGAATGCAGCGATCCCCGCCGCGGCGGCCGGCGCGGACGTCGTTGCGAGCGACCTCACGCCGGAGCTGTTCGACGCGGGCCAGCGTATCGCCGCCGCCCAGGGCGTCGACCTGCAGTGGCAGGAAGCCGACGCCGAGGCATTGCCCTACGCCGATGCCGAGTTCGACGCCGTGATCTCGTGCGTGGGCATCATGTTCGCGCCGTTCCACCGGGCGGCCGCCGACGAACTGGTTCGCGTCACCAAGCCGGGCGGCACGATCGGGCTCATCAACTGGACACCCACCGGATTCATCGGGCAGATGTTCGCAACGATGAAACCGTTTGCTCCGCCACCCCCGCCCGGTGCACTGCCGCCCCCGATGTGGGGCGACGAGACACATGTCCGGTCGCTTTTGGGCGATCGCGTCGCCGACCTGGGGCTGCGACGCGAAAACGCGGTCATCGATTGTTTCTCCGACGGCGCCGAGTTCCGCGACTTCTTCAAGGCCTACTACGGACCGACGGTCGCCGTGTACAAAGCCATTGCCGCAGAACCCGATCGGATCGAGCGGTTGGACCGGGAACTCGCGGATCTCGCTTCCCGATACGATCTGGGCAACGGGCGGATGGAGTGGGAGTACCTCTTGGTCACCGCGCGCCGATCGGCCTGAACTGGTCATATGGAGTTGCTCGGACAGTCGGAAAGGCACAGTGGCCGATGCGAGCGTCGGCGCACAGCGGCTACCTATGAGCAGACACCCCACACTGAACTCGGTGTCACCACCACCGGAATCGAATCGTTGCTCCCGCGCGGTCAGCAGAAGTGCCCAAACTGCCGACAATCGAGTACCCAGGGCATCAGGCGCAGTGTCGGCGTCATGCCGATGAGACCCGCAGCGGTCAGATCGCCTATGGACACTTCCACGCCGCCGACTCAGGTCACCACCAGGACCGCGTCATCGGTGCGACACGCGGCATGGCGCGGGATCCCTGGCCGCTGGGCGTGATCCGGACCCAGACGGGGCTCACGCAGCTTGCTGGATGACCGGCTGGCGGGGAAAATGGTGGCTACCACAGCGCGGCTGCGCGGGCGTGCGGCCGAGCATCCGAACGGGTCGAGTCCCGCCGCTGCACCGGTGGGGCTGGAAAGTGAGTGCGCGTGCCGGTCTGGCGCCTGCGGGACTTCCACGATGACGACCTGGATCAAGCCATCCAGCTGTGGGACCAGAACCGCCAGTCCGACCTGCCACAGCCGGTGTTCCCCCTGTCCGAGGTCGTGTCTGCGGCCAGGAACGGTCAGCCCGCCGTTGTCGCGCTTGTCGCAGAGCAGGTGGTGGGCCTTGCGGTGGCACGTGTGGACGGGGAGCGTGCGTGGATCGTGCTGATCGCGCTGTCGGGCTCATGGCGCAACCGGGGTCTCGGCAGCGCGCTGATCGCGGACATCGAGAGGCGTCTGCGTGGATCTGGAGTGCGCCGCATAAGCGCGGTGCTCGCACCCGGGGCGACCGGGGCAGCGGCTTTGGAGAACTCCGGGTACCACCAAGTCGGCGGGCTGGTCTTCCACGAGAAGGTCCAGCACCTGGGTGCGGGAGACATGGGGCTGCTGGCCGAACTCGGCGGCCGGATCCTGCCGCGGGGACTGTGGGAGGACCTCGTCGGCATGCGGGAGGCAAAGGAGACCATCGAGAAACGGATCGTGCTGCCGTTGGCAGAGCCCGACGTCGCCGATCGGTACGGCGTGACGCCACCGAAGGCGGTGATCCTGTTCGGGCCGCCCGGCACCGGCAAGACCAGTTTCGCCAAGGCCGTGGCGTCCCGCCTGGGATGGCCGTTCGTGGAGTTGTTCCCCTCCCGGTTGGCATCCGACGGGGCCGGCGGCCTCGCTGCGTCACTACGCGACGCCTTCTCGGACCTGGCCGAGTTGGAGAGCGTACTGCTGTTCATCGACGAGGTCGAGGAGATCGCCGCCGCACGTTCCGGCGTCGCGGTCGACCCCGGCCACGGCGTCACCAACGAGCTTCTCAAACTGATCCCCGCGTTTCGGGACCACACCGACCGACTGCTGATATGCGCCACCAACTCGTTGCGAACACTCGACCCCGCGTTCTTGAGGCCCGGACGGTTCGACTACATCATTCCGGTCGGGCCGCCCGACCCGGTGGCTCGCGAGGCCATCTGGAGGCGCTACCTGGGCCCGGCCGCCGACGCGGTGGACCTCGGCGCACTCGTGCAGGCCAGCGAGATGTTCACTCCAGCCGATATCGAATTCGCAGCCCGCAAGGGAGCCCAACGCGCGTTCGAGCGCGAGGTGACCTATCGCAGCGGTCAACCAGTCGGCACCGATGACTTCCTGGCGGCCGTTGACGACACCCGGCCCACCCTGACCGACCAGGCACTCGCCAGCTTCCACGAGGACATCGAGCACTACCAGCGCATCTGAAAGATGGATACCAACTCTGTCCCACCGACCTGCCATCACGCCGGGGACTACGATCGCAGGACGCCCATCACACGCGGACAACGCCCAGGCAGGAGTCCCATGTGTCACTTGTTCGGTTTGTCGGCCGCACCGCAGCGAGTGCGGGCGACGTTCTGGTTGTTGGACGCACCGGACAGTCTTTCGGTGCAGAGCAGACGTGAACCCGACGGCGTCGGTCTGGGCACATTCGCCGCCGACGGGGTCCCGCTGGTGGAGAAACAACCGATCGCCGCGTACCAGGACGTCCAATTCGCTCGGGAGGCGCGCGAACGGGAGTCGATGACGTTCGTCGCGCACATCCGCTATGCCACCACAGGCGGCTTGCAACCTCGTAACACCCACCCGTTCGAACAACATGACCGTCTGTTCGCACACAACGGTGTGCTGTGGGGCCTCGACGAATTGGACTCCGAACTCGGTGACTACCTCGATCTGGTGCACGGCGACACGGATTCTGAACGATTCTTCGCCCTGATCACCCAACGCACTGACCGGCACGCCGGCGACGTCACCGCCGGCATCACCGACGCGGTGGGGTGGATCGCCGACCGGCTGCCGGTCTACGCCCTCAACCTGGTGCTCACCACGGCAACGAACCTGTGGGCGCTCCGATATCCCGACACACACAGCCTTTACGTCCTCGAACGCGCGGCAGGCGGACCACAGGGCACTCGGCATCTGGACCAGGCCGGGCGGGCCGGGATCCGAACGCGCAGCGGACATCTGGGCGAATTCCCGGCGGTCGTCGTGGCCAGCGAGCGCACCGACGAGGACCCGGGCTGGCGGGCACTGGCACCGGGCGAGCTACTGCATGTCAACGACCATCTGCGCATCAAATCGAGCACCGTCCTGGATTTCGCCCCGCGCCATCCACTGTCACTGGCGCAGCTCGACAGCCGAGCGGCCGCAGCGCAGTCGGGGCGGTGACCACGCGTCGTGCCACAGGTAGGTCGTCCGGACCTACTTCGCGGTCGATTGGGCCGAGATGGCTCCTGTACAACGTTTCGATTGCCTGCGCTTCCGGCAAGGACCCGGCCGGTGCGAACGCCCGCCGCCAGTGGCGGGCGCACGCGCCGGATGCGGGACCCGAGATTACATCTCTACCGCGAGATACTTGGTTTCCAAGTACTCCTCGATCCCCGTGGCACCGCCCTCTCGGCCCTGGCCCGAGGCCTTGATACCGCCGAATGGGCCGCCCGGATCGGAGACCAGGCCGCGGTTCACGCCGACCATGCCGGTCTCCAGGCGTTCGGCGAAACGCAGGGCCCGGGAGATATCGCGGGTGTACACGTATCCGGCGAGGCCGTATTCGGTGTCGTTGGCGGTGGCCAGCGCTCGGCGCTCGGTGTCGAAGGTGGTGATCGCCGCGACGGGCCCGAAGATCTCCTCGTGCGCCAGGCGCGCGGTATCGGGCACCTCGGTCAGGACGGTCGGCTGGAAGAAGTGACCGTCCTCGCCGAATGTCTTGCCGCCGGTGCGGATTCGGGCGCCGTGGGCGACCGCGTCGTCGACCAGGTCGGCGACCTTGGCCAGCTGCGCCGCATCGATGAGCGGGCCCACCGTACTGGCCGGATCGAAGCCGTCGCCGACGACGAGTCCCTCGAACCGCCGCACGAGCCGCTCGGTGAATTCCGCCGCGACGGCGCTGTGCACGAGGAATCTGTTTGCCGCGACACATGATTCACCAGCGTTTCGCATCTTGGCCAGCATCGCTCCGTCCACCGCCGCGTCCAGATCGGCATCGTCGAAGACGACGAACGGACCGTTGCCACCCAACTCCATCGAGGTGCGCAGCACCTGATCGGCGGCCTAGCGCAACAGCATCGAACCGACTCCGGTGGATCCGGTGAACGAGACCTTGCGTAGCCGCGGATCCGCCATCAGCGCTCGCGACTGCGCGGCGGCGTCGAGTGTGGGGACGTAATTCACCACGCCCGAGGGCACATCCAGCTCATCGAAGATCCGCATCAGCAGTGCCAGCGTCAACGGGGTCTGCGGCGCGGGTTTCACTACGCAGGTACACCCCGCCGCCAGCGCCGCGCCGATCTTGCGAGTCGCCATGGCCAGTGGGAAGTTCCACGGGGTGATCAGCAGTGACGGACCGACCGGCACCGTGGTGGTGACGATCCGGTAGCCACCATTCGGAGCGGGTGCGTAGGACCCGGTGAGATGGGCCGCCTGCTCGGAGAACCAGCGCAGGAATTCCGCGCCGTAGGCCACCTCGCCGCGCGCCTCGGCCAGCGGCTTGCCCATTTCCAGGGTGATCAGCCGCGAAATCCTCGGTTCGCTCGATGATCCGGTCGAACACTCGGCGCAGCAGTTCGGCACGGGCGCGCGGAGTCGTCGCGCCCCATGCCTCCTGAGCCGCGTGCGCGGCGGCCAGCGCGGCGACGCCATCCTCGACGCTCGCGTCGGCAACTTCGGTCAGTGTCGTGCCGTCGGCCGGATCGTGCACGGAAAAGCGTGCCGCCGTGGATGATTCGTGCCAGGAGCCGTTGATGTACAGGTCCCGCGGCAGGACCGCGACGAGGGCGCGAGCGGAATTGCGATCGTGGCTCATCGGCTCTCCCGCAGTAGGTCGGTGAGCTGTTGCGGGCTCGGGCGGCGCGGGGTGTTGTTGGTGACCGCGTCGTGGAGGGTTTTGGTGACGAGGGTGTCGATCAGATCGGCGGTGACTCCGATCGCGCCCAGGTCGGTGGGCAGGCCGACCGCGACCGCGATTTCCACGATCCGCGCGACCGCCCGCTCGCCGGTGCCGCTCAGATCCAGCGCCCGCACCAAGTCCGCGTACCGGGCCGGGGCGGCGTCGACGCCGAACAGCAATGCCGGGCCAGCGATCGAGGCCAGTGCGACACCGTGCGGGGTGCCGGTGGTGGCGGTGATCGAGTGACCGATGCCGTGCACCAGGCCCAGACCGCTCAGGGATAACGCGCGCCCGGCCAGATGCGCGCCGATCAGCATGCGACTGCGCGCCTCGAGATCGCCGCCGTCGGCGACCGCGTCGGCCAGGGCGGCGGTGGTCAGCCGCAGCGATTCGGTGGCATAAGCGCGCGAGAGCGTCGTAGCACCCTGGGACAGTAGCGATTCCGCGCCATGGATGATGGCGTCGAAACCTGCCGCGGCGGTCACCGCGGCAGGCAGTTCGACCGTCAGCTCGGCATCGAGAACGACCAACTCGGGGGTGGTCGCCGCGGTGCCGATATAGACCTTGCGGTGATCGGCGCTTTCCATGACGCCGAAGCCGTTGGTCTCCGCACCGGTTCCGGCGGTGGTCGGAATCGCCGCCAACGGCACCGGCGGTGCGTCGAATTCCTCTGAACCGTCCAGCGATTCGGCGGACAGCGCGGTATGGGTCAGCAATGCGACGGCCTTCGCGGCGTCCAGCGCGGAACCGCCGCCGATCGCCACAATGAAGTCGGCGCGGGCATCGCGCGCGACGGCGGTGGCCACATCCAGCGACGCGGTCGATGGGTTCGCCGGAATCTCGCTGTGCACGGTCACGGTGGGCCCGGCCGCGCCGATCGCGGCGGCGATATCGTCGACCATGCCGGTCTTGCGCAGGCCCGGATCGGTGACGATCACGACCCGCCGGGCACCGCGCTCGTGCAGCAACCCGCCGAGCCGCGCGACCGATCCGGCACCGGCGATCACCCGGGTGTGGGTGCTGATATCCCAATTCTCGGCGTGCACGGAACGCGCGTAGCCGCAATAGTGTTCGGACATTACGCCGTGTTGGTCAGGCATTCGATCCGCTGCCGCCCGCGGCCCTGACTCGCTCATGCCGCCGTCCCCTCTGCCGCTACCGTCAGCCGCAGTTGCAGCGCGGCGTTGTCCTCGGCCAGCCGGATCGGCGTCATCTCTCCGGCGTGGGGACCGCATTTGGCCAGCGCGGTGCGATAAATCTGCTCGACGTGCGCCGACAGCGGTGCCGGGACGCCGACGTCGCGGCTCAGATCGATCGACAGGCCGAGATCTTTGCAGGCCAGTTTCATCGCGAAGGAATCGTCGTAATCACCGCCGAAGACCGACGGCAGATCGTTGGCGAGGAATGCGCTCGCGGCGGGGCTGGCCAGCAGCGACCGGTGCAATACGGCCAGGTCCACCCCGGCCTTCATCCCCACGGTGAGTACCTCGGCGCTGGCGACCAGATGTGAGAACCACAGCGGGTTGATCATCAGCTTGACGGTGTACCCGGCGCCGAGACCACCGACGTGCAGCACCCGCTCGGGATCGCCCATCACCTCGAGCAGCGGCCGCACCCGGGCCAGCACCTCGGCCGCACCGCCGACGAAGATTTGCAGCAGACCCGCGGCCGCACCCTTGGCCATACCGGAAACCGGTGCGTCGAGCCGGTGAACCCCACGCTCGGTGAGGGTTTCGTCGGCCACCCGGGCCGCCGCCGGCGTGGAAGTGGACATATCCACCCACACCGAACCGGTCGGCAGCAGCGGTGCCATCTCCCGGACGACCGCCTCCACTTGTGCCGGTCCGGGCAGCATGGTGATCACCACATCGCAGGCAGCGGCGAGCGCGGCGATCGAGTCCGCGCGCAGTGCGCCGAGATCGACCAGGCACGTCGCTGACCAAGGCGGTCCCATCGTCTTTCGATATCGAGCCGCGCCAGTCCTCGGGTCCGGAAACCAAGGCTCGGGCTCCGGCTACCACCAGCGCCAGGTGCGGCGAGATCGCCGCGACATCGGTAGGTAGCGTGCTGCGCGTCAGTGGGACGGTATGGATCCCAGCGGCTGCAACAACCAGGGCATCGCCTCGATCGGCACTGCCGCAGCAGATCGGTCCGTCCGGCTCGTCTTGGACCCGGTCCTGAATTCGGAATCGGTCCCCATAATGACGCAGCCTTCGCTGTTGACCAGCACTAGCCGCTGACCGAATACCTGGAAACGCGGAAGCAGGACCTCCTCGATCGAGGCAGCCGACACATCGGCACCAGCGATTCCGAGGAAGGCTCCCGATGTGGTCGTGACCGGTATCGCGAACGTACACACGCACCGATTGGTGCACGCGTAATCGCGGTGCGGCCCGTCCACCCACCGCTTACCCTGGTCGCGCGGGATCACGAACCAATCCATTCCGGTGTAGTCGTAGAAGTATTCACTCTGCGGATTCAATTCGAGCATCAGGCGTCGCGGTCCGCGTTGCACGTCCGGAAGCCACCATTCCAGATGCCGGGGCTGATCCACGAGAAGGCCCTCGGCCAGCACAACGCCTGCCCCGTCGAACAGATTCCCACGCCGCTCGAGCTCTCCGACAATGGTCTCGCGCAGCGGTGCTAGATCAGTCGACCGAGGAACGGACCCCAGCTTCTCGGTGAGACCATCCCACAGGGTCGTCAACGCGGTCCCGATGGTTGCTAGCGACAGGTACACCTCGTCGGCCAGTCTTGCGACGGCAGAAGCGAGCGACTCGACGGTCACCGGGGCCGGACAGTTATCGGTCTCCTTCATCGATCACGGAGCTCCAAACGTAGGGCGACGAGGCGGCGGATGCGTGATTCTGTATGTAATTCTGCCAGTTCTCTCGCCTAGGCATCATCTTCTGGTTCGATCGCGTCCAGCGGGCTTTGGGAGAACGCGTGGGAGCAGTTCATCTCGTCCCTGGACTTTAGTGAGATAGACCCTCTCTGAAACTTGGCTTCTTGTGTAGGGCGGTGAAGGGATTCGTCCACGACCGCTCAGCCAAAGGACTCACCGAGATCAGCTGATCGCGACGGTATTGGTGTCGGTTCGAACATCGAGGGTTACTGAGGGAACGCCAACCCGACGGCTCTGACACCGGTGCGCAACGTTACGGCAACCCGTTGTAGAAGGTAGCCCAGCGGCTGATCCTCGAGGCCTAGCATGGCAACTATGACAACTCCTTCCTCTGACGCGGTATTCGAATCCGCCTATCGCGGCGAGGCGGTCGAGATAGGGCTGGGTATCCGGCCGCCGTGGCGGTGGTGCGGAACGAACCGGATGGCCCGGCGGCGCGGGCACCGGTCGCCCAGCCGGAGGTTCTCGAATGAATCGCCTGGCTACTCGACCGCAGCCCTGTAACAAGGAGGAGAGGCAAGTCATGAACCGGACGAACCTCGGAGAAGCGGCCAAGGCCGTCGTCCGGCGCAACACCGAACAGGTCCAGGGACAAGGCAACTTCACCCTATTCGAAGAGTTGTTCGCTGACGATTTCATCGACCACACTCCACAGCCGAATACCACTCCAGATAAAGACGGCGTGCGCGTGCTGTATCAGCGCCTACGCGAAGCCTTTCCGGATTTCCGCCCGGAAATCCATTGGCAGACCGTCGAAGGCGACGTGGTCACCACCTACAAGACCTACCACGGCACCCATCTCGGGTCGCTGTTCGGTATCGCGCCGACCGGACGCGTGGTGCAGTTCGAAACCGTCGATGCCATGCGCGTGCGCGACGGCCGCATCGTCGAGCACTGGGGTGTTGCCGACCTGTTCTCGCTGGTTCACCAGCTGGGCGCACGCCTACAAGCCTGAACCCATTCTCCTGAGCACGCGGCGTCACAACAGGGTTTCGGTGAGCCCGGTACACCGTTGCAGACCTGCGGGCTTGCGCGCCGATGAACCCCCGACTGGGTGCGAGACCCGTGGAACGGGTCTCGCACGGCCTCGAGCTAGGACGGCTGACGCATCTCGGTGACGATGGTGTAGAGCTCGATGATGACGCCGTCCTTGATACGAGCGACGTCCATGCCGCTGACCACCGGCGGTTGGTCGACAGGGCCGTATTGGAAGCCGAGGTGGCCGATGTCGTCGAGCTCCGACACAGGGCCTGCGGGCTGGAAGACCCAGTCCGGGTTTTCGGCACGCAACTCTTCGGCGCGGCGTTCGAGATCCTTGCGCCCGTGCACAATTCGGTCCGATTCGTGCCACACCACATCTTCGGTATAGGTCTCGGCGATGGCTGCGGCCCGGCGAGCCGGGTCGGGCTCGTTGAAGACGTCGAGAAGGTTGCGTCGCATGAGGTCGGCGGGGGAACTGGTCATGGCAAGTCCTTTCATGCGGGGTAGTCGGTGTAGTTCCACATTGAAGGTACTGCTCGTTCGGAAGAGTCCCGGGCCGAATCCGCGTTGCTGTCACCTGATGCGTTGACGTGTATGAACATGCTGACCGACCTGCATGAGAAACGACCGCTCCGAACGCGCTGCCGACGCCCTCGAACAATCACTGCCGAGAGCTGCCCTGATTCGCTTGATCCACTATCCAGACCGCGACTTGGGCGCGCGAGGTGAACCCTAGTTTGGTCAGAATGTGTTCGACGTGACCTTGGGCGGTGCGTGGCGATATGAACAATTCGCTGGCGATCTGTTTGTTGCTGAGTCCTTGTGCGATGAGGAGTGCGACCTGCCGTTCACGCTTGGTCAACTTCGTGGTCGGGTCTGTTGCGGGTGCCGTGTCGATACCCTGTTCACCGAGTGCGTATGCCCTCGCGGCGGCAGTATCCATTGCCCGGCCGCGCTGGAAGGCCGCCTCGAATTTGCCCGTACCGAGGGCTCTTCGCGCCGATTTTTCACATCCCTCATGAAAGCGCGACAAATTATCGAAGACACTGTTGAGACTGCTTCTCACCGGCCACAGTTCGCGTGCGGCTCCCATGAGGACCGCCGCCCGCTCGATATCGTTGCGGTCACTGGCAATCCATGCCAGTGCCTCCAGCCCGAACGCCATCACGATCGAACTGCTCAGCGGCTTATCGACGCGTAGCGCCTGTTCGAGCAGCTCTTGCGCCCGGTCGGTATCGCCGCGCCGCCATTCGGCAACGCCCATACCCCGCAAAGCCAACGAGCGATAGAACAATTCACCGCACTCTTCGGTGATGGAGATGATATTTCGCTGATGCACGATCGCTTTCGACGTATCGCCGCGCAGTTCGTATGTCCAACCGAGCAAGTTCAATGCATGAACATGGAGATGTCCGGTCCTATCCGAACTGAAGACCTCGATGGCACGCTCGAGGAAGGAGGCCGCCAGCGCGGGTTCGCCGCGGCCAAGGGCGAGGGCGCCTGCGGCATGGTCCATCTGCGCCTGGGCCATGGGGGTAGGAGCCTGTTCAGCAAGTGTTCGTCCCTGCTCCAGCAAGGATGCCGCGGACGGGAAATCGCCGTGTGACGTGGCCAGCTGGCTGCTGACGCGAAGTGCGCTCACACGGTGAGGGATTGATCGTGCACGGGGATGAGCGAGGACGCGGTCGAGCCAGGATCGTCCTTCGCCGTACAGACCGCGAAAGACCCAGAACTCCCACAATGCCGAAGCCGTTTGTAGCCCTGCATCGGCTGCCTCCTCGGTGTCCTCGGACAGGGAGCATTCGAGCGCCTCGCGCAGGTTCGGTTGCTCACGGGTGAGCCGGGCAACCCAGTCGGGTTGCCGACTGCTGATCCACCCGGCTTCCGCGTCCAGCGCCAACCGCCGACACCAGTTGCGATGGCGTCGGCGCAACTCCTGGTACTCACCGGAGGCTTGCAGCTTCGACCGGCCGTATTCCCGCAGCATCTCCAGCATCCGGAACCGTACGACAGGGCCCGATTCCTCCCGGACCAGGATCGACTTGTCCACCAGGGAAGACAGCACATCGAGCACACCTAGTGGCGCCTGGGCATCGCCGCACACCTGCTCTACGGCGTCCAGTCCGCAACTGCCCGCGAATACCGACAGCTGAGCCCACAGTCGCTGCTCGGCCGGGGAACATAACTCGTAGCTCCAGTCGATACACAGCTTCAGTGATTGTTGCCGCGGTGGCGCGGTGCGGATGGCGGTGGTGAGTAGCGCCATCCGATCGCTGAGCCGGTGCAGGATCTGCTCCGGCGACATCGTGCGCATGCGAGCCGCGGCCAGCTCGATCGCCAGCGGCACGCCGTCCAACCTGGCGCAGATCCTGGTCACCGTGTCTTTGTTGCCCTCGTCGAGCTCGAGCCCTGGCACGGCTGCCGCGGCGCGCTCGACGAACAGTGTCACCGCGTCGAAGCGTGGCCGTGCTTGCAGCGACGTATCGCGATCCGAATCCGGGACGCTCAGCGGCATTACACGCACCACCGCTTCCCCAGCGGTATTCAGCGGTTCACGGCTGGTAACGAGAATTCGTACCTCCGGACAGGACCGCAGTAGGGTCTCGTTCAGTTCGGCGACAGCCTCGACCAGCTGCTCACAGTTGTCCAGGACGAGCAATGTTTCGCGCGAGCTCAGATAATGCACCAAAACCTCGAGCAACGGCCTCGTAGAGTCGTCCCGCACACCCAAGGTCGCCGCCATGACATCGACCAATAGCGCGGTGTCGTACACATCGGCCAGTTCCACCAGCCACACCCCATCGGAGAAATCGCGCTGCGCCTGTGCGGCCGCCCGCAGTGCCAAACGCGTCTTTCCGACGCCTCCGGCTCCGGTCAATGTCACTGAGCGGGAAGCGGACAGATGATTCTTCACCTCCGCCAACTCGGCACGCCGGTCGACAAGCCCGGTCAGCTCGAGCGGAAGATTGCCGCCGCCATTGCGACCAACCGCGGCCAGCCTGCGCCGTCCCGGCGCCGGTATTTTGCGGACCTCGTGTTCGGGAACAGGTTCGTTCTGCAGAGCCATCTCGCCTGTCGAGAATCCGCGACGCCGCTGAACCTCCCGACTGGCTTCCCCCAACTCCGCGGCAGAGGGCCGCTCGCGGGGCTCTCGATTCATCGCCTTTTCCACCAGCGCCGACACGTCGTCGGCGATGCCGTCGTCGCGCAGGTCAGGCATCGGCTGGGTCGTGATCCGCAAGAACTGCGTCACCACGTTCTCACCACTACGACGTTCGAAGGCCGCATGACCAGTGAGCGCACAGAACAAAGTGGCTCCGAGTCCGTAGACATCCGCCGACGCCGTCGGTGTTTCACCCTCCAGCACCTCTGGTGCGGTGAACGCAGGCGTGCCGGTCACCGTGTCCGCGGCCGTTTGAAACCCACCGGCGATGTGCGCGATACCGAAGTCGGTCAAAGCCGGCTCACCGTATGCGGTGAGCAGAATATTTCCCGGTTTCACATCCCGATGCACAATCCCGAGGCGATGCGCGGTCTCGAGTGCGCCAGCGATCTTCACCCCGATCCACAGCACACGCTCCGCAGAGAGCGGACCATGTCGACGTATCCGCACATCGAGAGAATCCAATGGGTGATAAGGCATCACCAGAAAAGGGCGCCCACTGGCGGTGGTACCCACCTCCAACACGGTGACAATGTTCGGGTGCCCGGTCAAACGGCCCATCGCCCGCTGCTCCCGCAGGAATCGTGACTGATTATCCTCATCCAATTCCGCGGTCAGCACCTTCACCGCCACCATCCGATCCAGCGCTACCTGCCGACAGCGATACACGACACCGAAACCACCCCGCCCGATCTCGACAGCGTCCTCGAAACCAGCCGCATCCAACTCCGTGAGAAGCGTCGGCAACTCACGTTGTGTCCGCAGCTGATCATCGCTGGTCATTGATCAAATGAGACCCGATATGCCCGTCTCAGCACGACAGTCACTCATGCGCCCACCTCTCCTAACTCTCACTGTATCGCCGCCTGACAGGGACGTCCGATATCCGGCTCGGGCTGACTCTGTCGGCGACGATCGCCATCTTGTACTCGGCGGTGAAATTGCGCCGTCTCGCCCATATCTTCAGGGAACTACTCGGTCACCATGTCTCGCACGAGTCAGGCAGATAGGGCCCTGGCTCGATCAGAGCCAAGGGTCAATGCAGGGCCGTTCGGCGTGCGGATGGCGCGCTCCCGGTTTGCTGGCGCAACCAGTGATGGTGCTGCTTCAATGGATATATGTGTAGGTGGATGGCCTACTCCGGTGAGCCGATCCTTGCCGAGGATCTGCTGTTCCGTCCAGCACATTCGCTGATCGTCCAGAGTCTGCATTCCCATCTCGGGGCGACGACTACGAATGGCGATGGTTTCGGTGTCGGCTGGTACGGCGAGGGCAGCGAACCGGCGGTATACAAGAGCGTCGAACCAGCCTGGAACGATCGGAACCTTCGCGAGATCACCGGTCAGATGCGAACGCCGCTGTTGTTCGCGCATGTGCGGGCCTCGACCGGCACACCGGTGCAGCGCAGCAACTGCCACCCGTTCCGGCACGGGCATTGGTTGTGGATGCACAACGGTCTCCTCCACGGCTTTCAAGAGATCAAGCGCGACCTGCTGATGGCTGTCGACCCGCCTCTGTTCCCCGACATCGAAGGTTCGACGGACTCGGAAGCCTTGTTCTTCCTCGCGCTGACGTTCGGTCTCGAAAACGATCCCTTCAGCGGTGTTGCCCGTGCGGTCGGCTTCGTCGAAGATGTCGGCCGTACGTACGGGATCGACCACCCCGTACAGATGACTGTCGCGACCAGCGACGGCGAATCCTTCTGGATCTTCCGCTACTCCAGCGAGGGGCGGACGAGGTCGCTGTTCTACTCCAGCGAGATCTCGAAGCTGCGTGCTCTCCATCCCGAAGTGCGGGTTCTGCGCCACCTGGGCGAGCAGACCCGTTTCGTGGTCTCCGAGCCGCTGCTTCGCGACCTGGCAGGTGCGTGGAACGAAGTGCCGGAATCATCGGCGAGGCTGGTCCGAGCCGGCGCTGACGAAATCCGGCCCTTCCAGCCGATTTCGCCGACCTGAGTTCGAAGAGCGCCGATTGTGGAACGCGGTGAGTGCGCCGAAGTACCGCGTGAGTGCCGCCCGGGGCGCAACACCGCTTCGGGCAACGGCGGGGCTCTCCCGCACGCCACCGTCGTTTATTTCGAGCATCGACGCACCTTCCGGCCGAGGTTGCCGCGTATGTCGAGCGGTTCGCCGACCAGTTCGACGAGGACGGTCGAAACCGGTGGTTCCACAAATCGTCGAATGTTCTTGCCGCGCTACCGAAATCGGTGCATCCAGGTGCGCTCGCGGCAATGATTCTGTCAACCGGCAACACATGGAAATGCCGCTGAGCGCGCGGTAGGTCCCAGAACCGGACCCTACCGGTCCGAATCGACTAGCGCTCGGGCCCGGCATCCTCGGCAAGCCGCCGCGTGAGCCGGCGTAGCTGGGTGCGGTAGTAGTCCTCGAATTCTGGTGTGCCGGGACGCACTCCGGTCGATGCGAGGATGGCATCGGGAAGTACGGCGGGGGCCATCACGAGGGCTGTCAAGGCGATTCGAACGAAGGCGGGGTCGAGCTCCGCGGCGATCTCGCCGCGCTCCCCCGCCCTGCTCAGATTGGCCAAGTCGGTTTCGGCGGTCTCGTCGGTTCCAGGATCGCCGCCGGTCAGGCCTTGCCACGCCATCAGACGGGCCGCGCGGGGATCGGCGAGCCCGGCACGTAAATAGCGATCGGCCACCTCTTCCAATGGGAGCGCCGGATCGGCGAAGATGGCCTCACTCTCCTGCCAGCTGCGCTGAATCTCGCGGTAGAGATTCTCTTTTCCACCGAAGTAGTAGGCGATCAGCTGCTTGTTGACACCCGCCCGGTCGGCGATGTCCTGGATGCGCGTGCGATCGAACCCTTTCTCGGAGAACTCGTCCAACGCCGCGCTCAGCAGTGCCTGCCGCGAGCGTTCGGCATCGCGTATGCGCTCCGCGGAGGCCGGGGAGCGGCGTTGGCGGCGATCGGATGCGTGGCCGGACGTCATGCAGTGATGGTACCGCACCGGTCATCCCGAAGGATGTTTTAATCATCCCACGGGTTGACACAATCGCCTTCCGGGATGACACTTCCGGGATGACAGTCTCCGACCTCAGCGACGGCGTTACCGAACAACCGGGGCTCACGCCGCAGGCACGCAAAGCGGTGGTGGTCGTGCTGATCGGCGCGATACTCGCCTTCCTGGACGCCACCGTCGTCAATGTCGCCCTGAAATCGCTGTCCACCACGTTGGACAGTTCGCTCGACACCATCCAATGGGTGGTGACCGTCTACATGCTCGCCCAGGCGGCGATCCTGCCGCTCAGCGGTTGGGCCGTGCGGCGGATGGGTGCCAAACGGCTCTACGTCGTTTCCATGCTGCTGTTCGTTGTCGCCTCGATCGGCTGCGGCCTTGCCGGCAATGTCGGTGAGCTCATCGGTGCCCGGGTATTCCAAGGGATCGGTGGCGGTCTCATGGTCCCCGCAGGACAGATGATCCTGATGACCGCCGCGGGCCCCCGGGGGCTCGCGAGAGTGATGGCGGCCGTGGGGATCCCGATGGTGCTGACCCCCGTGGTAGGCCCGACGATCGGCGGTCTCCTGCTGGAGAATGCCGGCTGGCAGTGGATCTTCCTGATCAACGCGCCACTCGGATTGCTCGGGCTCGTGCTCGCCGTGCGGCTGTTGTCCGCCGACAAAAAGACCGAATCCGCCGGGCCGCTCGATGTTTTCGGTCTGGCACTCGCCTCGCTTGCGATGACCGGCCTCACCTACGCCCTGACCGAGGTCGGCTCGCGGGGGGTTTCGTCGCTCCAGGTTCTGATTCCGTTGTCGGCCGGAATCGTGATGATCGCCGCATTCGTGGTGCGCTCGCTGCGGGTGGTGAACCCGGTGCTCGATATCCGGCTCTACCGGAACGCGCTGTTCAGTTCGGCCTCGGTCGCCACTTTCGTTTTCGGTGCGGCCACCTTCGGTGCGATGGTGTTGCTGCCCTTGTATTTTCAGCTCGTCCGTCACCAAGACGCCGCACACACCGGGATGTTGCTTGCGCCGCAGGGTATCGGCGCGGCGGTGGCGATGGCCGTTTCGGGCCGCATCTTCGACCGAATCGGTAGCCGGATCTGCGTGCTCGGCAGTGTTGTCAGTGTCGTCGCCACGCTGCCGTTCATGCTGATCACCGCCGGTACCTCTTACTGGCTGCTCGGGGCGGCCATGGTGGTGCGCGGCGCGGGAATCGGACTGGCCGTGATGCCCGCGATGACAGTCGCACTGCAAACCCTGCGGCCGGATCAGTTCAGTGATGCCACACCGCAACTCAACATCATGCAGCGGATCGGTGGCTCCATCGGCACCGCGGTATTCGTGGCCGTCCTCGGTAATTACCTGCGCGATAACGGAGTTCAACGTGGCGACCAGGCCTCCGCATTCGGCACGACATTCGCCTGGGTGCTCGCCGCCGCGGTTGTGGCAACCGTGCCGACTGTCGCGATGGCGGTGCTGGAGCGTCGATCGAAACCCACCCCCTAGTTCGGTTCAGCCCGAGGAGACTGGATGGCCCCGGTGGGTCGCGCGGGGATCGAAGGCGTAGACCTCCAGTGAAATCCGGTGCAGGAGAAGCTTTTCGAGAGTACGGCCTACACGCATCGGACGATGGTGTTTGTCGACGATCGCAAGGTCGAGCCGACCGGTCCGAACGCCCACCGGTTGCTACTCCGCCCGCCGTCTTTCATCAGTTCGGTCAGTGGGCGGGTGTGCTGTCGTGAGGTGTGGGGTAGTAGCGACGGATGTCGTCAGGGGTGGCGGTGACGGAGTAGTTGAACACGAACCGGCAGTACGGTTGCAGGGTGTGGGCGGCGTTGACGATGGTCTCGAACAGCAGGGTGTTGGAGGCGACGAGCCGGACTCCGGCACCGATGAGGACCGCGTCGTAGGATTTGGCCGCCAGCGCGCGGCGGGCGGTCTCGGCCCCAGCGGTTCCGAACTCGATCAGGCAGTTGTCGACTTCGTATCCGGCGGAGCGCAGTGCAGCGACGTTATCGTCGTTGGCGCGGCGCAGGACTTCCTTGGTCAGCCCGGGGAATTGGATGAAGTCGGGCGACGTGTAGTCGATGGCATCGGGGTGCAGCCCGATCTGGATGGCGGTGACGGTCATGGTGATCCCTTCCGTGGTGGTCGCGTTGATGGAGGGTCATGCGGTGTCGGGGCGTGCGAGCCGGTCCACCGTTGCCACACCTGCCGCAGAGCCCGGCTGTGGGTAGAGGGTCCGGCCCAGGCGATGTAGCCGTCGGGGCGGACCAACAGCGCCGGACCGCGGTCGGTCCGCTCGGCCTGCGGTAGATCGATGTCGACGGGTGGAGCACCGTGCTCGCGGATGAGGACGAATCCCGGTGTGCGTTGCAGCACGGTGAGACGATCGCCGGTCAGGGGTGTTTCGGTGGCGAGAGTGCCGACCAGTCGGTGCTCGTCGCGGCGGCGGGGGTAACGCAGCGTGGTTCCAGCGAAGCTGCCCGCGATCGTGTTCGCGATGGGCCCGAATCCGAGGGCGATGCGGGCGATGCGGTCGCGTAACCAGCGGGCTGGGCGCGGGTGCAGGGTGACACCGCGCATCATCGCCCCGCTCTGCAGCAGCACTCGTTCGCCGATGGGGTGGCGCTCGGTGTGGTAGGTGTCGAGCACTCGGTCGTCGGCGCCGCCGAGGACGGCATCGAGTTTCCAGGCCAGGTTAGCGGCATCCTGGATGCCGGTGTTCATGCCTTGCCCGCCCATCGGGGAGTGCACATGCGCGGCGTCTCCGGCAAAAAATACGCGCCCACACCGGTATTGGCGGATTTGTCGTTCGTCGCAGTGGAACCGGGAGTGCCAGCTGATTTCGGCGACTCCGACATCGCGGCCCATCGCGCGGTTGAGGACATCCCGTATCTCGGCGGGTTCGACGGGTGCGGTGTCGGGGAGTTGGTGGTGGCGGTCCCAGGTCATCGACCTGTACCAACCGGCGGCGGGCCCCGTGCCGTAGGGGACGAGGAATCCGAAGCAGTCTCTGGTGCTGGCGAGAGTCAGCCCGCCGCCGGTCGGTCCGGCGGTGAGGCGCACGTCGGCCAGCACCACCGACGACAGCACCGATTTGCCGGGAAACTCGATGCCCAGTAAGCCGCGGACGCTGCTGTGCGCGCCGTCTGCGGCCACCAAATACCTTGCTCGCCAGCGTGTTTCGCCATCACGAAAAGAAGCGTCTTTGGGGCGAGTAGTGACGGTGACGCCGTCGGTGTCCTGGTCGAGCGCGACGACCTCGACGCCGCGGTGGATCACGGCGCCATGTTGCTCGGCGTAGCGGGCCAGGGCCTGGTCGACATTGGTTTGCGGAATGATCAACCCGTACCGGTACCGCGACCGCAATCGGGTCAAATCGACTGTGACACCGGCGAACAGGTGCACCGCGGGTGTGGTGGCCCCGAGGGCGAGCAGATCGTCGGCCAGCTCGCGCGCGTCGAGGACTTCGAGGGTGCGGGCCATGGTCGCGAAGGCACGGCTGGCCGGGTTGATCTGCGGCCACCGCTCGAGCACGACGACCGACCGGCCCGCCCGCGCCAGATCCCCGGCAGCGGTCATGCCTGTGGGGCCGCCGCCGACCACGATCACATCAACGCTGTCATGGAAGGCGACCGCGGTCGGCGATTCGCTAGCGAGGTCGTCGTCGCGCACCATCAGGGCTTCCTCCTTTTCGGTGCCAGGTGTTCGGTCGCACTACTTGTCCTTTTACCTTCGCGCAACGACGTGATCGAATCCAACGCTGATTCGTTCTAATGACCAGCCGTGCAGACCGGCTTCACTGCCGCCCGAGTCCGACGGCTCGGTTGATGATGCGAATGATCGCGATGTCCGCCCAGCCCAGCACGCCCAGCCGCCCCGGCCCCGCGAATGACCGCGATAGTTGTCGCCGGGCGGTTGAATAGACAGAGATACTCGTCCGACAGGGAGGTTCCGATGACTGTTTCCGCCCGCGCACTGCTCGACGGGATCCAGGCGGAGCTGGGCCCGCACGACGACGACAACCGCTTGATCCCGCTGATCACGGCGGGTAAGGCGCCGCTGGCGGTCTTCGCGGCGATCGCGGCGGAGGAGCAGCGCATCACCAGCAGCGACTGGCGCAGCTTCCACGCCATAGCGGCGCGGGCGGAGGAACCGCACGCCAGAGTCTTCTTCGGCGGGCTCCCACCGGGCGAACGGCAGGCGAACGGCATGCTGGACGCGCTGGTGGCCGCGGCGGGACCCGACCAAGGTATGGAGCTGCCGAGGGCGGGTTGCCAGGCGTATCCGGCCTATGTCGCCTGGTTGGCGATGCACGCCGAACCCTCCGCCGCCGCAGCGGGTATCTACTCGAATTTCACCGCATGGGGCCGCTACTGCAAGGCCGTAGCCGAAGCGATGCGCACCCACTACGACTTCGACGACCTTGCGTGCGCGTTCTTCGACTTCTTCGCCGCCGAAGTCCCCGAGATCGAACAGCGAGCCCTCGCCGCCATCCAAGCCGGACTCGACACCGGGCGGCTGAAGCCGAACGAGGCGCATTTATACGCCAGGCTCTTCCAGAATTACGAGCTCATGTTCTGGAACACCCTGGCCGACGAGTTCTCGACCTAGCCCGACGCCGCTTCTTGGTGCGGGTGGGCGGCCCCTGGATATAGCTACTTCTCGGGCAAGTTTTCCTCAACCACCTGTACTCGGGAATGCCAACCCGACGGCTCTGACACCGTGGCCGTCACCTCAGTGCGCAACGTTCCGGCAACCCCGATGTAGAAGATAGCCCAGCGGCTGACCCCCGAGGCCTAGCATGGCAACTATGACAACTCCTTCCTCTGACGCGGTATTCGAATCCGCCTATCGCGGCGAGGCGGTCGAGATAGGGCTGGGTATCCGGCCGCCGTGGAGTATCGGCGAACCGCAGCCCGAGATCGCCGCGCTCGGCGAAGCAGGCAAGTTCCACGGCGACATCCTCGACGCCGGCTGCGGTGAGGCCGCGGTGTCGCTCGATCTCGCCGAGCGGGGCTTCACCACCGTCGGCCTTGACCAATCGCCGACTGCGATCAAGCTCGCTCGTGACGAGGCCGCCAAGCGCGGCCTGATCAACGCCAGCTTCGAGGTCGCCGACATCAGCGCGTTCACCGGCTACGACGGCCGTTTCGGCACCATCATCGACAGCACCCTGTTCCACTCGATCCCGGTCGAACTGCGTGAGGGCTACCAACAGTCGATCGTGCGCGCTGCGGCACCCGGCGCGTCCTACTTCGTGCTGGTGTTCGACAGAACCACCGTGCCCGTAGGCCCGATCAACCCTGTCACCGCTGAAGAGTTGCGCGAGGTAGTGGGGAGGTACTGGGCAATCGACGAGATCCGGCCGGCCCGCATCCACGCCAATATCCCCGAGAACTTCGAGAACTTCGAGGGCTTCCAGGACTTCGTCGGCACCGATATTCGGGACGAGAGCAACGGCCGCAAGTCGATACCAGCCTGGCTACTGTCAGCGCACTTGGCCTGAAAGTTCTGCTGGTCGGATGGACCGTCCCGCCTGCGGCCACCCTCGGATGCCTGCTGTCGAGTTCGCGCGCTCTTCTCGGTCGGTTTTGAGTTCACCGGTACGTTCCGACATTGCCATCGCAGCTGGTGCCCGCGTGAAAGGACAGACCGAGATGCGGTGGCTCGTAGACACGGCCGCGATCATCAGGGCACCTCAGTAGCACTCATCAGGTCGCCGGTTTCGCCGTCGTACGTCGTAGACGTCCGCCAGTCCTCACGGAGGGTTCGCTCGAGTATTTTGCCGGTCGGGGTGCGCGGCATGTCGTCGACGACCTCCACGTACCGCGGCACCGACGCACGCGGCAGCCGGGATCGAGCGAAGCCGAGCAAATCCTCGGCGGCGCAACGGATGATCAGGGAACCTGCCTATGGTTTGTCCCCAGTGAACCAGCTATTTTGCCGTGTCCGATATCGGATCGGGGGTTAGCCTTGGTCTATGGTACGGCGCTCGATGCGGGGCGTTGAGCGCAGGACGGACGAAGATCCTGGGGCTACACAACCCGATGTCCGGCCACCGATACCCGCAGAGCTGGCCCGGCTGGGATTCGCCGCCGCGGCCGAGGTCGGCCGCGGCGGGTTCGGTGTCGTCTACCGGTGCGCGCAACCGTCCCTGGACCGCGTCATCGCGATCAAAGTCCTCACTGGCGACGCCGACGACGAGGACCGGGCGCGGTTCCTGCGTGAGCAGCAAGCGATGGGCCGGGTCAGCGGCCACCCCAACATCGTCGACGTCTACCAGGCAGGCACCACTACCAGCGACCGCCTGTTCATCGTCATGCCGTTCTACCCCACATCCCTGGACACCCGCCTGCGCACCGGCGGACCCATCACCGTCTCCGAAGCCATGCACATCGGCGTCCGCCTCGCCGGTGCGCTGCAGACCGCGCACGAGGCCGGGATCGTGCACCGCGACGTCAAACCCGGCAACGTGCTGCTGTCCGAATTCGGTGAACCCCTGCTCACCGACTTCGGTATCGCCCGCATCCCCGGCGGCTTCCACACCACCTCCGGGGTGCTCACCGGCACCCCCGCCTTCACCGCCCCCGAACTGATCAACGGGTCACCACCCAGCGTCGCCTCCGACGTCTATGCACTGGCCGCGACCCTGTTTTGCCTCATCACCGGTCACGCCGCCTTCGAACGCCACACCGGCGAACGCCTGGTCACCCAATTCGTGCGCATCACCTCCACGTCCCTGCCCGACCTCCACGAAAACGGCATACCCGACATCGTGTCCGCTGCCATCGAACACGCCATGGCCCACGACCCCGACCTGCGACCTGCCACCGCCGCAGAATTCGGCGACCTCCTCCGCGCCGCTGAAAAAGCGCTCGACCTACCCGTCGACGAAATGGCGTTGGTGACACACTCACCCCGCCGAACCGACCGGCCACCGGCACCCAAGACAGCCGCTGCATTGCATCCCAACACCCTGCCCCCGGATCTGACCAGTTTCGTCGGCCGCCGCCACGATGTGGCCGCCGTACGGCAACTGCTGTCCACCACCCGGCTGGTGACATTGACCGGAATGGGCGGGGTAGGCAAGACCCGGCTCGGCTTCCGCGTCGCCGGCCAGGTCAAACGCGCCTTCCCCGACGGTGTGTGCCTGGTCGAGCTCGCCTCGCTGAAGGACCCCGCCCTACTACCGCACACCGTGCTCGACGCCCTCGCCATCCGCAACCAATCCGCCCGGCCACCACTGACCGTCCTGTGCGACCACCTACAGCCCAAGCACACACTGCTCGTCCTGGACAACTGCGAACACCTCATCGACGCCGTCGCCGACCTGACCGACCACATCCTGCGCGCCGCACCACAGGTCCGGATCCTGGCGACCAGCAGACAACCACTCAGGGGCTCCGGCGAATACGTCTACCGGGTCTCGCCCCTGCCCGTCCCCCACTCCGACGCCGGCGCCCGGCCCGGCACAGCCATCCAGTACCCGTCGGTCTTGCTACTGGCCGAACGCACCGCCGCCGTCGCCCCCGGATTCACCCTCACCCCCGGCAACGAAGCCACCGTTATCCGTCTCTCCCAGCGCCTGGAAGGCATCCCCCTCGCCATCGAACTCGCCGCAGTGAAACTGCGGGTACTTACCGTCGACGACCTCATCAGACGCCTCGACGACCGATTCCACCTCCTCCAGCAGGGCAACCGCGACCTCCCTCGACGACACCGCACCCTGCAAGCACTCATCGACTGGAGCTACGACCTGTGCAGCCCAGCCGAAAAGACACTCTGGGCCCGCGCATCCGTCTTCGCCGGCAGTTTCACCACCGACGCCCTCGAAGCGGTATGCACCGACGACACATTGCCCGCATACGACGTCCTCGACAGCGTCGCCGGACTGCTCGACAAATCGATCTTCCTCCGCGAAGAAAACGCAGAACACGCCCGCTTCCGGATGCTGGAAACCCTGTGCACCTACGGACAGGCGCGGCTCACCGAATACGGAGACGACCCCGCGCTGGCACAGCGGTACCGTGACTGGTACCTGCAGCTCATCGAAATCGTCGACGTGGAGTGGGTGGGCCCGCGACAACAGGAATTGGCGAGCGTGCTGCAACTCGAACACCCGAATCTGCGACAGGCGCTCGAATACTGCGTGTCCCACCTCGACAAGGCACACACCGGCCTGCGCATGGCCGCTGTCCCATGGCTCTGGATGGCCATGGGACAGCTCACCGAGGGCCAGCTCTGGCTCGAGCGGGCGCTGGCACTCGACACCGAACCCACCCGCGAACGTGCCTGGGCCCTGGCGACCATCTCCTACAACTCAACCCATCTGGGAGACGCCCAGGCCGCCACGGCACTGCTCGCCGAGGCCCGCGACATCGCCGCCCGGCTCGGCGACCCCGCCGTCACCGCCTACGTCACCCACTCCCGCGCCCTACTCCAATTCCTGGACGCCGACCTGGCAAGCGCGATCCCTCTGTACGCAAAGGCACTCGAGCTCTACGCCGAGTCCGACGTGCCGATCGGCTACCCGAATCTGCTGCTGATCGATCTGGCATTGGCTCTTGTCCTCCTAGGCCAGGACGATCGGGCCGCCGCGGTCGTCGACGACCTGTTCGAACGCTGCCACGCCGCTGGCGAACGCTGGCAACTGTCCTACGCCCTGTGGATACGTGGCCTCCTGGAGCTGATTCACGGCGAACTCGACCGGGCCGAAACCGACCTCCGCGAAGCGATCGAAATCAAACGGGCCTTCCACGACACCCTCGGCCTGGCGCACGCATTCGAGACACTCGCCTGGACAGCGGCGGCCGAGGGCGACGCCGAGCGAGCAGCCACCCTGTTCGGCGGGGCCAGCATGCTGTGGCACACCATCGGCCCCCTGCTCCACGGCTCGGTGCACCTGCTCGCGCACCGTGACCGGTTCGAGAAGATGGCACGAAAAGCGATCGGGAACACCGAATTCGAGGCGGCAGTCCGGCGTGGGAGCACACTGACGACCGAGGAAACAATCGCGCTGGCCCTGCGGGAACAACCGCAACCGGCACCCGAAGCCCCCCGTCCCGCGCCGACACTGACCCGCCGCGAACGCGAGGTCGCCGACCTGGTGGCCCAGGGCATGTCGAACAAGGAGATCGCGGCAACACTGGTCATCTCACGCCGGACTGCCGAACACCACGTCGAAAAGGTCCTCACGAAACTCGGCTTCGTGAACCGGGCCCAGATCGCAAGGTGGGTTGCCGAGCAACAGGCCGAACGGACCTGAGTAGCACCCTCGCAGGGCTCCCGGTGTCTTGCGGAGGGCAACGCATTGGGATGACGTGGTGGCCGAACTCGGTTACGAACGTACATCTTCGTCGGCACGATCTATGGCATACGGGATCGACATGGTTCGCGGATGCAGGCGTACCCCTGTATCGACTGCAGAAACGCGGGTCACGCCGATCCCGGATCACGCCCCAGGTCAACGACCGCATCAAATGCGGTGGAAGCCGAGTAACGGTGCGCTGCAAGGCCTCTCGCGTCTGCTCGGAGCTTCGGCCGTCGGGCAGGTCGACGAGCATGGCGTAGCGGGTCGAGCGTTCGACAAGGGTGCCGATCGCCGAACCCGGCAGACCACCACACGCAGTGCCGCTTCGCCCCAATGCTTCTCGGCGGCCTGTCCGTAAAAGCCGACGGCGGCAGCGTACTCGCCGCAAGCTTCGGCCGCCCGGCCCGCTCGAAGTGCGCGCTCGGCTGCATCGATGAGCTCCGATTCACGGTCGTGTTCGGCCCGCTGGACGGGATCGGTGTTGATCTCAGCGACCCTCGCCTCCAACCGTTCCATGAACTGCCGGATCCCGGCCGCCGACTGCTCTGTCCGATCCACCCTCGGTCGCATGGCGGCCTGTCAGGACCCCTGCGTTCATTCGGTACGCAACCGGACCACTGCGGTTCGTCGATATTGGCACTTTGCCGTGCAGGTTCGGAAATATATGGTGCAACCATACGAGGAAAGAAATAGCCGATCGGGTGGACGAATTCTTGTTCACCGCTGCGGGAAACAATGTCGTACTATCCGGTACGAGACCGTAGTCCGGGTCCCTCGTCAATGGTGGCATGAACAATTGTCAGGATATGAAGATGGTCGGATCCGAAGAGTGGTACCGCGGCAGTGACAGGAATTGCGACCGGCTTCGCGCCATTACCGCCGAAGTGCTCGAGATGGACGTCGACGGTGTCGATGTTCGGGCGCATTTCTACGAGGATCTTGGCGCGTCCTCGCTGGAAAAGGCCGAAATACTCGCTCGTATAGAACGTGAATTCTCGGTTACGCTTTCGGACGGTTCGATTGCGCGCCTGGATTCGGTCGGCGACGCGTTGGCGGTCATCGACGGCTCGGATTGTGGCGCGCCGGTGAACCTCGTCGAATTCTTTGTCGGAAGGCACCTCGATTCGCCCAGAAAGGACGTGCCCGCCTATATCGATTCCGACCTCGGCGAGGTCGGTTACACCGAACTGTTCCGCGCCGCGGGCGCATTCGCGAATCTGCTCTCCGACAATGGAGTCGTGCCGGGCAGCCGGGTGATGGTGTTGGCGGACGACTCGGTTGCCACGGTGGTGGCGGTGCTCGGGCTGTGGTGGCACGGCTGCGCAGCGGTACCGGTGAATCCGGCGCTGTCGGATAAGGAGATCGGGTTCATCGCGGCCGACAGCGGGGTGAAGTTCGGATACGTCGACGTGTCCGGGACGCGTCGGAACAGACTTGCCGCGGTGCTGCCGGACATCGGGCAGCTCGATGGGGACCATATCCGCGAGTCGATACTGCGGCAACAGCGCTCCGACGAGCTGCCCGCACCGCAGCAGCAGTGGCTGCTCGATCAGGAAGCCCTGGTGCAGTACACCTCCGGCAGCACCGGCGCGCCGAAGGGTGTCGCGCATCGGGCGAGCGCACTGCAGTGGGTGCCGTCCGGGTTCGGGCGGGTAGCCGCGCTGGCCCCCGGTGACATCGTGCTGTCGACGGCCAAACTCTCGTTCGCATACGGGTTCGGCAATTCCCTATTGCTGCCGCTGCGCGCGGGTGCGACGACCGTGCTGCTCAACGGCGGGGTGGACGCCCAGGTCGTCGCGAGCGCGTTGCGCCGTCACCGTCCGACCGTGCTGTTCTCGGTGCCGCGCCTCTACGCCGCTCTGGCCGAATCGTTCGACCACCGCGACAGTAGGCTGCGGCTGGCGGTTTCGGCGGGCGAAGCACTGCCTGCGGACCTGAGCGAACGGGTCATGCGGCGACTCGGGGTTCCGCTGGTGAACAGTCTCGGGACGACCGAAGCGCTGTACATCGTGCTGGCAACGACACCCGCCGAACCCGGTCCCGGCACCATCGGCGTGCCCGTTGCCGGGGTGCGGGCCACGGTGCGCGACCAGGACGGCAGGATTCTCGACGGTGACGATGTGCAGGGTCGCCTGCACATCGCGGGTCCGTCCGTCGCGGCCGGCTATCTCGACCGGCCGGAAGCGACTCGGGAAACCTTCGCCGACGGCGGCGCGTACACCGGTGACATTGTCCAGCGCGCCCGCGGCGGTCCGATCCACTACCTCGGTCGAGCCGACGACTTTCTGAATCTCGGCGGCAACAAGGTGGCGCCCGCCGAGATCGAGGGTGTCGTCCGCGCTGTCGCAGGGGTCCGCGATTGCGCCGTAGTCGGGGTGGCGGACGGCCACGGGCTGCAGCAGGCGGTGCTTTTCGTCGTCGTGGACGGTGACCGGGAGCCCAACGCCGTCCGTCGCGCTGTCATCGCCTGTCTGCGTGCCGAGGTCGCGTCGTTCAAGCGCCCCGGCCGCGTCGAACTGGTCGATGCCCTGCCGACGACGTGGACCGGCAAGCTTGCGCGAAACCGGCTTCGGGCGATCGGGGCGAACTGATGCCGTGGGATGTCACTGGGATGGCGGCTGTCGCGTCCATCGGGGAGACGCCCGACGCGATCTTCGAGTCGCTGTGCGCACGGCGGAGCGGAATATCGAAGCTGCGCGCGTTCGACGCGGCGAAGTACCGGACGTGCCACGCGTACGAGGTCGACAACCGCACGGCAGACGGTGACCGGCCGTTCCGGGCCACCGAGTGGCTTCGCGCCGTGATCGAGGCGGCGCTGGCCGACGCGGGCCTCGCGGCGGCTGCCGAGCGGTATCCGGTGGTGGTCGGAACCACCCTGCGGGAACAACGCTCCGCCGAACTCTGGTGGCGCGAGACCGGCGGAAAGCCCGGAAATGGGATCGATCCCGATCGACTCGACTTCTCGGCCGCCTTGCGGGACCTTCCCCAGGTCGGACGGGTGCACACTGTTGCCTGCGCCTGTGCGGCGTCGCTGTATGCGCTGGGAATGGCGACCGACATGATCGAACTGGGGCTCGCCGAGACCGTGGTGGTCGCAGGCACCGACTCGATCACTGAGAGCGCGTTCGGCACCATCGACCGCGTTCAGAGCGGGACGCCGCAGGCGCTGCGGCCGTTCGACGCCGCGCGCGCGGGCATGATCATGGGCGAAGGTGCGGTGGCAGTCGTCGTGGGCCGGGCCGGGACCGACACCGCACGACACGCGCGCCTGCTCGGTGTCGGCATGAACTGCGACGCCCACCATGCCACGGCGCCGGACCGGGAGAGCATCCGCGAGGTCATCGCCGACGCCCACGAACGGGCCCGCATCGACGCCGCCGACGTTGACCTGGTGATGTTGCACGGAAGCGGAACGCGACTCAACGACGCCGTCGAAGCGTCCGTTCTTACCGACGTGTTCGGCGGGCCCGCCGCGCCACCGGTGATGACCGCGATCAAGTCGATGACCGGCCACACACTCGGCGGGTCCGGGCTGCTGAGTCTGATCGTCGCGGCCGTCGCCATGCGTCGCGGGTTGGTACCGCCGATTCTGGGTCTCACCGATCCCATCGCCGAGGCGGCCGGGCTGCACCTGGCTCGCGACGTCGTGCGGGCGGACCTGGCCGTGGCGCAGATCGACGCGTTCGGTTTCGGCGGCATCAATGCGGTCGCCGTCATCGGGAAGGGGACCCGGTGACCGGCCGTGCGACGGTGGTCACCGGAGTCGGCCTCGCCGTCACGGGCCTGCGGACCGCTGCCGATCTGCTGTCGACCGATCCGGTCGAGCCGGGAGCCGGACCGTCACCCGACCTCACGGGACGGCACATGAGACACAAGGACCGTGCGTCGCGACTGGCGCTACGCGCGGTTGAGCAGGCGCTCGACGACGCGAGTCTGGCCGCCGAGTCGACCGGTCGCGAGCACACGACGCTAGCCACCGTGGTCAGCTCCAACTTCGGCAACCTCGACAGCGTCTGCGAGTTCACCGACCGGATCGCCGAGCATTCCACTGCCGCACTCAGCCCACTGGGTCTGCCGCACGTGTCGTCCAACGCCATCGCCGGGTGGATCGCGATCCGGCACGGGCTGCGCGGACCGAACCTCACCTTGTGCAGCGGGCGGACCAGCGGGTTGGACGCGCTGGTGTGGGCCGCCACGCTCATCGGGGCGGGCCGGGCCGACGCTGCGGTCGTCGTCGGGGTCGAACCGGACACCGGACCGGTGCGCAGCTTGCACGGACCGGGTCGGCGGGTCCTCGACGGAGCCGCGGCGGTGATCCTGGAATCGGAAGCGCACGCGGCGAATCGGCAGGCAATCGTCCGGGCGCTGATCGACGGTGGTTGCCACAGCGACAGTGTCGACCAGGTGGTCGCCGCGATCCGCACGGCGGCTCGGCCGCCGCGACTGTGGCTGACACCGGCGGATGTGTTGCCGGAATTCGGCTCGCCGATCCGGGTCCTGGATCTGACCCGACGGCTCGGGGAGTGCTCGGGCGCGCTCGGAGTGCTCCAGTGCGTGGCGGCGGTAGCGCAGTTGGACGGCGGCGACCGGAACCCGGTGTACGCCACCTGTAGCGATCCGCACGGCGACGAGGCCGTGACCCTACAGCTGCGCGCACCGCACGCGGCGGCATCCGTCTCGGCCGGAAGCAGGGTCGGAAACCACGAACTCGACCTGGAGGAACGATGACACGGAGCATTCCCGAGCGGGTAGACCCGGAGGACCTGCGGCAATTGGTGGCGCGCGTACTGGAAGTGCCTGCCGCCGAAATCGGTGACCACACAAACTTCGTCGACGAATGGAACGTCGATTCGCTGCTCGAACTCGAGCTCGCAACCCGCATCGAGGAGCGTTACCGCGTCGCGATTCCGGAGACCGAGGTCGCTTCGCTGACATCGCTGGCGAATGTCCGCGAACTCGTCGACCGCATGCGCGGTGCGGACCCGAATTCCTGAAGATGGAGAACCACGTGACCACCCCGGAATCCGTCCGAATAACAAGCGCGGTCGATCCCGTGACCGCGGTGTCGCGGCTGGCCGGCTCCGGCCGCTTCGGTGACCACATCGTCTATGAGCGGCCCGGCCGATGGGTGTTCGCCGCCGACCCGCTCGGCCGGATCGAGCTCGACAGCGACGAGCTGCGGGTGAGCGCGGCCGGAGGGTCCACTCGCGAACGCTGGACCGGCAGACCCGTGGACGCTCTGGAGCGGGCGTTCGACTCGCTGCGGGTGGCCTGCGGCGCGGGAGCCTCGGGCACCGCCTACGGCTGGATCGCCTTCGAGTTCTGCGCCAACGCGCTCGGCGCGCAACGGCACCTCACCGAGAGAACGAGCTTGGCGCACATGATCATTCCGCGAATCGAGGTGACGGTCACCGAATCGGAGGTCACCGTCGACGGCGCGGCCGCTGCCGAAATCGAGGTGATCGAGCAACTGCTGCTGCCACCGGCCGAGCCGCTGCCGACACCGCATCCGGTCGACGTGCGCGCCGACGCCAGTGGCTACCGTGCACGGGTAGCGGCGGCCGTCGCGGAGATCGCTGCGGGCGACTACCAGAAGGTGATCCTGTCTCGCCGGGTCGAGCTGCCCTTCCGGGTCGACCTGCCTGCCAGCTACCGCCTGGGCCGGGCGCACAACACACCCGCCCGGTCGTTCCTGCTGCGGCTCGGTGGCCTGGCCGCGGCCGGATTCAGCCCGGAGTTGGTGGTGTCGGTCGACGACGAGGGTGTCGTCACCACCGAACCGCTGGCGGGCACCCGGGCGCTGGGGCGGGGCGTCGCGGCAGATCTGGCCGCCCGCAATGAGCTGGAGTCGGACCCGAAGGAGATCGTGGAACACGCCGTCTCTGTGAAGACGTCGTTCACCGAAATCGCCGCCGTCGCCGAACCGGGTTCCACGGCGGTGGCCGAGTTCATGGCGGTGCGCGAGCGCGGCAGCGTCCAGCACCTGGCCTCCACGGTGCGCGGCAGACTCGCCCGGCACCGGACCCGGTGGGATGCGCTGGACGCGTTGTTCCCGGCGGTCACCGCGTCCGGCATCCCCAAGCGGGCGGGTGTCGACGCCGTATTCCGCCACGACGCTGCCCGCGGACTGTATTCCGGTGCGGTGGTTGCACTTTCGGAAAACGACTCGATGGAGGCGACCCTGGTGTTGCGCGCGGTATACCAGGACGAGGACACGGCATGGCTGCGAGCGGGCGCCGGCATCGTCGCCCAGTCACGGCCGGATCGGGAATTCGAGGAAACCTGTGAGAAGTTGGGCAGCGTCGCCTCGTATCTGGTGCCTGCGGTCTCCCGTGGACCTGGGTCTACTCCGCGATCACCGATGGTGACGGGCGGGTCGCGCCACCAGCAGCATTAGGGAATCGTCGAATTTCGCATCCGGCATAGCCCGGCATAGCCGAGAAGTTGCGTCGCCAACGCATGCCTGATTACTCTCAGGCATGCTCGGCTGGATTCACGCGTGATCGCGGCACTGTCGGTTGCCCCGCGCGAGGCCGGGCAGTCCTTGCGGGCTACCGGCCTTGCCCATGTTCCGCAGTCGACCCACCGCTGAGATCGCCCGTGGATGTGCACGTGAGCCTCACCGGCCGCGGGGACCTCGGCGCCCAGATATACCGGCAGATCAAGGCCGCCGTGCTGGACGGGCGGCTGCTACCGGGCCAACCATTGCCGCCTTCCCGGGAACTGGCGCGCAGGCTGGCGGTGTCGCGCAATACCGTGACCGGCGCCTACGACCGACTGGTCGCCGACGGTCTGGCCGAGAGCCGGGTCGGCGCAGGCATTTTCGTGCGCGCTATAGCCGCGCGGCAGCGGCCTCACCCGGCCACGCCCACATCGGTCGCGATGGTCCACCCGTCGCCGTCGTGGGCGGACATCAGGGTGCCCCAGCCCGGCTTCTTCACCGACGCGCCGCCGTACGACCTACGGCCCGGCATCCCGGACGTGCGGCTATTTCCGTACGAGGCGTGGCGGCGGTTGACCTCGCAGGCGTTCCGGGCGTCCTCGATCGGCACCGGAATGCCCATCGACCCGGCGGGGCTACCTGCGCTGCGGGCGGCCATCGCCCGGCACATCGGGGTCTCGCGGGCCGTACAGGTGACCGCGGACGACATCATCATCACGCAGGGCATCCAGCAGGCGCTGGACTTGGTGGGGCGGGTGCTGCTGCGTCCGGGCGACTGCGTGGTCATCGAGAATCCGTGCTATCCGCTCGTGCGGGAGCTGTTTCGCAGCCTCGGGGCCGACGTCGTGGGAGTCGACGTGGACTCGGAGGGTTTGCGGGTCGACCTGCTGCCCGATCGCACGCGGATCGTGTACGTCACTCCGTCGCATCAGTTTCCGCTCGGTATGCCGATGTCGGCCCAGCGCAGGCGGGCGCTGCTGGAGTGGGCGAGTAGCCGCGACGTAGTGGTGATCGAGGACGACTACGACACCGAGTTCCGCTACGGTGGCCGTCCGCTCGAGCCGCTGCACAGCATCGACCCAGCAGGCCGGGTCATCTACGTGGGAACATTCTCCAAGGTCATGCTTCCGGTGCTGCGGATCGGTTTCGTCGCCGCCCCCGCGCCGCTCTTCACGGCATTGCGCGCCGCGAAGTTCGTGACCGACTGGCATTCGCCGCAGCCCGCGCAGGTCGCCCTGCTCGGCTTCATCGAAGAAGGGATGCTGGCCAAACACATCCGGCGGATGCGCCGGGAGTACCAGGCCCGCCACGACCGGATAGTCGAACTGTTGACCACGCGCTTCGCCGACCTGCTGACGGTCATTCCGTCAGCGGTGGGCCTGCACGTGTCGGCGTGGACCCAGCCCGGTGTCGACGCGGCTGCCGTCGCCGCCCAGGTACGGGCGGACGGCGTCGGCATCTTCCCGATCTCCCGGTATCGCATGGGCGACGGTCCCGACGGCCTTATCGTCGGATACGGGGCCATCGCCGCAACCGACGTCGACCACGCACTCGACCTGCTGCACGCCGCGCTGGAGCGGAACCGGGCGATCGCGCAGCGAACCGGGACTGCCACGCCTAGTGGCGATTTCACGGTAGGCTGCGGTTGCGCGGACCCCTGACGAAGAGAGCTGCACGCGCCCAGTGACAGCGGACATCGGTTATGCAGGGACGACACGGGCGAGGCACAGACCAACCGCTTGACACAAAACGCCTTACGCTGATGAGCGGACGTCGATGCTGAACGCCGCTGGCCCGCACGGAAAGGGCCACGTTGCCGGGCTCCCTCCGGCGAACCGCCGTTGAGCTACTACTGCGATGATTCACGCCAGCACGATTCCGGTGGACTATTATTTGGCGGCTGTCCGCCCCACCATGCAGCCGCCAGAGGTTGCGACCCCGCTGAGTGGCCGACAGCACCGCGGCTACAAAACCTTCCGTGCCGCGATGAAAGACCTCCTCAAAGCTGTGCCCGACACCTACGAGCAGTTGGTTGCGCGCGATTCGGAACTCGCCTATGCCCGGGACGCGCTGCTCGAGGCCGACCTCATCGACAGCGAACGCCATGTCACCCTTGCCTATTCGATGGTCCAACTACGCCGCTCCATCGCGCAGACGCCGACCGGCCCGGACAACGCAGTCGGCGAACTCCGGCTGATGCGGCACCGGCGGGCTGCCCAGTACGCACCGTTGATCCGATGCGCGGTAAGCGGCATGCGTGGACGCTACTGCCAGCCAAAGCTTGTGCCGGCAAGGGCTGGCAGGTACCGAACCGTGATCGGCGCGGCGGCAGAGCTGGGCAATCGGAATCGGTCACCGAACCCGCAACCTTCTGACAGACATGGGATTTTGTGACGGCCTCGATTAGCATCGCCCGGCATTCGCACTCAACGACAGGGGTACCACCTCGTGACCAAACCCGCCTACCTCGCCCTCGGCCTACTCGCGGTCACGCTCACCGGCTGCTCGACGCATCCCAGCACCTCACCGATAGCAGCCCCGACATCCACGACGACGACCGCGGCCAAGTTCGGCGCACCAACCACCACCGCGACCGCGCCAGCCGACGACAGCCACGCCGGACCCGCCCACATCCCCACGTACGTATGCGATGAGGCCATCGTCGTGCGACCGCTGGGGTACAAGGATGGAGACACCGTCGTGATCACCGGCCGAGGCGACTGCCAACCTACTGAAGGCACTGTCGGACAAGACAACACGATGAGAGGTCCCTGGCAGATCACCCAACGCAGCCCGACACCGATCACTTACAACTGCGGAAAGCAACTTCCAGCGATCATTGGCCTCGACGGCAAACCCATCGAGATCGTCACCATCTCCGGCAACATCGCGAATGCTCCGGCCTACGTCAACGGCTACGACTGTATCCCGTAAGCGATCACACGCCGACCGGTTCGGTCAACGCGATCAGCGGCAGTAGCGGATGTTCGTGCCGGCTGACCATGTTCTCCACCCTCGAATGCGGCGGCCTCGGTGCGAGAGCTGCACCGGCAGCGCTGCACCTGGGATTGGGGGCATGACCACAGCGACGGGCCTTGCTACCCTCACGGCTCATCGCATCAACGTGGAGGATCTCTTGTACCGTCCCGTGCTGAATGTCATTGCCGGCGGCGCGCTTGCTGTCACGCTCGCCCTGCAGCCCGCGCTCGCCGCGGCCGCGCCGAACGGACCCTCGGTGGCACCATCAACCACCGCCTCGACCGAGATCACCGCGCCATTCGACCCCATCTGCCCGCTCTGCTTCATCCGTGAATTCATCGAAAGCGGTTCCGCGCGCTGATAATCCGTCCGACGGGCGAGCAGGAACTGCTCGACCCGCTTGGGTTCAACTGACGGTCGAGTAATCGCCGAAAAACAACGGATGTGGCATAGCCCTGGTCAGGAGTGGTCCGTCGTTTTGGGCTATGGGGCAGTATGTTTGGTGCTTGGCTCGGCTGCCGATGATGATGGTCGGCGCGGTGGAGGTTGTGGTTCGTGGCGCCGGGGGCGTATGCAGCACCAACACGAAAACCGGCTTGTACCAGCGCTATTGGACGCTGCGCTGGACACCTTGGCGCGCGCGGACAGTCCGTTGGACATCGGGCCGCCGTCTGGTGATCATTGATCCATTAGCTCCCGGAACACTCGAAGTGCAGACGATCAGGTGCTCGTCGGCACGGCCGGCACGAATCCTGGACCACCGCAACTGGGTAGCACGACTATCGGCTCCCCTTCCGATCACCATCAGGCTTCTCGAGGTGATCGACACCCAGTCCCTGACCTCCTCGGCCAGTTGACAATCCGCGAGCATCAAGCGAACGTTTGACCGTTGATTTCTAATGAGAGGTGATCCTTGATACGTACGTTACGGACCATTGGTGCGGGCTTGGCCAGCGCGGCGATCGCAGTCGCCATCCTCGGCCCGGCTGCGTCGGCCGACCAGCCGGCGGCGGACGGCCCCGGAGCACTGGTGTTCGCGGACGAGTTCGACGGTACTGTGATCGACCAGTCGAAATGGGCCATCCACTCGAACGCGGAGCCCGACCAGTGCCTCGGGAACAAAGGCAATCAGCAGCTCGAGTGGCACACCTGGGACGCGCTGTCGGTCGGCAACGGCGTACTGACGGTCACTGCGCGCAAGGACAACCCGCAACCGGGGTACGAGTGGTCGAGCGGGCTGATCACCACCGGGCAGACGTGCGGGCACGACCCGGCCCACTCGTTCGCGGTGAAGCCTGGTGACTACGTCGAGACCCGGCTCAAGCTCCCGGCGGCGACGGGGTTCTGGCCGTCGACCTGGACGTGGAACGGGAACGGTTCGAACGAACAGGACACCTACGAGTTCTACAGCGACAACCACCGCAAGCTGTACCTGACCAATCACCAGTCGGGCGGTGGCAGTTGCCCGTACGAATCCCCGACCGACCTCACCACCGACTGGCACACGATCGCCGAACGCCTAGGCCCGAACAAAACCACCTGGTACCTCGACGGCCGCCAGATCTGCGAACAAGGCCCGTACTCCGGCACGGGTGACGCCCTGATTTTCGACCTCTTCGTCTACGCTGGCGTCCCACCCACAGTCACCCAGGAGTCGACGCAGGTCGACTACATCCACGTCTACCGCCCCTGACCCACCACCCGCGTTCAACGACTTGATCATCACACCCTCGTGACCGGAAGCGAGCGCACCGTCGAAGTATCGGGCAAGGCCACGATCTTCGTCTTGCCGGACCGCGTCTCGAGGACGGTCTCCGAGGCCTGCGCGACATCCGAGAACAGGCGGTAACCCCGGGGTGTGACATATCGCTCAGGACTGCCGTGATTGATCTGAAATACCTTGGTAGGAAATTGGATTCGCAGAGCCACCTCGACGCGGTGAACATAGCCTCGGCACTGGATGGCCTCGACAACCACGGCGTCTCCGACTCCTGGCAGGTTGGCTTGATCTATGAAACGGGCGCCGACGGCCGCAGGGTGCTCGGTCGAACTCGTACCCCAGAACGCTATCCGCACGGGTGACCGAATTCGGGCGATGCTCTGACTCGGCATGCGACTATCCCCCACTCATCCGATCGCACTTGATTGCCTGGTCATCGTTCTAAACACCCGCGGTAGGAGTCAGGTCGTCGGCCGGGAGGTAGATCTCACGCCGCAAGCGTTCCAAATCCGGCGCCGCGGAAGCGGAGGTTTGCTCGTACCGACCGCTCTCACGCCCCCAGAGCCCCACGTTCGCCAGGTTCACGTATATCTCCGCGTAGTTCTTCCCCCGGCCCGACATGCCGGGAAGCACGCGGAAGAGTGCGGGGACGTAGCGGATCAGCGCCTCGAGCTGGGCGCGTTGCTCGGCCACTTGGCGCTGCACCTGCTCCACGGCTTCGCGGCGGGTGCAGCCGGTCTCGTGCCGGACCGCCCGCACCAGGTTGTAGGGGACTTGGTCTGCCTCGTCCTGATCCAACCCCACCAGGTCGTTCTCCACGAAGGTCACAAAGAAGACGAGTTCCTCGAGACGACGGATCACGGGGTGGTTGCGCAGCTTCGACGGCAGTTCCCGGTCCTGGTATACCTCCACAGTGGCGAGGGCGGTTTCGCCCCCACTGGTCGACGTCCGCAACGGCAGGTAGTCGGCCGTGGAGGGGATGTAGCCGTTGAGGCGATGGTGCGCTTCGCGTTCGGCGGCTTCGCACCATTCCTCGATGCCGTCGAGGAACCGTTCCTGCCAGCGGGTGCTGCGGCCCTCGCGCAGGCGCGGCCATAAACGCGCCCACGCCGTCGGGATCGCGCCGGGCCGCCACGGTTTCTCCGGGTCCTGGCGCAGCGTTGCTACCAGGCCACGCCGCAGCGCGGTCACGGCTTCCGGGTCCCTCAGCTGCGGATCCTCGAAGAGGTCGTCCCACATAAGGGTCAGCACGGCCATGGCGTAGGCGGTCTGTTCACGGGCCGGGCCCGCCGCTGGGACCAAGGTTTGTGCCGGGCTCCAGATCGCTCCTATCCACCGGTGGTAGTCGGCCTCGGCCGGGGTGACGGCAAGGCCGGTGTCCACCAGCCAGCTCCTCAGCCATTGCGCGAGCTGCGGCGGAAGCCCATCACTGTGGGCCCCGGGCGGCTGCGTCACCTGCGCGGGGACCGCGTGACCAGAAGTTCGCCGGTCGAGGATGGACCGGACGTAGGCGGTCATAGCGTGGCGGGCGCTCGGTGCAGCGGCCACGGCGGCGAGGTGACCGGCGGCCTGCTGCATGAATTCCTCGGCCACAGCCCGTGCTTCGTCCACAGCGCCGGAGGCGATGACCAGCTCGTGAGCGCGTGCGGCTTGCTCACCCGTCATTCTGCTGCGCAGCAGGTTGGCAAGGTCCCGATTGCGGGCAGCGGCGCGGATCACGGGAAGTGTGTAGATGCCCTCGGGCAGGTCAGCGTTGACGGGCTTGCCCATTTCCTCTGCGGTCGAAGTCAGATCGAGGATGTCGTCATACAGCTGGTAGGCCAGCCCGAAGTGGCGGCCGAACAGCGCCAACGCCTCTTCTTCATCCGCGGAGCGGCCAGCCTGCATCGCACCCACTCGGCATGCCAACGACAGCACTGCCGCCGTTTTGCCGTCGATCGTGTCCAGGTAGGACTGTTCGCTGCGGGAGGCCACATAGAGGTCGGCGGCCTCGATCACCATGCCCGCGCACATCTCCTCGCCCGCGATCGTCGCCGCGAGAACTTCGCGCTGGCCGAGTTCGGCCAGCATGCGGATGCCCGAGAACGTCACCGAGTCCCCACCCAATACGGCCATATGCGAACCCCAAACCACGTTGGCACTGGGCCGGCCTCGACGCTCGTACGCGTGGTCGACGACGTCGTCGTGATACAGCGAGCCCAGATGCATCAACTCGACAGCGGCGGCGGCGCGCACCGCCCGGTCCTCGGCCGGGATCGCGGGATCGGTGAGCAGGTAATACGACAGCAACGTCAAGGTGGGACGGACCAGGCGGCGAGAGGTGTCCGGTCCTTGGTCTGTGAGTGCGGTCAGTTCGGGCCTGCCCCGCAACTGCACGGGGCCGAGAACGTCACGGACGCGGTCGAGGTCCGCATCCAGATGTGGGAAGACAGCCGAATCGATTTCACGTGGCACGCAAACACTCCTGACTGGGCACATCGGTCATCTACCGCCGATCAATGGCAATTTGACACCACCCTGAGGCGGAAGATGTTGGTAACGGCCAATTTTGACGTCTCCGCCATAGGAGTGATGACGGTTGGTGAGTGCCTTTGGGGCGAAAACCTCCCCCGATCAGCGTTGACTTTCCCGTAGTAAGAGATAACCCGTGAGCGTATCGGTGTCGGTAGGGAACATCGGTCGGTCGTGCACGGCGCACCAGCGGGCGAAGTGCCGCCACTCCCTCCGTACCGGGCGGCCAATCCCGGTGGTGGACTGGTCATCACAGCCCCAGCGCATCAGAGGATGCGGCGCTAGGCTGAGTCTGTGGCTGTAGTCATCGTCGGTGCAGGATTCGGTGGGGTGGCGATGGCGTTGGAGCTCGTGCGCTCCGGTCACCATGATTTCGTCATCCTGGAGATGGCATCCGAGGCAGGGGGAGTCTGGCGGGAGAACACCTATCCGGGTGCGGCATGCGACGTTCCGTCGCCGTATTACTCGTTCTCATTCGCCCCGAATCCCAGTTGGCCGAGACGGTATTCGGAGCAGCGCGATATCAAGGACTACCTGAACCGGCTGATGGATGACTACGGTCTGCGCCCGCACATCCGGTTCAACACAGAGGTAACCGGCGCGGACTTCGATGCGGCAACGCGACGGTGGCGAATCGAGACGAACACTGGCGAGACTTTGGATGCTGACGTGTTCGTGCCCGCCACCGGCCAGCTGTCCCGACCGGCAATTCCGGCAATCTCGGGCCGGGAGTCATTTGCGGGCGTCAGCTTCCATTCCGCGGAGTGGAATCACGACTACGAACTCGCCGGCAAGCGGGTGGCGGTCATCGGAACCGGTGCGAGCGCCGTCCAGTTCGTGCCGCGGATCCAGCCGGTGGTGGCCGATCTGACGGTCTTTCAGCGATCGGCTCCTTACATCCTGCCGAAGCCGGACACCGCGTACGGTCGTCTGCACCGGTTGACTTTTCGGCGGAGGCCACTGCTGCAAAGCGCGGAGCGGCTGCTGTGCTGGTCGGGCGGGGAACTTGCCGCCTTGGGCCTTGTGGGGAATCGAAGCATCGCACGCTTTGTCGGCTGGATCGCGAAATGGAATCTGCGCATACAAATTCCGGACGAGAAACTGCGGGCGGCGCTGACGCCGGACTATCCGATCGGGTGCAAGTGTGTGGTATTCGGCAACAACTTCTATGCCGCGCTCACCGAAACCAATGTGCACGTGGTGACCGAGGCCATCACCGAGATCACCCCCCGAGGAATCCGGACTGCCGACGGTGTTGAGCACGACGTCGACGCCATTATCTACGGGACAGGTTTCCTGGCGCAGGAACTGTTGGCGCCGATGAAGATCCGAGATCACAACGGTCGCGATCTGCACGATGTGTGGGCCGCAGGCGCGCGGGCCTACCTAGGCATCGCGGTTCCCGGGTTTCCGAATCTGTTCATCATGTATGGCCCGAACACCAATCTCGGCTCCGGGTCGATCATCTACATGCTCGAACGCCAAGCGCGCTACATCCGCCAACTCATCGAGCATCTCGACACTCGTCCGGGAACCGCGCTCGACGTTCGCGCCGACGTCGAGCGACGCTACGATACCGAGGTGCAGCGCAGGCTCGCCTCGACGGTATGGGCGTCCTGTGCGAGCTGGTATCGCTCCGAAACCGGCCGGATCTCGACGAACTGGCCCGGACTGGTCAGTGAATACGACCGACGCACCCACCGAGTCGAGATCGCGGACTACCGGCTCATGTCGTAGGCAGAAGGTACGGGCGGTCCAACGGGGATAGGGAGCATCCGGCGGTAGCGGCGTGGAGCGGCGTGGAGCGCCGTGTGGCCTGCGGACCCTCGGACCTGCATGTACTCGACCTCGACACCAGCCACGGCCAACCACCCCCGCCGCCGTGGGACCACGCCCGCGATTGCCCGCGACGTGTTGGCCCAGCTCGCCGCCGAGGTCGGTCAACCGATCCCGGTCCCCACCTATACCGTCTCGACACCATCCGTTATCAGCAGGTGGTTCGGTCATTGCAACAACGTCATCAACGAAGCGATTGTCCCGGACTTGGCTTCGTTGTTGCAGCGTTATCAGCAGGGCGGCAACGACGATCACGTCACCGGTTTCGTGCGGCGGCTGGAAGAGGTGGTCGTGCGTGTCCAGCCGTGATCTCCTCGATGCGGCGTTGGCCGCGGGGGCCCGTGGGTGGTGTGTGTTTCCTCTGGTTCCGGGCAGGAAGACGCCGGCAATACGGTCCTGGGAGGATCGCGCGACCTCCGACTCCGCGGCGATCCACCGGCTTTGGGCATCCGCAGCGCGCTACAACGTCGGCGTTGCCACCGGCAGGTCGGGACTGGTGGTGGTCGACTTGGACGACGACCTCTCCGGTGATTCACCGCCACACTCTTCTGGGAGAAGTCACGGCCGTGATACGTTGGCGGCCTTGGCCTCTGGTGTCGGCGCCGTGTTCCCCGACGCCACTTTCACCGTGGTCACGCCGGGCGGGTTGCATTTGTATTTCCGCGCTCCTGCCGGGTTCGAGTTACGCAACACCACGGGTAAGCTCGGCCGACTGATCGACACACGGGCGCAGGGCGGGTATGTAGTAGCCGCAGGATCGATCGTGGATGGTCGCCGTTACCGTGTCCTGCGTGACTCGCAAGTCGTGGAGCTGCCACAATGGCTCGCGCATCGGCTGATGCCCGCACCGCCGCCGACAGCAACGCCGCCGATGCAGTTACCGTCCCCGCGCGCGGACGCCTACCTCCGAGCGATTCTCGACGGCGAATCGCGCAAAGTTGCACGGGCACAGGTCGGTTCCCGCCACAATGCCCTGCTCAGGGCCGCAGTGAAGTTGGGACGGCTGGTCGCCGCCGGTGAACTGGCCGAATCAACGGCCCATGCAGTTCTGGAACATGCTTCCGCTCAACATCTCGGCGTCGCCGACTACACCGAGCAGGAGGTGCGGGGCACGATCGACGACGGCATCGCCTATGGCGCGCAGTTTCCGCGCCGAATTAGGAACCTTTGACCTTCATTGATGTCTCCCCAGCGACCACCAAAACGCGCGCTAGGCGGCAGAAGGGTGCGAGGATTGAGTTGGTTTACAGATTCTCGTCGTAGTACTTCGCTTCGGCCTGCCGCAGTTCCTCCATGCTCCATTCCGTCCCGGGCGGCAGGTATCCCCTGAGCGTGGCGTCGTTGACGTAGTACTCCCGCACGCGCTCAGGCAGCGGGGCCAAACGGCTGTCCTCGTCGGACCACCGACCGGCCACCATCTTGGCTTGCGCGAGCTCTTCCCAAGAAGTACCGGACCCCAACACAGCGTCCTGCACGCCATCGGCGAGGCCATCCTCGTTCATCGCAAGATAGGCCAGGATCTGACTCGTGGCCGACCCCTACCACCACCGAATGCGACTTCCGCAATGTCAGGACCGACACCACCGTGGAAAGCTCGGAATTCGGCATAGCGCGCGTTCGTCGGACGCTTCCGCCGCTGACACGACTTTTCACTGGCCTGGCGACCCTTCAACGTCCGCTTGGTGACGCACAGGCCGACCGGTGATCGACGCCGGAACACACCAGCATGGCTACGTAGGAAATAGCGCACTCCCCGAATACATCACCTTCACCAGTAGATCAGCATTCGGGATGAGGGAATCCGCCGTCACGCTCGCCGGTCAGGGATTACCGTGTGCTCCGATCTGGCTCTACCCCACGGCTTTTCGAGGCGGGAAATTGGATGGCGTATGCCCTGGCAGTGCGGCCCTCGTCCGGGCGGCGCACGTGGACAGTGATCGATTGTTCACACCGCACGGTCGCGCCGATCGAGGGCTGGCTCGAGGCGCACCGCACGGTGTGGTCGCCCAACACGGTGCGCGGATATGCCACCGCGCTGGCGCACTGGTGGAGCTTCCTCGAGCTACGCGGTGAGGCCGACCGACCGGGACGATGCCGAGGTCTCGACCGTGCTCGGATTCGTGTCGTGGCTTCGTAATGGCCGCACCGTCGAACATAACCTCGTCACCGCCGATACCGAGCCGTCGCCACACACGCTCGAGGCCAGACTGGCGGCGTTGATCTCGTTCTGCCGGTGGCAGGAACCGTCACCGCGGTGCCGGTGGCCGGTCGGCTGCCGCGTGGCGCACCACGGCGCAAGCCCGCGCGGGGACTGCTGGCGCACCTGTCGGCGCGGGTGGCTCCGCAACCCTCATCGCTGGTGCGGCGACCCCGTCACCTTCCAATCGGTCCAACGCGAAGCCCGCGTCTCCCATGCCTTCCTCTACAACCACCCCGAACTCCGCACCCGCATCGAGCACCTGCGCACCCAAAGCCAACCCACTCGCCACACCCCAGCTCTGCCCCCGGACTCCGAAAGCTCCCTCGTCCTCGCCCTCACCAGCCAGATCACCCAACTAAAGAAGCTGCACCGCCAACAGGTCGACGAGCTACGCGACGCTCTCACAGAAGCCCACGGCGAGAACCTCGACCTCCGCCGAGAGCTGACCCGCCGCGGAGGCACCTGGCCGAGCCACTCTTACCCAGCACCGTCAACGCAGTAACCACACATCGACGAGACACTCAGGCGAGATCGGACCATCGTCGGCTGATCTTGCCGACGGCCTGCACGGCATCCGTTCCTGGACAGTCGATCTCAGCCTTCCCATGGTCAGCAGCCACGCTACTGGAACCGGACAGCGGGACTGCCTGCTCCCCGCGCCGCCCCCGACCTGACCTGCATCGCTGATCGATTTCGCAATGTTTCACATCTGCATCATCGTGATCCTCATCCAGGATTACTCGGGGTACTCCTTGTCTTGTTCAGTCAAATATCGGTCGTAGTCGTCGCAGTATATCCGCGTCTTCTTACGTCCATCAGCAGTAATCATATCGAAGACATACCCACGCAAAATTTTCCCCTTGTTCAGCTTGCACCAGTCTTCGGAGAATTTCATTTTTCGTTCAGGGTTACCCGGAAGCCAATGCGCCGGATCATGAAGACTGAGTGGTGCAATGCCACTCGGAATCAGATAGGCAAATCGATCACTGCCCATCGGCCGATCGTCATGAAGTCGAACATGAATATCCGCATACCTGGTCCAACTAGCATCATTTTCTTTGTCCCGTTGCGGATTAATGTTAAACCCTGTACTCCGGCTTGGAAGAACCGACCGTTGCTGCCCTTTCGGTAGAGCCGGAGGATGTTCACAGGATCGGCGCTCACTCCCGGCAGGCGACTCCCTTCTCGGTGCAATTTCCTTAAGAAAAGGACCTAGATCGTCATATGTTTCACCATAGGACACGGCGACTAGCCCGGAATGTTGGGAGCTAAACTTCGACAGACCGTCATCTGTCACCAAGGTGTAATGGGTCTTGGTGGAAGTTACTTGGGCGAAACGCAGCCACTTGATAAGTTCCGAGAAGTTCGGGTCGTCCAGACCTTTGCCGTAACCAATCATTACCAGTGACGACTGCCTCGCAAGCTCGCGGAGTAATTCTTGAGAAACAGCCACCTCCCTCAAACGTCCATAGTCCTCTCCGGTAAGGACTACGGATGCCTGGTCGGAGAAGGACCCATGAAGATGGAACACATACTTCTCTGGATCGCTCACAAATTTCTCATGCGCACCCAGAGTGCACCATGTGATAGATTCACGATTTTTGTATGACGCCTTCCAAAGGTCGTCATAATTTGTCGTCATAATCCGGGTCACGTGAGGTAGAGCGTCGACAAGTTTGTTATTTTCAGTGACTTTGAGGTTGCCGATTTGCTCGTCCAGCCACTTCTGGTATTGACCTCCACCCGCTTCTCGGAACTGTCCCCCGACGAACTGCGCGATAGCAACAAGCATCTCCGTGTTCGGAGGGTTCTTCGAGTTATTGAGCACGTCTCGGAAATGCTGCACATTATCAGCCATCTCGGGATTTCCACTCTCATACCAATCCAGTCCAGCGTGGAGGAGTCCCTTCCATGTAGCAACCGGATGATTTCCGCTCAGTGCCGCAGAAACGCCAGTTCCAAGCACGACAGTTGCCCCACCAGGTTTAGCTAATGCGTCTCGCAGTCTTTTCTTGTAGGATTCTTGCTGCGTGATATACAGCTTTTGTTGCGTCATGTTAGCTACGTTACAAGCGGCAACCTCGTCGGTCGAGAGCACCAGCGAAAACTGATCCAACGCGAAGGCCGGGAGTTGACCTGAGGTACGAATTTCTTCGAATAAAAAATCCCAATCCCCATTTTTCTCCAATATTTGGACTCGGAGCAAGGCTACCTAGTACTCCAGCAGGACTTCGTGATCATGTGAGTCGGCCGGTTCGCCGCTTCAGCAGAGCGGCCACCAGCCAGTGGAATATCGGCCCCACGACCACCACAACGACCCTTGGTGTAAGCCGTGCCGCCCCGTCTGCCGGGTCCTCAGCGACAGCACTGGATCGATCCGACCTGATTTAGCGCCCGCCGCACATTTCAGGGCGACTACGCCCTGCGACCTCCGGTTGACGGCACGCGGGATCGCCTCCCGTCTCGCGACACCGTGACGGGATCGGGCGGTTGTACCTGGCGCGGGAGTATGGTGCCGAAGCTTGCTGTGGCACAATGGTGTTGGGCGCGGTTTGCACGGAGGGAACTGCTAGACCCACGGTTCGCCGTTGCCGAACGACCAATCAGAGCGGTCAACGAAGACCGTGTTAATCATGATGTCATCAGGGCGTACGGATAACTTGGTCTTTAGTTCGTCGGCTATGTACCGGAAGAAGGCCAGCTTCGAATCTTTATTGTTTCCGACAGTGCTGGTCACTTGGATCAAGATGAAGTCAGGCGACCGATCCCAGCCGAGGAAATGTTGATCATAAATTAGATTTTCGGGCGAGTGCTCGCCGATGACTACGAAGCGGTCGCCCTTCGGAGCCTTCAGGACATCGACAATGCCCTGGTAAACGACCTCGGCCACGGCGGCGCGATACTCGTCAGATTTTCCTTTGAGTAGATCAATGCGTGCAAACGGCATGAGATTCTCCTTGGGCGCTGAGGGCCCCCGAAGCGGCGCTGGCGTGTGATGCGTACCGGCAACCTGGCCAGCTTCGTGGATTGCGCGAGGCGGCGCTGTTGGTGCAAGAGGCCCGGCATCTTGGCCAGCTCCGGGGTTAAGTTTGTAACATAGCCCCATAGTACTCGAGCAGGACTTCGTGTCCTGTGGTGATTGTGGCCGCCCTGCTGACAGCAGGGCGGCCACCGCGTGATCAAGTCGTATTTGTGTGGAACACAACTGAATTGGCGGTGGCAGGGGATTTCGAGGATCTGGCAGGTCGTGATCGGGGCACGGTTCGGCCGGGTCGAAACCCGACGCACGGCACGGAAGATGCTGGTCGGGATGGTGTCGGAGCTGCCGAACAAGAACTGTTGGAGCTTGGCAGAACATGCCGGGGATCGGAGCCCCGGATGCGATGTAGCATCTGCTGTCGGCTGCGGTCATCGACGAGGGTGGTCTGCGAGATGACTTGCGTGACTACGTGATCGAGTATCTCGGCGACCGCGAGGCGACATTGGTCGTCGACGAAACTGGAGATCTGAAGAAGGGCACGATGACCGTCGGAGTGCAGCGGCAGTATTCCGGCACCGCGGGTCGCATCGAAAATTACCAGGTCGCGGTGTATCTGACCTACGCCACCACCACCGCGGCGCCCAGGTATCGATGGCTGCTGGTCCGCTGCAACCAGCGCACCGGTGAGCTGGCCTATTACCGCTGCTACAACCCGGCACCGGCCACGCTGGTGAAAGTCGCCGGACGGCGCTGGTCCACCGAGGAGAACTTCCAAACCGCCAAAACACTGACCGGGCTCGACCAGCACCAGGTCCGCCGCTGGGGCTCCTGGCATCGCTGGACCCTGCTGGCCATGCTCGCCCACGCCTTCCTCACTGTCCTCGCCATCGGCCAACACACCACCGAACCGACAGCCACTGATCTAATCACCTTCACCCGCAACGAGCTTCGGCACCTTTTCACTGTCCTACTACTCGCACCGATCCAGGCAATCGGTCACCGACTGCACTGGTCGACGTGGCGGCGACGACACCAACACCGCGCCAAAACCAGCCACTACCAGCGACGAACCGACCGACTCACATGATCACGAAGTCCTGCTGGAGTACTAGCCGCGATTGCGTACGGACTTCATGGGTAGGATCTGCGCAACATGGCTGATGCCGGACCTCGGAGCATCACAGGCTTGAGCTAGAACAGGCCAGAACTGATCGGGCCGGTCGGTCGGCGCCACGCACCTCCGACGCGAGCCCCGCCGGACATTTCCCGCAGTCCGTGGCCACCTCGATTCACGTATCAGTGCACGAACTGTTGAAACTACTGCCCCTCGAGCCCAGGTTTCAGACGCGCAGCCTCACCCGCACCCGCGTCGGCCACGTCCGCGGTCCTGCTGAAACAGCAAACCCGGACCGGTACAACCACGACCTACAACTCCAACTGAAACGCGGTTGACCGGACTAACGCGACCAGCTTGCACCTGCAGTCACAATCTCTGACCTACCTCGTCTGTCGAAGCTCGATCCGCACTTCCCCATGAAAGCAAAGTTCTGCCGGATCCCCGCCGCGCAGTCACCGCCAAGTCGTGGCGGCTTGCCGTCGATCGTTGAACCGATCGCAATATCGCTGCCACCAGCACAGATGATGCGATTCCCAGCTCGAACCACCGATAACGCCGGGGGGAATGCACCTCTATTACCGCGCACCGCGAAAACGACTGTTGCGCAACACCATCGGACGGTTGGGCTGGCGCATCGACAGCCGAGGCAGCGGTGGGTACATCGTCGCCGCGCAGTCCGAGCTACCCCACGGCAGCTACCGCGTAGCCGACGAGCATGCACCGATCCCGCTGGCTGACACGGATGTTGGCTCCACCGCCGTCACCACTGTTCCCGCGGCGGTTCACCCCGATCAGTCATCCAGATGCCTACGTCGAGGCGGCGTTGTCGAATCAAAGTGCTCGGGTCCGCGCCGCACCGGCCGGCACCCGGCACCGCGTGGTGCTGTTGGCCGCCAACAGCCTCGGCCGTCTCGGCGGTGCGCTGCCAGCCGATACGATCTACCGACTAGCGGGTCAACTCGTCGCTCATCTGGGCGAAATCGACGTTAGTAGCCACCCCGTCGGCCGCCGCGAAGGACCGGGCCCTGGCCGTCGGGGTGACAGGTGTCTCTGCCTCCTTGGGTTCTGCAGGAGCGGGTTCGATATCGATTGTCGTTGCTTCAGTTTCAGGCGTGGGCTCGGACATGTCTGACTCCTTACGGGTCTGATCCGGCAAGCTGTCGGACCTACACGAATTCTCCCACCACAAAGCCGGGCTCGCGGATGGGTTACCTTCCCCACCGCAGCCCCTCGACAGCCAAGGCAGGTCACGATTGAACCGAACCAGGTGGGTCAGCATCGGCATCTGAGCGGACTTGACACCGTTGCACGCCAGACCCAGCCGGATGAACTCAATTCGGCATGAGCGTGCATCGGGAAGCTGTGTGGACCAACGAAATCTGGACCACCGCCCGACGCGCGATCCGCGGCAGAAGACCTCCGATCGTGCTAACTGTCAAGCCGCGGCCGATGTTTCAGGTTTGGCGGCGGGGTGTCCGAGGCCTTCACCGGGTCGTAAACCTGGTGGGTCTGTAGGCAGTGATAAAGCTGGCCGAGCATCTTGTTGACCAGATGCCGGACCGCCGGGGCGTGACGGTCACCATGCTGACGACGCTGACGGTAATGCTGTTGAGCTGGACCAGGATTCATCACCATCACTGCGGCCCGGACCCAGCCGACCGCAGCTAGACGGTCGTTCTTGATCCGGCGGTAACTGATCGAAATGGACTTGCCCGATGCCCGGGTGACCGGCGCAGACCCAGCGTAGGACTTCAGCGCTCGAGCATCAGGTCGCTGGTAGACGATTTGGATCGAAGTGGTTGCGCGGCAGGGTGTTCGGTCTTTGCGTGGTGCCCCGTCTTCGATCGCTTGACACGCAGAGTGCTGTTAGCTGTCAATAGGGTCGAATTCCGAAGCGGATTAGCCTCTGCGAAGAAGTAGGGCAGCGCACGTATCGCTGCTGGTAGAGACTCTACCGAGCCCCCCGTCCGGTTCCTGGGTGGGGGTTCAGCCCTTTCGGCGGCCCGCGCGAAGACCCGGTTCGGTCAGCGGGGTAGTCGGTCCGCGTGCGTGTTCGGCTGACTTCGGCGGTAACCCGTGTGCCCGTAGATTAGGACATAGACACTCGTGCATTTGGTGGCCTGAGTGAAAGCTTAACGGGCAGAATAGATGTCATGACTGAGTTTGCGCTCTCAACGGATGCGCAGCGCGGCACCGCCAGTGTGTCGAGGTTGGGGACCACAACAGTGGGTGACCATTTCTTCGCGCACGGCGCGAAGGAAGGCGATATCCCTTTCTTCGGCATGTGATTCAGCGGATACCGGGCGTGCGCGGGTCCGGACCGAGGCAGGCTTGAATGACGCAGCCCGGCGCGGTATCCGCGAACGGCGGTGCCAACGGGTAGTTCAGGCAGCTGAAGACATCGCAGCCCGGATATGCCGCGGGCCCGATGCCGAAGACCGCCATCAGCAGATTCGTATCCACGGACCGGCTCGAATCCGCGCGCAGCGGCGGTTCGACATACGGACCGGGATCGGGCACCAGAGGGTCTTGGAATGCCGCGAACAATCTGCGGAAGAATTCGTGCGCCAGCTCCGTGGTGTCCGCCAGAGCCTCCTCGATGCCCTGGTTGCTGACACTTCCGAAGAGTCCGGTCCACACCACCGTCAAATCCAGACTCGGCACGATGAAGACGTTCTGCATGCCGAGTCCGACCATGAAATACACGTCGGCGGGCTGGAAGTCCTGGGACTCTTCGCATCCGAGGCCGATCCAGAGCAGGTAGCCAAAGCACTTGTTCGCTGGTGACGGCTGGCGTGCCATGCGCAGATAAGTCTCGGAGACTAGTTGCTGTGTGCCCCAGCGCCCGTTATTGCTCACCAGCAGACCGAGCTTCGCGAAATCGTTCGGCGGGATCATCAGATGGGCATAACCGTAGGTATGCCCGGCGCGATCGCGCGCCCAGTAATAATCACCGCGTTCGATGCCGAGCGGATCGAAAAGCTCACGCTGCGCGAACTGCTGCAATGGCTCGCCCATGGCCAACTCGATGACATAGGCGAGCAGATCGACATCGCGCTCGCTGTAGCTGAATACCGAACCCGGCGGATTGTTCAACGGCACCCCGAGCGCCTGCACGGCACCATTCGGATCGATGGGTATCACCCCGGTGATACCCTCGGTAAGTATATCCGCCGCAAGGCCGGACGATTCGGTCAGTAGATTCTCCACGGTGATCGACCGATGCTTCTCATCACCGAGTCCGGGCGGCAGATACCGATCGATCGGCGCCTCGAGATCGAGTTTCCCCTGATCCCAGGCTATTCCGGCGAGCAGGGAGACAACGCTCTTCGTCGCACTCCAGATATTCCACGCGACATTGCCGGTCTCGTCGTTCGTCGGCCCCTCACCGATCAGGCAGTTGTGCCGGAACACCTGCACATTCAACCGATTACGCCCACTGGCGAACGTCAAGGCGTCCGCGAGCAGTCCCGAATCCAGTCCAACCTGTTCCGGAGCCGCCCGTTCCAGGTCCCGCCCGGACGACACCTCACACGACAGCTGCTCGGCGGGCGCGGCCCGCGCACCCCCGGCGAAAACGCTCCCAGCGACCATCGATATCGCCGCAGTTCCGGCCAGGAATCTGTAGATGCAACCCATAGCTCGAGGCTATCGCGCCCGACAGTGCTAGAGCGGACAACAGGCTGAATAAGGTTCAGCCGAATGCAAACCGGGCGTACCACTCAACGTCGAATATTCCAAGATTCCTCTTTGACATCGAGGGCGCGGTTCGAACCGCGCTCCTGGCCGCCGAGTTCGACTGGACGTGGTATCTCGACAAGGATCTCCCCGGATACGGTAGCGGGCCACCGCCATAGGGTTGATCGCGTAAATCGGCCGGCCGGAGGCTCGGATTGCGGCAACCAACAGGCCGCGGGGAGTCTCGATCGCGACCGGGATCGGATCCTCGGCGTTGTCGCCGGCGTCGGTGAGTAGCCCCGTCAGCGCGGCGAAACCCGCAGGGTCATCGCCGACGAGCTGTACGAGGGCAATATCGAGGCGGTGTTGCGAGAGTTCACGCTTCTGGTGGATGCGTGCACTGTCGCAGGCACCATGAACAGCAGCGCGGTGATGCAGGCCAGTGAGTTCGAGCGAGCCCTCAGGTATTGGTGCGAGCAGGAGATGCCGAAAGCAGAGCTGATCGACTGCCCGCGCCACGGATGGCACGAAGTCCCGGCACCCAAACCCGAGAGTCCGGTACAGATGTTTCCCGGGCTCTCGGACCTGTGGGGACTCGAGTGCACACAGTGCCCGTGCTTCCTCGCAGTCAACGTAGCGCCACACGGGACTCGGAAACGTGGACGCAAGCGCCTCTACTGCACGATGCCTGCCGACAAGCGGAGTACAGATCCAGAAGGGATGCAGCAAGGCCGACCGCGCGGCAGGACGAAGCCTGACAACTCGATCGCGAAGGCCGAAGGCTCTTCTCGCATGCCTTGACTGTGGCTTGCCTGCCGATAAGTGAACCGAATCGACGGCTATGAGTTAGAACGGTGGTTCGTCGTCTACTCGGCCTAGCCCGGAGGTGCCCACCGCGGGCGCGCTGCCCCACGGGTCGGGCAGGCTTGACCGGCGGCGGGGTGCTCTTCGCTCTCGCTCGGCTTCTGCCTCGGCTTCCTACTCGAACCGGCATTCGCCAGCGACGGGACCGTTCGTGACCACTTCGAGGGTTGCAGCTCCGCCAACTCAGGGCTGCGGGGCCAGACGTCGCGCAATTTGGCGCGGATCGGCGTGGCCGCCCGGGATCCGGTCGGCGGGCAGCCGCGCCACCAGATCCGCAGCTCGGCTCATCGAGCAACTCGCACCGAAGAGTTCGCAGACCAGCACGATGCGTTCGGCGACCGAATGACGCGAGTCGGCGAACCATCGGGCGAGGCCGGTCATGCCGTCGCATGAGAGTACTTCGCGCAGGGCGGGCAGTTCGTGGCGGCAGTGCTCGGTCAGCAGCGGCAGGAGCCGGCTCGGGCCGGACTCGAACGTCGGCGCCAGCCCGACCACGAGTCGCCAAACGAACTGCTCGTGCGCGCCGCTGAGAAGCGGGTGCTCGCCGGCGAAGGCATGCCAGTCGACATCGTTGGCGACCGGGATGATCGCGTCCAGCGGGGCGCCGAGGGCAAAAAGAGCGGGAAGGTGGCAGGACCGCAAAGCCTCGTCCAGAAGATTGCCGGGTAACTGGCACCGTTCCGCCAGCAGGACGGCATCGTAGAGATCCTTGCCCAGTGGACCAGGCTTGCCAGCGTCGTGATCCTCCTCGTCCGCCTCGAGGTTGAAGTGGCTCCGGGCGTCGGCGACGAGCCAGGCGATCTTCCACGCCAGCGACTGCCGTGCGGTCACGGCCCGCAGCATCATTGGCGGGCCCGGCAGGCTTGACCGCGGGATCGGTGTCAGTTCCGGCGGGTCGTACAGGGGCTCGTCGAATGCGAAATCGATCTGCACGGTGCCCACCCGTCCATGCCCGTGCCAAGACAGGATCAACCGGGTGCCATCCAGGCCGCCGTAGCGGTAATCGTCACCGATCTCGCCGCGCCACATCCGGCGATCGATGAAGACCGCACTGCCCGGACGACGGGACATCGCCACAGCATCGGAGACGAGATCGTCGAACATCTCCTCCGCCGATGGCTCGTCGGGGCGCTGCCGCTTGTGGTGCACGACGAAGTCCAGGTCGCCGGGCTCCCGCGCCCACGCCCCGAACCACGCCTTGGCCAGCATGCTGCCGCGCAGCACCAGACGCGGCGACCACGGCGACTCCGCGATCGCGGCCAGCACATGATCGATCGCCTCCCGCCGGGCGGCCACCCAGTCGGCACCGTCCTCGGACTCGGTGAAATACCAGGGCAGGGGCGCGATCATAGCGGCAGCGCCGACTCAGCGATCCAGCCCTCGTCGACCGACTCGTTCGTGTCGATTACCACGAATTCCCGCTCGACGGACAGTATTCGGTAATCCGGCAACACCGCCAACAGATCCGCCAGCCGGGCCTCAGCGGTCCGGTTGCCCACCCCCCGGCAGCGCTGGGTGACGAACCGCTCAGTCCGGCCGTCCGGCCGGAACCGTCGCGCATTCGCGGACACGTGCGCTCGGTGGCCGGTGACCGCTTCGGCCAGCTGTTCGGGTACCGCGTCGGCGGGCAGCAACAGTTTGATGTGATGCTCGAAGTAGTACTGCGGCCCCAGGACCGCGGCCTCGTTGTCTGTGCCGGGGACGCCCTCGGCCCACGGCGTCGCCTCGAGCTTCACTCGCGTCACCTCGAAACCGGCCTCTGACAGCCCCGTAACCACCGTGTCGATCCAATCGCGCACCGCCCTAGCAGTGCCGGATCGACGCACGGTCAGCATCGGCTGATCAGGTGTTCGTCCGCGCAGCAACACGATGTGCGTGAATTTCATATCATGGTGCGCCGCATACCGTTCCAACGCTGCCGCCGTCCCGGGATCGGCCGCCCCAACGGTGATATGTGCCTCGAAATCACCCCGCACCGCCGCCAACTCAACCTTCATCACCCCCTCATCGAAGCAGGGACTACCGACAATCCCGGCGTGTGTCCCGTCACCTCCGGGAACGGACGTCCCGTACGGGACGGACGGTCGAGCAGCGATGACTTTCCCACGCCGGACATCCCCGTCACCGGCACACGCTTCACACTGCAACAGAGCAAGGAAACCACCGGTAAACGACGTCTGTCATAAGTTGCCACCCTGGCCAACTATCGGTGAGACTGGCCAACCATCTCTCCGAGTCACAAGCAGCGGCCGGAGACGACCACCTATGGTGACATCTGTCGTGAAAAAGTGACAGATGTAATGAACAGCCACAGACGCACGGGCGAGACCTGTGAGGCCGCACGAAAATGTCAGCGACCAGACCGCATGAGAATGTCAGTGAATCCGGCGGCGCTACCGGCGGGTATGTGATCGAATCAAGCGCGGTGCACTGTTGGTGTGTCCGCCTTCCATTGCGGGCCAAGGGATCTGGAAGGCCGTGCCAGTGTCGACGCGGGCGGACGCGCGCTGCGGCAGGCTGCTATCGATCGACTGGCACAACTGTCGGAGCACGGCTGTCTATCCAGTGATCATGTCCGGCTGACTGCGCAGACGCTGGGTGTCGGCGAGCGCACGGTGTGGCGGTGGTTGTCGGCGCAGAAACGGGAAACGCCTGCGGCGCAACGAGATCGGTTCCGCATCGACTTGTGAACACCTCTTCGTGACCGTGTGGCCGACCGCTTCTGCTCGCACGCAGCGCCGCCGGCGAGGCGGAGCCCGGCGAGCTCGTGAAGACAGCGGTCGGCCGAACGGGCGGTTCAGAAACGGTTCTTGTGCTCGGTCACCCATTCCGCGAAAGTCCGGGCGCGTCGGCCCAGTATCCGGTCGACGGTGCCGTCCGGAACCCGCGCGGACTCGGGGGGGTCGGCGTGCCAGCCGAGTACGTAGTCGGCGTCGGCCGGTGACACACCCTCCCGCAGGAACCGCTCGACGGCCTGGTCCCTGCTGATCCGTTCGAAGGTGATATCCCGGCCGAGCGTTGCGGCAAGGGCGGCCACCCGCTCGCTGGTAGTCAGCGCCTCGGGGCCGTTGAGGTTGTACGCCCGCGACGCGTGACCTTCCTCGGTGAGCGCGATCGCGGCGACTGCGCCGAGGTCACCCTCATGGACCACCGCGCTCGGTATATCGAAGGGTTCCCGCACCACTCCCTCCGCCTGGATGGTTTCCGCCCAGGTGAGCGCGTTGGACATGAATTCCTGCGGCTCCAGCCTGGTCCAGGTGACGCCCGACTCCGCCACCGCGGTCTCCGCCGGACCCACATACCCGCCCCAGAGGATGGTGATGCGCTCGACACCGGCGGATACGGCTCGCCGGACCAACTCGGGTCCGGTCTCGGCTACCCCCGATGTGACGGTGATGTGCAGTCCGGTCACACCGTCCAGTGCGGCAGCGAGGGTGCTCGGCTCGGTGTGCGTGCCGACCACCACCTCCGCGCCCGCGGGCAGCAGACTCCCGGCCCGCTCCGGGGCGCGGGTCAGCGCCCGCACTGCCCGGCCTCTGCGTAGCAGTTCGGCCACCACATGCCGTCCCGTGTTTCCTGTTGCGCCCGTTACCAGAATCGTCACGATGAACTCCCTTCCGGCCGCGACGCTATGACCTGAACAAGAGTTGAGGTCAAGCTGAGAGTCCGCGAGAGGTTCGTTCGAGACCGGGCCGTCTCGTCGCGCCGAGGCTGAGGATATGAAGCGGGAGCGAGCACTGGAGAAGCTGAGCGGCAAGCGCAGGCCGGAGTCCAGCGCCGCCCGATCCAGATGTTCGTAAACCGTTCGCTTCTCCCACACTCCACCGCCCCGGCGTGGTGTGGTCCGGAAGCCTCGGTCGACCTAACCCGCCGCCTGTCATAAACGTGTCGAAAAGTAGTGCTGTCCAACGGTTCTTGTTGGCCCTTTCTCGTACAGCCCACGACATGGCCACGCCAGCCTCCGTCGCGGCGGCCCTATCGATCCGGAAGTCGTAGACACCCCCGCGCGGCGGTGCCGCTTGCAGGTCAAGGAGTTGCGTCGCCTGGGGATTCAGGTCCAAGACCGGTCTGCCTGTTACCCACAGCCCCTAATCGAAGCGGGATGTGGAAGGCCGGGATGGGTTCTGCGCTAGTTTCAACTCTCGGCTGGAGCATCCTCCAGCCGAGAGTTGAACTGCTGTAGGGAGTCTCACAAATGAACAGCGACGCGGGCCGACACAGCGGTCTTACCGGAATGCGCAAACCGCCGCGTCGAGTCGCGATCGCGACCTGGCTTTTCGCTGCCGGCGTGGGTGTGGCTTCAGGCTTGGCTCCGCAAGCCGCCGCCGCCCCGGCCTTCATCGCTTGCAGTGCAGGCGAATACGCAAACGTCGACAGCGTGTGTGTCCCGCGCCCGGAGCGGGGTACCGTCGCCCCCGACGGGGCAACCGCTCAGTGCAAGGACGGCACCTACAGCTCCAGTCGACACCGCGCGGGCACCTGTTCGCACCACGGCGGTGTTGCCCGCTGGTTGGTTGCCCTGCCGTAAACGGAACGTAGGTCCCGGCCTGGGAACCTTCTGCGCGCAGCGTGGAGCGCAGTTTGGTCAGGATCGGCAAAAAGCCCCCGAGGGCGTCCAGACACCGGGCTGGAATTCGCCGGTTCTTGCCAGGGTGACCGAGACCCGACGCTCTCGAGGCACTACCGCAACCCCGTCTACCAGCGCAAACAAGCACATGCACCGGTGGTAGAAAATCTGTTGTGTCGGGTGTAGACATTCCGTGACGGCTGATATACAGTCACTGTCGTTCGAATTGATAAGTCCAGTGGCCGGGCAGGTGAGCTGCCCGGATCAATGAGGTTCCGCCGTCCCTTCCGGCGGAGGCGCTAATCCGGTGTAGTCGGCCGGACCGCCGGGAGGGGCGAAGAAGCAAGGAAGAAGAGCAAGACCGAGAAGTACGCAGGTTAGAACCCGGCAATCCAGGAGGTGGTGCTCACTGAGGAGTCATTTATCGGTTCCGCTTCCCGGGAAGTGTCGGGAGCGGTGTAGGACATCGGCCGAGTTGGTCGGTGGCAAGAAT
>NZ_JBKORD010000021.1:0-147059 GCF_046764875.1 Nocardia arseniciresistens
AGAGACGCCGGTGCGTGACGAGCACGAAGCGCGGTCCGGTCCGGGTTATTGGCCCGAACTCGGTACGAAGGAGCCCTACAGACGATGGCATCCACACCTGACGACGCCACCGAGTAGCACCCACTTCGAACTCATAGCCCTCGCGGCGGAACACATGCGTGCACCCACCAAGCACATCACCCTGTTCCAGCACGAGTGTGCGGCGCCCAGCCCCTGCCAGATAGGCGGCCGCGGTCATGCCGCCCATGCCGCTGCCGACGACGATCGCGTCCCAGTCCTGCATCTCGATGAACCCCTTGCCTCGATCCGAGCCCACATAGACCAGTCGGTCTATGTGGTACGAGAGGTTACATGAACATAGACCGGTCAGTCTATGATGGGTCGTGTGAAGGAGACCCAGGCGAAGAGCAAGGGACCCCGCGAGCGACTACTGCTCAGCGCGATCACCCTGATGTGCGAACGGGGCGTGCACGCGACGGGACTGAGCGACCTCCTCGCACACAGCCACACCGCGCGCCAATCCATCTACCAGCACTTTCCCGGCGGCAAGAGTGAATTGATGGAGCAGGCCACCTACGCGGCCGGGCGTACCATCAATACGCTGCTGGATGAACTGCTGGCCACACACCCTCCGGCCGCCGGGATCGAGGCGATGATCGACTACTGGCAACAGGTCCTCACCGGCAGCGATTACGCAATGGGCTGCCCCATCATGGCCGCCGCACAGGCCGGCCCGAACGAACCAGCCGTGCAAGCCGCCTCCGCCGCGACCTTCGCGACCTGGATCGACAAAATCGCCGACGCCCTGACCTCCGCCGACGCGGACCCCGCAGTCGCCAAACCTGTCGCGAGCATGCTTGTCAGCGCGGTCGAGGGCGCGATAGCTCAAAGCCGCGGCGCCCGATCGATCCAACCCCTGGACGACGTCCGCATCGCGATGACCAGACTCATCGAATCAACCGTGCCGCCGCGACCCGACCAGCAACCACGCCCCGCGTAGCCGCGGCACGAACGCACGCTCATCGGTGACGAACTGGTGATCACGCGGCTGTCGCGGCCGTTCCGGTCAGTGCGGCACATGACCGAACTCGCTGCCGCTCTCCACGAGCGAGGTATCGACCTCATCGTACTCAAACAAGGCATCGACACCACCACCCCTGCCGGACGATTCCTGTTCGATGTCATCGCCGCCATGGACGAAATGACCGCCGACCTCATCAACGCGGGCACCCTCGAAGGACTCGAATCCGCCCGCGCCCGAGGACGAGTCGGCGGCCGGCCAGCCGCCCTCAGCCCATTGCAGGCGCTCAAGGCCCGCGAGATGTACGACGAACTCGACGACCGGGGCAAACGCAAATACACCGTCGCCCAGATAGGCCAAACCTTCGGCGTCTCCCGCAAAACCATTTACCGCCACCTCGAGCGTGACAACACCTCGCCGCGGCCGGCCAGCCCGCACACCACGCCCCGCGTCGGCGGTCGTTGGACCCGATCCCGATCGATACCGGCGACGCCTCGCCGATGGCCGAAATCGCCGTTGCCCTGCTCGCACTGTTCGCGCACATGGAACGGCTGTTCATGCTCGAGCGCGCCGCCCATGCTCGTGAGGTCGCCGCCGTGCGTGGTGTGCGGGCAGGCCGCCCGCGCAAGCTCACCGCCGACCAGCTCGCCGCTGCCCGTGCCGCTATCGCCGCCGAGCAGAAACCCGACCCTGTCGCAGCGGCATTCGGTGTCAGCCGCTCCACGCTCTATCGCTACCTCAGCGACTCCGAAAAGGAACACCAACCATGAACGCCGATCCCAGCCCGGGACTGCCGCCGCCAGTGATGTTCTACGGCAGCAAAACCCGCATCCCCGCCCAGATCGTGACCCTCGAGGCACTACCGCAACCCCGTCTACCAGCGCAAATAAGCACATGTACCGGTAGTCGAAAATCTGTTGTGTCGGGTGTAGACATTCCACGACGGCTGATATACAGTCACTGTCGTTCGAATTGATAAGTCCAGTGGCCGGGCAGGTGAGCTGCCCGGATCAATGAAGTTCCGCCGTCCCTTCCGGCGGAGGCGCTAATCCGGTGTAGTCGGCCGGACCGCCGGGAGGGGCGAAGAAGCACGGAAGAAGAGCAAGACCCAAAAGTAGGCAGGTTAGAACCCGACGATCCAGGAGGTGGTGCTCACTGAGAAGTCATTTATCGGTTCCGCTTCCCGGGAAGTGTCGGGAGCGGTGTAGGACATCGGCCCACGCGGTCGATGAGCAGAATTGATATCACCACCCTTTTCACAGACCCAAGGCCCCGGCGCACATGCGCCGGGGCCTGTTGGCGTTGAAACCCCGAGAGGCGCTGTGCAGCAACCGAACCCCGACCCCACCGACAAAACCAGCGCCGCCGACAAGCTCGATGACGACACCTACCCCGCCTACAGCATGGGACGCGCCGCCGAGATCCTCGGCGTCACCCAAGCGTTCCTGCGCGCCCTGGACGCGGCCGAACTGTTGACCCCGCAGCGATCGGCAGGTGGGCACCGCCGCTACTCCCGCTACCAGCTACGTATCGCCGGGCGCGTGCGCGAGCTCGTCGATGCGGGTGACGCCTTGGATGCGGCGTGTCGGATCGTGATCCTCGAGGATCAGCTCGTCGAGGCCGAACGCATCAACACCGACTTGCAGTGCGCCCTTGACGACCGGCCGCCCGGAAACCCCTCTGCGGGCTGAGCGATCCCCGGCCGCCGGGCTGTACAGGTGAGTCTGGCTGCGACGCAGCCAGACTCAGCGATATGTGAACCATATTGCGGGCGCGATGACATACGAGCTGGGAGACAGATTCGGTATCGACCACCGAACCGTCGGCGCGATCCTCCATCGGCACAACATTCCGATGCGGCGGCGTGGCCTGTCCCCCGGACAAGTTGACGAAGCAATCGACCTTTACCACCGAGGATGGTCCCTCGTCCGAGTCGCCCGAAACCTCGCCGTTGATCCGGTCACTGTGCTAAAACGGCTGCGCGAACGCGGCGTCCGTACCCGCGACACCCACGGACGAGCCCGGTCCTGGTGTCCACAGAATCGCAAGCAGACCCACACACTTAGTCAGCCAGCCGAACACCAACGACTCCTGAACCGATCAACACCAGGCGAAAGCAAAACACCCTGCGGGAATAGAACACGAAAACGGGCCACTGAACAAGGAAAACCCACAGAAGAGCGGGCCCCACTCCCGTGAGGGGCTCGATACAAAGTCCCTGATCAATGCCACTATCGACCCAAATGGTCGGCCAAATGCTCCACAACGCGAACCCTCTGACGGTCGAAGGGCCGGTGATTCGGATCGTGCCGGTAGGCACTCGCCATGTGAAACCCACGGCTTAACCTGCTGATCTCGCCAAGTTGTCGGCAACGAGCGCTCCGTTGGCGCATCGGAGACCACCGCGCAACATCCCCAGCGTCAGCTCGGGTCGTTCGCTCGGTATGCGGCTAGCGGATATTCGTCCCGGAGTTCCGTGCTGACGGTGGGGCGGACAGCGGCTCCGCTCGAAGGACGCAGGCCCTCAGTAGCGCAGAGCAATCAGCTCGCCGACAGCGCCTCGCGCAGAACCGTATCGAAGCTGATCGGCTCGCGGCCGATCAACTTCGCCAATGTCGGGTCGACCGTGGCGAATTCACCGGCTCGGCTGGCGGCGAAGATATCCACCATCAGGTCCGCCTGCTCGGCCGGGACGCCGTAGCTCGCCATCTGTTGCCGGAATTCCTCGTCGGATACGGTGACGCGCTTGATGGTTCGGCCCGTGAGCTCGGCCGCGAGGGCGGTAATCTCGTCGAAGTCGATGGCCTGCGCAGCGGTCAATGGCGGTGTGGGACCGTCGAATCGGCCTTCCTCGGCAAGGACCGCCGCGGCGGCGTCGGCGAGGTCGGCGTGCGCGGTCCAGCTCACCGCCCCATCCGCGGGCAACACGAGCTGTCCGGTCTCGGCGGCCTGTCCGAAGAACCGCAGTGCACTGGCGGCGTAGAACCCGTTGCGGAGCGAGGTGTACGGCACGCCGCAGGCCTGCAGCACCTCCTCGTCGGCGGCGTGGTCGCGGCAGGGCTCGAACTGCGAGGTCGGGCCGGCGCCCATATGGCTGGTGTAGAGGATGCGGCGTGCGCCGGCCGCGACGGCACCGTCGATGGCCGCCCGGTGCTGTCGGATGGCTTCCGCACCGAGCTTGTCGACCGACACGATGAGCACCTGGCTTGCACCTTCGAAAGCGTGGGACAGGCTGTCCGGGTCGGTGAAGCTGCCCTGTCGCACCCGTACTCCGCGATCGGCCAGGTCCTGCGCCTTTCGCGGGTCGCGGACGCTCACACCCACTCGGTCGGCGGGCTCTCGCATCAGCAGGCTCTCGACAATCCGACGGCCCAGCAGCCCGGTGGCTCCGGTCACGATGATCATGCTGTTCTCCATTTTGATTCCATTGGAAACATCAATACGTTAACAATGATACTTTCATTGGAAACAGTCAAGCGTTATCGTTGATTCATGACATGGCCCACGCCACGCAGGAACGGCACGACCACCGTCGAACCCGACGGCACGGCGTCGGCTCGTGAACAGCACCGGCAGCGCGTCATCGAAGCCGCCGCCGACCTGCTCGAGCGTGCGGGTCGGGACGCGGTGACCACTCGCGCAGTCGCCGACGCAGCAGGGTTGCAACCACCGGCGATCTACCGGCTGTTCGGTGACAAGGACGGGCTGCTGGAAGCGGTGGCGGAGTACGGTTTCGCGAAATTCGTCGCCGGCAAACACGTCGACCCAGACCCGGCCGACCTCATCGAAGACCTCCGGGCCGGGTGGGACCTCGCGGTCGAGTTCGGCCTGTCCAACCCCGCGCTCTACACCCTCATGTACAGCGAACCCGCCGGCACCAAGTCAGCCGCGTTCCAGGCCGGACTGAAGATCCTGCGGGGACGGGTCCGCCGCCTCGCCGCAGGCGGCTGGCTACGTGTCGACGAGCAACTCGCGGCCGGGATCATTCACGCCACCGGCCGGGGCGCAGTCCTGACCTGGCTGTCCCTCCCGGAAGCCGACCGCGACCCGGCCCTGCTCACCACCCTCCGAGAGGCCATGGTCACCGCCGTCACCAACGAACAACCGGCCGTCCAGGACACCGGCCCGGCCGGTGCCGCCCGCGCCCTCCGCGCCACCCTCCCCGACGAAACGACACTCACCACCGCCGAGCAACACCTCCTTCGAGAGTGGCTGGACCGTCTCGCGGCTGACCACTGACCACGCCACATAGCCACCCGCGGCTCCCGAACCTGGTCCGGTGATCACCAGGCCACCATCCGGCCTCGGCGAAGAAGTGGTCGCGGATGTTGGGGCTATCGCCGTTCGGCGGCAATGTGTTCGCGCAATGCCACACAATAGGAAAGCCGCAGGTCGATGACCTGTGGCTTCCCTATTCAGTGGAGCTAAGGGAACTCGAACCCCTGACCCCCATGACCAAGCGTTTTCAGTTGCCCATGTTTTGCGTGTCCTGCCAAGGGCACGCACCTGCGGCAACTGGACCAGAACCGTCACGCCACCGCTATTTGCCGATGACCAGCAGTTTTCGGTGCTGCAAGAGGTTGGCGTACTAGTTGATACCCCCCTCCCGAGTTGAACCCCCGCGCACATATCCCGCAACGGATCACTCTGGCGCGGCACTTGCCCCACTTGATCGTTGTCTCACGGCCCGGATGACGATCGCCGGGCCATCGACCAGCACGTCGCGGTTCGTATGCTGATGCGTCAGCCACCCCAAACGTCGCGGTGCGCGAACCGTCCCCCCGAGGTTCGCGCACTACACCCGACCACAGGGTTCTCGATCGGTTCCCACCACACCAGCAGCACTTGGCGGTGGACGCGCCTGGTCGTACGGCTCGAGGCAGCTCGATCAGGTGTTGTCGGCCCCATTCGCACCTGTCGCGCCTACCCGCTGGGTCATCATCTTCAGCCGGACTTCACGGGCGCCGGTCATGTGGGATTCGGCGAGCGACCGCGCACGCGCGGCGTCGTGGTTCTCGATGGCCTCGACCATGGCGTCGTGCTCGACGAGCACCGTGCGCCAACGTTCATCGTCCTCGAGTGTGGTGGTCGGATAGCGGATGAGATGGACGTTCAGCCGTCCCAACAGGTCGACCAGAGTGGGGCTGTGGCTGGCCTGCCAGAGTGTCTCGTGGAATACCCGGTTCGCCGCCGCTCGCTCTCTCGGATCGTCTCCGGCCGCGCGTACGGACGCACTCGCCGCGCGCAAACGCGCGCGATCCAGCTCGGTCGCGCGTAAGGCAGCACCGCGCGCGGCCGCGCCTTCGAGGGTGATGCGCACCTCGTAGATATCGAGAATCTCTTCCGGGCTCGTGGCACGCACCCGTACCGTCCGGCCGACACGTTCAACGAGCATCTCGACTTCGAGGCGGTGCAGCGCCTCGCGTACCGGAGTACGCGAGCCGCCGAACTCGCTCGCGAGTTGATTCTCGGAGATGATCTGCCCGGGCGACAACGTGCCGTCGAGGATGGCGCCTCGAAGCCGCTCGTATACGGTTGTACTCAATCAGACCTCCTAGGGTCGAGGGTACGCTAGCTGTCGCGACCGTTGCACCGAGCGGCTTGCCTTTCTTCGCCAAACAACAAGGCCCCGTTGGGATGTGCCGAGCAACCCGGTGGTCAGCCCTCGGTCGGCGGGAAGGTGTCGCGCCAGAAGGACGCGATCTCATCTCGTCCGGCGATCCAGATGTCGTCGCGCGAAGCGAGGTAATCGAGCACTCGGCGCAAACCGGCAAGCCTGGCGGGGCGCCCGATGATCCGGGAGTGCAGTCCGATGGAGTAGACCGTCGGTCGACGCCCGGCAAGTGCCGTGTCCAGACCGTCGATCGCGTATTCGGCGAAATCGCGTCCGGTGAAGAACTGCCCTTTGTAGAACTTGGTGTCGTTCACGTCCAGGGAGTACGGGACGATGAGGAATGGCTTCCCGTCGACGTCCTCGTAGTAGGGCAGGTCGTCACTGACCGAGCCCGCGTCGTAGGTCACTCCAGCGGCAGCGAGCAGGGATCGGGTATGAACGGTGTTCGGTGGTCGGGTGAACCACCCGTTGACCGGTCGTCCCGTAAGTCGGCCGATGGTCCGCACACCGAGCTCGATATCACGCCGCTGTTCCTCGACGGACAAGTGCGCGTGCGGGATCCAGCGATAACCGTGACCGACGATATCGCAGCCGCGCGCCACGAAGGCTTCGGTCGCTGCCGGATTGCGTTCCAAGGCAAGCGCGGTGGCGAAGATCGTAGGCGTCACCTCCGCCTCGTCGAGCGCGTCGATCACCCGCCACACACCCACTCTGCTGCCGTATTCGAAGGTCGACTCCGCGAACAGTTCGCGGTCGCCATCGGGCACCGAGTAGTGCGCTTCGAGCAGCGTCTCTCGGGCTTTATCGCCGTCGAGGACGTTTCGCTCGCTGCCCTCCTCGTAGTTCAGCACCACGTTGACCGCGACACGAGTCCCGTTCGGCCACGTGACGTCCGGCGGGTCGGCTCCGTAGCCGATGAAATCTCTCGAAGTCATCCGACGGTTCCTTTCTCGGCTGAGGGGAAGAGTTCGTCGGGCTCCAGTCCGGCGGACAGCCCGAAGAGCAGACGAAGTCGTGCTTTGGCTGGACTCAGGAACCGGCTGCGGACCAGGCCTGCTCGCAGCAGCGCCGTCTCCGAACCGGAGCCGCCATAGGTCTCGGCAAGGGTCAGCCCGTCGGCACATCTGCTCGTGAATACCACAGGGACGCCATCAGCGATCGCACTCTCGGCGGCGGCCGCAACGGCTGTGGGCACGTGGCCGGCGCCGGTGGCCGCGAGCACGATCGCGTCGGATCGCTCGGCCGCGCTCTCGACGGCGAGACCGTCGTCTCCGCCACACACACTCACGACCTCGACGCGCTTGGTCGGCGCAGCTCGCCGAGACAGCAGGGCCACCTGGGCCGGTGGCCCGAGGAGAAGCAGCGGCTCGTTCTCGACGATTCGCCCGACCGGCCCTGCCGCAGGCGAGGTGAACGCGGCGACACCGACCCCGTGGGTTTTGCTGACCAGCGATGCGAGATGGATCTCGTCGTGCATCACCACGACCGGGCCGTACCCGGCCAGCTCCGCACACGACGCCGTGCTGGCCGCGGCACGCAGGTTCGCGGGTCCGTCAGCGCCGGGCATATGCGGCGGGCGCATGGCTCCGGTGAGGACGATGGGAATGCGAGCCGCGACAAGCAGAGCGAGCGCGTAAGCGGTCTCCTCGATCGTGTCTGTCCCGTGGGTCACGACTACACCGGTAGCGCCACAATGGATTTCGTCCTCGATCGCGGCGGCCAGAGTCCATGCCTGCTCGGGTCCGATCTCGCGCGATGATCGGGTGAAGACGTCCTTCGAGCGAATTCGATCCACGCCAAGCGAGCTTGCCAGCTCGTTCGCGGTGATCCGCGGGACAGCACCGGCGGGGCCGGGGACCGTCGAGATCGTGCCGCCCATACCCAGGACGCTCAACATCTGCTCAGTCATGTGATCACCATGCCAACAGCGAGTCGACGTCGGGCAGCCGCCGTAGATCCATGATCCGCGCCCACGCGTCGCGGGCACGGTCCGGATCCGAGATCGCACCGGCGAACTTCGCGAAGTGCTCTTCCCGAGACAGGGCGCGAGGAGGGTGGCCGATAGGATTCTCGACCAGGGACTCGAGGACTTGATCGCCTACTTCGACGCGCACCCGGGCCGGTGACGATGCGGGCCAGCGTTGTTCGAGTTGTGGATCCACCCGCACCTCGACCCGCTGGGCAACCGCGGCGATATCCGAACGATAAACGAATGCAGCGGGGCCGCTCGTCCCGGTGCACAGCGCCGTCGCGACCGCGTATGAAACGGAGAATCGGCAGGACAGGTCGTTCGGCGCCGCGCGAATATCGACCTTGCGTACCGCCGCAACGGTTTCGACCCACACCCTCGTGATCGAATCCGGGGCGAGTGGCCCCGACTCGACGATGTCGAGCGCGGCATCGATGGCGGTATGTGTCAACGCACAAGCACTGTGCACCTTGAAGTAACCCGCATCGATCGCCAATGCCTCGTACCGCACCCGGTCGACCAGCGGCGCTTCATCGAGACCGTCGCCGAGCAGTTCACCGAGCGAAACCCCGAAAGACGCGAAGGAACCGGTGAAGCCCGCGCCCGCCAGATCACTGGCCCGCACACCCACCGCGGCAGCATGCCCCATGTACGCATTGCGCGCGGTCGCACCGTCGTAACAAGCCTGCCAGGTGGAAGCCAGCGGCAGCGTCGACGCGATCGCCGTGGCCGCTTCGGCATCCGTACCGCGCAACACCGAGACCGCCAGCGCCGCACCGAGTGCACCCGCGTGGCCGTGCGGGTGCGCGAGCGGCTGTAGACGGATAGCACGGAACAATCGAGCACAGAGTTCATAGCCGAGGATCACCGCGCGCAACAGATCCGCACCGGACGCGTGCACGTCCTGCGCGACTGCGATCGCCGCGGGGACGACCTGCATGCCGGGATGACCGGTCGGTCGCATGCCTTCGTCGAGCTCCAGGAAGCTTCCCGCTGTCGCGTTGAGGAACGCCGCGTGGTGGGCCGGTGCTTGCCCACCGCCCCATACCGTCGATCGATGGGACCGATTCCGCTCCGCGCGCCCGCTGACGAGACCGGATTTCGTATCAGCTTCGACCAGCGCTGCCATCGGTTCGGTCCGGTAGCCGGCCACGGACACCGCGATGCAGTCGGCGATGATCCGCAGGGCTTTCTCGATCGATTCGGGCGGAACCTGGTCGAGATCGAGTGCGCTCACCGTGGCACATGCGCGGGCAAGCGCACCCGCGACGGTCATCGCTCGATCTCCGTACCCCGAGTTTCCCCGAGAAGCACCACAGCCACAGCACTCACGGCGGTGACCATGATCAAGTAGATACCCACGGCGACCATGCCGAACGCCTGATAGAGCGCGGCGGCGACGAAGGGGGCGATGGCGGCGCCGAGTAGCGAGCCCACCTGATTCGTCGCGGTCATGCCGGAGTACCGGATGGCCGTAGGGAAGAGCTCGGCGAAGTAGACGCCGGTCGGTGCGTAAGCGACACCCACAAGAACAGCGAATATCGACAGGCCTACCGCGAACCAGACCGGCTCACCCGTCTGGACCAGCATGAGCATGGGCAGACTCGTCACCAGCGTCCCGAGCAGACCGATGAGCAACGCGGGGCGACGTCCCCACGTATCCGCGATCCACGCCGACAGCATGATCCCGACACAGTAGAAGCACGCCGCAACCAGGATCGCCGTCAGCGCCGCGGGCTTGCTGATCTCGAGGTCGCTGGTCGCGTGCGAGAGCAAGTAGACGAACGCTACGTAGAACGTCGTGCTCACGGCGACATAGGTGATCGAGGCCAGGACCGTCTTGCGGGTGTGGTTACGGAATACCTCGAGGATGGGCAGCTGAGTGTGCGATTCGTCCTGCGCGGCTTGTCGGGCGGCCGCGAACACCGGCGACTCGCGGACCTTCAAGCGCATGACCAGCCCCACCGCGATGAGGACGACGCTTCCGATGAACGGGATCCGCCAGCCCCAGTCGAGATAGGCCGCACTCGGAATTGTCGTGGTGATGACAAGCAAGGCAGCCGTGGACAGGATGAGGCCCGCGGTCACGCCCTGCTGCGGCCAGCTGGAAAGCCGCGCCCGCTTGGTCGGTGGCGCGAACTCGGTCGCCATCAATACCGCACCGCCCCATTCGCCGCCGACCGCAGCTCCCTGAATGAACCGCAGCAGCACCAGCGTGATCGGCGCCAGCGCGCCGATCGTCTCGTAGGTAGGAATCAGCCCAACCAGACACGTACTCACACCCATCAGCAACAGCGACGCAACCAGCGTCGCCTTGCGGCCGACCCGGTCACCGAAGTGCGCGAAGATCACGCCGCCGACCGGCCGCGCCGCGAAGGCAACGGCAAGTGTGGCGAACGAAGCGAGTGCGCCGCCCGATGGCCCGAGGCCAGGGAAGAACTTCTCCGGAAAAACGAGGGTGGCGGCGCTGGCGTAGAGGTAGAAGTCGAACCATTCGATGGTGGTGCCGACAAACGCCGCCCGCGCCACCTTGGACGCTTCGCGCATGGTCGGGGGTGCCGCTGCCGTCCCTGGCAACATGTCTGCGCCCGGAGCCGGGTCTTCGTTGATCATGCGGTGCTCTCCTTCGAATGCGACTGTAACTGGACGGCTCGCACCGTTCCGCGTTCGCCCCTGACCACGTAAAACCAGCCTTTGCCGACCGATCTCAGAACTGGGTGTCGGACCTCACAGGACGTAGAGTATTCAGATGTATACATATTGTCAACGTTTGTATACACGAGAATACATTGGTATACATTAAAGCGATCGCTCCCGAACGAACACCCCGGCGCGATTCGCCGGAGATACCGATGTGGAAAGGATTGCGAAAAGGATGAACGCGAAACGTGTGATCGTGGTCGGGGCCGGGAACGCCGCGCTCTGCGCAGCGCTGTCGGCTCGTGAGCAGGGAGCCGAGGTTCTGGTCCTCGAGCGCGCTGGCCGGACACTGCGTGGCGGCAACACCGCCTTCACGGCCGGGGCGATGCGGGTGGCATACAACGGTGTGGACGACCTTCGTCGGCTGATACCCGACCTGACCGACGAGGAGGTCGCCACCACTGACTTCGGGTCGTATTCCACTGAAGACTTCCTCGATGATCTGGCGCGGGTGACCGAATACCGGACCGACCCCGAGCTATCGAGCGTCCTGGTGGAGAACAGCTACCCGACGCTGCTCTGGATGCGGGAGAAAGGCGTGCGGTTCATACCGATATACGGACGCCAAGCGTTCAAAGTCGAAGGGCGGTTCAAGTTCTGGGGCGGGCTGACCGTCGAGGTCAATGGTGGTGGCCCCGGCCTCGTCGATTACCTGGTCAAGAGCGCGGAACGCGAAGGCGTCGAGATCGAGTACGACTCCCACGTAACCACCCTGCTGACCGACGACACGGGCGTTACAGGTGTCGTGGTCAAGCACAACGGACAGACTCGCGAGCAACGAGCTGACGCCGTCATCCTCGCATCGGGCGGATTCCAGGCCAACGCCGAATGGCGAACCCGATACCTCGGGCAGTCGTGGGATCTGGCGAAGGTTCGCGGCACGATGTACAACACCGGCGACGGGCACCGGATGGCGATGGAGATCGGGGCGAGCCCGACCGGCAACTGGTCGGGCTGCCACGCCGTGGGCTGGGAGCGCAATGCTCCGGAATTCGGCGATCTGGCCATCGGCGACAACTTCCAGAAGCACAGCTACCCCTTCGGCATCATGATCAACGCCGACGGTCGCCGGTTCCTGGACGAAGGCGCCGACTTCCGGAACTACACCTATGCCAAGTACGGCAGGCGGATTCTCGAGCAGCCAGGACAGATGGCGTGGCAGATCTTCGACCAGAAGGTAACGCACCTGCTGCGCGACGAGTACCGGATCCGCCAGGTCACCAAGGTGACCGCATCGACGCTGGAGGCGCTCGCGACAAAGCTCGAAGGCGTAGACCCGCAAGGTTTCCTCGACGAGATCCGCGCCTATAACGCGGCAGTCGACACGAACACGCCGTTCGACCCCAACGTCAAGGACGGCCGCGGCACGACCGGCCTCGCCGTGCGCAAGACGAACTGGGCCAACACACTCGACGATGGCCCGTTCGAGGCGTACCAGGTGACATGCGGCATCACCTTCACCTTCGGCGGCCTGCGCATAAACAACGACGCGCAGGTCATCGATAGCAACCAGGTTCCGATTCCGGGCTTGTTCGCCGCCGGCGAGATCGTCGGCGGAATCTTCTATTTCAACTACCCGGGCGGATCGGGGCTCACTAACGGATCGGTCTTCGGGCGGATCGCGGGGCAACAAGCCGCCTTGGCTGCTCGATAACATCCGCACGAGTCCGACGAAGTCGAAGCGTCACTGTCGAGCACGCCCCAACCGGTAGCCGACCGCAGCCCCGGGAATCGGGTGTGACGGTTCATCAGGGAGAATGCGTACATGAGGGGACGCATTCTCCCGACCCGTCAGTGTCGCGAACCTGCGCGGTCGGCCCGTTCATAAAAGCTCGCCTGTTCGTCGGCATCGAAACCGAGTCGGACGTCGTGGTCGACTCCGCTACCCGTGATGGTCATCTGGCCGGCCACCAGCGGATACCGCGAGCCCCGACGGTGACTCACCCTGATCGGGTGACGATTCCTGCCGACTCGGTGATCGGGTCTGCCGCCGTCCTCGATCTCCGCCGCGTTCTGCCGTTCAATTTCGGTCATCACAGTGAGTCCCTGACCTGCAGGGAATCCAAGAGAGGCAGAGCAGTGACCGAATTTGTGGAGTTGTCCGGTGGCCGGATCGCGTACGACGCGCTTGGCGAGGGGCCGCTCGTGCTGTTGGCGCACGGCATGGGCGACCACCGCCAGGCGTACCGGGCCGTGGCGCCGCGGGTGGCGGCGGCAGGCTACCGGGTGGTCAATATGGATATCCGGGGGCATGGCCAGTCGTCCATGGACTGGGTGTCGGAGACCGGCCGGGCGGCCATCAGTCGGACCGATATTGCCAGGGATATGGTCGGGGTGATCCAGCACTTCGGCGGTCCGGCGGTGATCGTCGGACATTCGATCTCCGGTGGCGGGGCGACGATCGCCGCGGCGACTGCGCCCGATCTGGTCGCGGGCGTGGTGGAGATCAACCCGTTCACGCTGGTCCAAGAGTTCAGCGTGCCGAGTTTGTTCACGGTGCGCCGATATCGGCAGGCAGCGCTGCGGCTCGGTATGACGGCTGCAGGAAGCCTGCGATGGTGGCTTCGCTACCTCGACTTGGCCTACCCGACTAAGCCGGCCGACTATGCCGCGTATACGGCGGAGTTGGCGGCCATATTGCGGGAACCGGGGCGGATGGCGGAATTCATGAAGACAAACAAGTCGACGCCGGCTGACGCCCAGGCGCATTTGCCCAATGTCGCCTGCCCAGCGCTGGTGGTTATGGGCACATTGGACCCGGATTTCGTCGATCCGACGGCTCAGGGCGAGGCAGTCATCTCCGCGATGCCGCCAGGTCTCGGACAGCTCGCCACCATGGCGGGCGGCCACTACCTGCATTCAGAAAATCCCGATGCCACAGTGGAACTGATTCTCCGCTTCCTCGTGACCACGGTGCACCAAGATCGGGTCGGCTGACCGGATGTCCACCTCCACCTTGTGGCCGGCCTGCGATCGCGGTGCCGGTCCGACAGGCCCCCGCCATGTGCTGCGGCCCCAGCATGGGGCAGGCAGCGACCATAATGTCGACGTGCTTACCCGAACTGTCGTGCTGGTCGTTTACGACGGTTTCCAGCTGCTCGACCTGGCAGGTCCGCTGGACGTGTTGGCCGCGGCCAACTATGCAGTGGGCACTCCGGCGTACCGGCTGATCACGGTGTCGCCGGGCGGCCGGAGTATCGAACTCCCGGGTGGGGCCAGTTTCGCTGTCGACCAAGCGCTGGAGCAGCTGGCCGCCACCACCGACGCGATCGACACGCTGTTGGTAGTCGGGGGTATGGGGGCGTTCGTGCCGAAGACGTCGTCAGAGGTCGCGCGGCAGCTGCCTGCGCTCGCGCGACGGTCCCAGCGGATCACCTCGGTGTGCGCGGGCGCGTTGGTGCTGGCCGCGGCGGGGCTGCTGAACGGGTACCGAGCCACCACGCATTGGGGTGCCTGCGATCATCTGGCCCGCGCATTTCCGCTGGTAACGGTGGAGTCGGACCGGATTTTCGTCCACGACCGCAATCGGTGGACCTCCGCCGGGGTCAGTGCGGGCATCGACATGGCGCTGGCGCTGGTCGAGGCCGATCTGGGCACCGAGATCGCGCAGTTCATAGCCCGCCAACTGGTGATTTTCGTACGGCGGGCGGGTGGGCAGGAGCAACACAGCGCGCAGCTGCGCAGCCAGCCCGCTCGGACACCGTCGATCCGGGCGGTGCAGCAATGGTTGCCCGAGCACCTGGCCGAGGACCTGACGATCGCAGCGCTGGCCAGTCGGGCCGGCATGAGCGAGCGCACCTTCGCGCGAACGTTCCGCGCCGAAACGGGCGCCACTCCCGCGCAGTTCATCGAGACCCTGCGGGTGGAGGCGGCCCGCGGTCTGTTGGAGAGCACCGACCTCACTGTCGATGCGATCGCCCGCATAGTCGGCTACAAGCACGGCAAGACGCTGCACAGGGTCATCGCGCGGCGACTGTCCACCACCCCCGACCGCTACCGGCAGCGCTATACCACCACCGCTGCCACGCATCCCCCGATCAACCTCATGTGAGGCTGCGGCCACGGCGTCGCCGCCATGCACCGGACCGATAGACACCCGGGCAGGCGGCTTGGACCACGACACCTGGTGGCAGCCCACCTACGTAGCCCCGGACTACTGGAGTCCGAATACCGCCGCCTGACCGTTCGCGGTCATTCAATACCGCGCTTATCGCAGCGCGGTCACTCGTCACGCCGCGATCCGCCGGCGGACATCCGAAAACAACAGATAGTTATGGAGGAGAAATGGGTTCACGACTGCCCAACCCGGTTGAGCAGGTTCCAGAGTTGCGGGAACTGACCGGGGCGTTGTTCAAGGTCACCAGCAACGGCTCGGTGCCGAGGGCCACGATCGCCCTGATGCAGCTGCGTGCCGGTCAGATCGTCGGCAACACCTACCTGACCGTGCTACACACCGGCACCCTACGTCGAGCCGGCGAGACGGAGGAGCGGATCACCGCGGTGGCGTCCTGGCGGGACGCGCCCTACTTCACCGAGCCCGAGCGCGCCGCGCTCGGGCTGGTGGAGGGCGTGCTCCAGCCGTCGACGCACGGCGAGCGGGTCTCCGACGAGCTCTACGCCCAGGCGGCCGAGCACTATGACGACAAAGCGCTGACCACTTTGGCGCTGGCGATCGGCCAGGTCACCTTCTACATGCCCCTCGCGCTGATCGGCAGACCGCAGCCCGGCAAGTCACCCGCCGAACAGTGGTCGCAGACTTCCGCCTGACAAGATTGACCAGGTCCGAGGGCGGGGTGCACGCATGCCACCGCCCCCGCGGCCGTCGACAAAGCATGCCGAGGGCAACCGGTTCCGGATCGGCACCGCCCACACCCGTTCGGGAAATCCTCTTCCCGCAGAAAGCATTTCCGTGTATCCGGCAGCTCGGCCAGTTGGGCACGATCTCGAGATTCCGCCCCTCCGTTGACTGGCTGACCGTCGCCAGTCGTTGGCTCTCATCGGGCAGACTGCTCCGCCTGAAGTACCTCGAGGCCCTCTACATGCCTATATCGGCCTGGCGGGAGGCCGAATTCGCGCTTGAACGCTTTGGCGAAGGCGAACTCGGAGGTGTACCCAACACTTTGGGCTATGGAGCTGAGCGGGGCATCGGATTCGCGCAGCAACCGCCCGGCGCTGGTCATCCGCCACCAGGTCAGATATGCCACCGGCGGTTCGCCTACCAGCGCGGTGAATCTCTCGGCGAATACCGTTCGGGACATGTCGGCTCTGGTCGCCAGTTCGGCCACGGTCCATGGGTGCGCCGGTTGCGCATGCATATCGCGCAGGGCTCGGCTGATTGCCGGATCACTCAGTGCCCGAGCCCATCCCGACGATACCGGGTCGCCGGTACCGGTCGCGGCGCAGTCGTCCACCCAGGCGCGCAAGATGTAAAGCAGCAGCGCGTCGACCAGCGCGGGTACGATTCCGTCCCGGCCGGTCCGGTCCTGATCGAACTCGGTGGCAAGCAGTTCGACGATCCGGCCGAGATCAGCACGCTGGACCGGACGTGCTGGCAGATGCAGCAGTGCGGGAAGCTCGCGCATCAAGGGATGCGGCCGGATTCGATCGAGTTGGTAAGCGCCGCACAGCAAAATCGCGTGCGCTCCAGGCCCGGCGATGTGGACGTGGCCGATCGCGGCGGAGGGGTCGGTGCGTTCGGGGACGAAGTCGGTCAGTGTCGCGTTCGGAGTGTCGGCGAGGGAGTGCGCGCTGCCCTCCCGAAGGAAGACCACGTCGCCGGGGCCCAGAGCGAGCGGAGCGGCGTTGTCCGGCAGCAGCCAGCAGGTGCCTTGAAGCACGACATGGAAGATGGTGCCGGTGATGGCGGGGAAGCGCAGTCCCCAGGGGGCACACACGTCGGTGCGTGCCGACCGCGTCGGCCCGGTGCGCATCGCGGCGAGCGCGTCCGAAAGGACATCCATATCGCGTCACACTACACCGACTATCCGGATAGCCGGACGTACAGACATAAAGTCCGGATTCTTAGTTATTCACAGTCCGCGATGGCGCGCATAGGTTGTTCTCAGAAGATCGATCACGGATCAAAGGAGAACGAAATGACTGTTCTGGTGCTCGGAGCGACCGGCAAGACCGGCAAGCCCGTCGTCGATGCCCTGGTGGCGCAGGGTGTGAAAGTGCGTGCGGCCAGTCGGAACCCAGCTGCCGCATCGGAAAGTGTCGAGCCGGTCCGCTTCGACTGGGCAGATCGCGGCACCTGGGCGGCCGCACTGTCCGGCGTCGACGGACTGTACGTCGTCGGCCCGTACGCCGCACCCGACGCGGCCGAACTCCTTGATGCCCTGCTGGCCGCCGCTCCGCAAGTCGAGCGGGTCGTCCTGCTATCGGTGCTCGGCGCCGATATGCTGCCCGACGCGGTGCCGATGCAGGCATGGGAAGCGTCCGTGCGTGCATCGGGCAAGCAGTGGACCATCCTGAGGCCCAACTGGTTCCAGCAGAACTTCGGCGAAGGCGCCTTCACCGCAACCCTGCGCGACGGCGCACAGCTGCGGCTTCCCGCCGCCGATGCCACAGTGGGCTTCGTCGACACCCGTGACATTGCCGAAGTGGCCGCAGCCGCACTCACCCAGGACGGTCACACGGGTCAGATCCATATCATTACCGGCCCAGAACGCCTGAGCCACGCGAGTGCGATGGGTATCCTCGGCCACGCGGCAGGCCGAGAGCTGCGCTACACCGCGCTGACCGCCGACGAATTCGCGCAGGAGCTGCACGACGCCGGCCTGGACGACCGTTCCATCACTTGGCAACTGGGCCTATTCACGCTGATTCGCGACGGCGCGAACGCGCTGCTGACCGATACGGTCGAACGCATCACCGGGCATCCAGCGCGGTCCCTGGAAGCATATGCTCGCGAGCATGCCACGGTCTGGCGGTCCACCGCGCGCGGCGGCAACCCAGAACCGGCACTGCGAGGCGTGAGACCCTGAGATTTGGTGCCACTACCTGTCAGACCGCCGCGAACTCGCCAACACCTGCGGTGAGAGCAGACCATTCGGCAACGGTGAAGCTGAGGGTAGTCCCGTCATCGGGGGACTCCCGCGACCTGCTTGTCCTACAGGTGTCAGTTCGCTGGATCTGGTGATGAGTCGACAGGCTGGGCGAGAATGGGGCGGCCGAAGCAAGTCGAGCAACTCGTGGCGTGACAGTCCGTCATCGCGCAACACCTGTGCCCCAGCGCCCTCCTGAGTCGTTTTTGTGTATGCCTGTGCGCCAGAAGGTTACGTGCGGAGCACACGCCGAGCGCCTCGGCGACTTCTTCCACGAATTTGTGACATACGTCGTTTTCACTCCGTAGACTTCGGCCCGAGGAGAGGTGTCGCCAGGCATCACCCTGGTTGACGAGAAAGACGACAGTTCGTGATGCGTGCCACGGTTATCGCCGCCCTTGTCGGCGCCACATTGCTGACCACAGCTACCGGGACCGCAGCCGCGGATCTCGGAACCCCGCTGGAATCGACCGGACTGGAATCCTCGACCGGATCGAGCAGCACTGGATCGGCGGGCGGGGTGACCACTACCGGATCCTCGGGCACCGGCTCCTCGGGCGCGGCATCGGCCGCGTTCGAGAAACTCCTCTTCGGCGGCCCACTGCTGTGCGCCGCGGTGGGCAGCGCGTTCAACGCGAACCTCACCTGCCCAGGCACGGCCGGTCCCGTCATCCCCTGACACCGTCTCTGGACATCGAAAGGCCCCCAGCACATCTTGGGTTCACGCGGTCGTCAGCGCACGTCGGCGTTGCCCGCCTTCCACTCCGGCCACGGGATGTTCCAGTCACCGAGGCCGTCGACACCCGACAAGGTGCCACCCACCGTGTTCCTGACGATAGCGATGTCACCGCGCTTGGCGTTCTGATAGACCCACAGCGCATTCGCCGGACTGAGGTTCAGGCAGCCGTGGCTGGTGTTCGAGTACCCCTGCTGCCCTACCGACCACGGCGCCGAGTGGAAGAAGATGCCGCTGTAGGAGATTCGGGTCGCGTAGTCGACCGGCGTCTTGTAGCCGTTCGGCGAGGTCACCGCCACACCGTAGGTCGACGAATCCATGATGATCTTGTCGAACCGGTCGCTCACGATGTAGATGCCGTTGTCGGTCGGCGAGCTGTCCTTGCCCATCGAGGTGGGCATGGTCCGCACGACCTGACCGTTCTGCTCGACGGTCACTTCCTTGGTGTTGTCGTCGGCGGTGAAGACAGTCGCGTCACCGACGGTGAAGAACGAGTGGATGTTCTCCTGACCGAACAGGCCGTCGCCGAGGTCCTTGCCGTACACGTTCACGTCGATGGTGACCTTGGTGCCCTGCGCCCAGAAGCGTTCCGGCCGCCACCGGACCTCACGGTTGTTCACCCAGTAGAACGCGCCATCCACCGCGGGCTCTGTGATGATCTTGATCGCGTCCTGGGCGGCCTTGCGGTCGGGGATGTTCTCGTCGAACTGGACCGCGACCGGCTGCCCGATACCGACCACCTCGCCCTCACCCGGCAGCAGATAGGGATGGGTCTGACTGTCCGGTGAGCTGGTGGTGAAGCCCAGCGTGGCGGAATTCGCACCGCCGAGGCCGATCGCGTCGGCGCGCAGCTTGTAGGCCTTGCCGTAGCCGAGGACCTCGGTGGTCTCCCACGACCTGCCGTCGGCGGCCAGCTTGCCGCTCACCGGTTCGCCCTGTGGATTCAGCAACGTCACGGTGGTGAACTTGCCGTCATCGACCTTGAAGGTCATCGGTACGCCGGGCGACACCCCCACCTCACCATCCTTGACCGGGGACAGCAGCTTCGGCTTGATCAGTTCCGTGATGGGGTTACGGTCGATGGCGACCTGCGCGGCGTCCGTGCCGCCCGAGGACGAGCACGCTGACAACGTCAGCGCCGACACGGCGAACACAATCAGGGGTGTGGTGACCATCCTCATCGACCGCCGTCGACCCTGCGCAACGCTCATCTCAACCCCGTTTCAAGTCCCGGTGCGCAGCAAGCGCACCGATGGCTTCGGATCCGACCGACAACTAGCTCAACCCACCGCGCCGGCGGGATCGGTCGAGACCACGTCCCGCCATTCTGCCAGCTCGGCAACCTGATCCAAGCCACACGCCAGCTCAGCGCAGGCAAGTTCTCCGGTTAGATCCCCACCGCCCCACCACTTGTTAACACCGCTCGACAACTCGCCTCGCACCCCAGGTCAGATATCGATTTCACTTCTGCGCCTCCGGCCTGTTAATGTTTGTCCCGCACCAGAACACGGAGCAAGCGCCATTAGCTCAATTGGCAGAGCAGCTGACTCTTAATCAGCGGGTTCGGGGTTCAAGTCCCTGATGGCGCACCCAAATTAGCAGGTCAGGCCCAATATCACGGTTGGGCCTGTTTCGCTCTACCGGACCGTCACCAAAAGAACACCAAAAAGTCACCATCAATGGTTCCTCGAGTGAGGCTTGTCACGGACCGACCTCCGCGGTGCGTTCGGCGCCGAGGCCCCCGGACCACCTAGCGGCTGGATCATTCCACGAGCATCGCGATGCCCAACCGGCCGCCGTCTGGCGTACGCACCACGTGCATCATTCGGGCACTACTCGCCAACGATCAAGCCGCGTACCGACATTCGGCTGATCTGTTTTCTACAACCGGCTCTTGTCCCACGCCGGCCGTGCGCCCAGTTCACGGAGCCGAAGCCGCTGCTGCCCCTACGATCCCCGCGGTGTTCTGCAACGCGGCGGCCACCACCGGCGTGCGGTTCTTCAGCAACGGAATCCATTTGTCGCCCTTGCGGCTGACCCCGCCACCGGCGATGAACAGGTCGGGCGAGATCGCATTCTCGATGGCGACCAGCACCTTCGTCACCTCCGGGGCCCACCGCTTGTAGCTCCAGGCGTGCCTTTCCTTGACCGACGTGGCGCCCCGACGCTCGGCCTCGATTCCGCCGACCTCGATGTGACCGAATTCAGTGTTGGGCAACAACACCCCGTTATGGATCACCGCCGAACCGATGCCGGTGCCGAACGTCAGCAGCACAATGACGCCGTCGTTGTCCTTGCCGGCACCGAACTGGACTTCGGCCAATCCCGCCGCGTCGGCGTCATTGAGCAGGGTCACCGGCTGTCCGCCGAGTTCGGCGCTGATCACCTCCTGGGCGTTCACTCCGATCCAAGACTTGTCGAGGTGCGCGGCGGTACGGGCTACGCCGCCGCTGACCACACCCGGATAGGTGACGCCAAGCGGCGCGTCCCACTGGAAGTGCTTCACCACCTCGCGGATCGTGTCGGCGAGAGCCTCCGGAGTGGCCCGCTGCGGGGTCGGGAGTTTGAAGCGGTCGCCGATCAAATGCCCGGTGCCGAGATCGACGACGCCGCCCTTCACGCCGCTACCGCCCACGTCGATACCGAAGCCCCAGCGATGCGGCCCAGCGTGGCTCGGCTTTTCGGTGACCGAAGCAGTGGTATCGCTCACGGACACTCCGGTACGTGGCGGCGGCCCGAGGTCGGCTCGCCCCAAAGATTCCGGGCTGGTCGTTACCGTGGGTTTCATCGAGTCCCTGGTCACGAATCGGATATCGAGGCAGAGATTTCGGCGGACTGCCCCTATTCCAACGGCACATAACATCAAGCATCTATTCTCTCCCCCGCACCGGTATTCCTGCTACCTACAAAAGCGTCCGGTCCCATTGCAGTTCGGCAGCGTAATCACACTGCAATCCCCGCGGAACTGCGGGTGAAGCATTCACGGTTACAGGACTCGGGTGCCGCGAGCGCCAGCGCCGACATGTGAGCCCACATCCCGCCAGCCCACAGCGAGAACATCAGTTTCTACCGAGGCCATCGAGGTCGACATCAACTCCGAACTGCCATCAGATGTGTCGACGGTTCAGTGTCGTAGTTGTCGAGGAGCCCGACGGTCCACTGGGACCGCCGCTGTCTGCCGATAAGACCCGCATCCCTGCCATCTCGGCGCTCAGCCCCCTGCCGAAAGCCCTATTACCGGAACCCGACTTCTCGCGGCCGACGGCGGCGTATTCGGGCAGCGGGCATCTTCGGCGCGGTCGAGGGATCCGCGACAGGCAGCGGGGTAAACCCGGGCTGCGGCATCGGGCACGATTATTCGATCTGGCGTATCGAATGATCGGTTCGGCGGCACATCACCGATTCGGCGTCAACAGCACCAGCGGGATCTCACGGGTGGTCTTGCGCTGATAGCCGGCATAGCCGTCGTACGCCGCGACGACCCTGGGCCACAACGCCGCGCGTTCTTCCACGGTGGCCACCCGAGCCGCCATCGGTTGCTTGGGACCACTCTGCAGCGCCACCTCGACATCGGGATGGTCACGCAGGTTCAGAAACCACGCGGGATGGGTGGGATCACCACCGCGCGAGGCCACGATCACAATCGTCTCGCCATCGATGACCGGCGCGGTCAGCATGACCTTCCGCGGCTCACCGGATTTGCGACCTATTGTGGTGAGCTCGAGGGTCGGCATCCCCACGATCGTCCTCCCCAACCTCCCGCCGCTTACTTTCAGCAGGGCACGGTGAATGGCGTTCTGGATCTTCAACTGAGCATCACTTGGCATGGTGCGCAACCTACATCGGCACGCGTGCCACCGGGCAAGTACGGGTAGCCACGGGCACCAGCGCTACAACCCGCCGATGTTCGGCCGTTACCGCGACCACTCCTCTCGATTACCTCAGTGACGCGGTGGGACTCACCGTCCGGCACCTGCGCCGACGAGCTCGCCGCCCCCGCCGGCAGGACACTGCATGCAGGCCGGAGGCGACGGCGTGATGGAGGTCGACGGCGCGGAAATCGGGGCCTCGCTGGTCACCGTGCCGAGCAATCTCACGACGCCGCACATCACGAGCATTATGAGAACAGTTCCGAGTGTTCGGCTATGTACCGCCCAACCGTGGATGGCGGCCGTCCCGTGATCCTCTCGACGTCGTCGGTCGCTCGGTCGTAGCGTCCAGCGCGGTGCAGCAGTGCCATGGTGGCCAGGTGCTGCTCGACGTGCGCGGGCAGACCTCGGGGCTCGAGGACCTCCTCGACCCAGGTTTCCTGGGGAATGTCGGTGCCGCGAATCGGCCGGTGAAGTCCCAGGGTGTACTCGGCGGCCAGGCCATCGATGTCCAAACGCGCAGGACCGGTCAATTCGTAGACGTCGCCGATGCGGTCGGCGGGATCTACGAGCGCTGCCGCGACCGTGCAGGCCACGTCGCTGGTAGCTATCGGTGACGTTCGACCCGTTCCGAAGGGCAAGGCCAACACGTTTCGCTCTCGCAGCGACGGTGCCGCCAATCCGGTGAACATGGGATTGTCCAGAAACACCGTCGGCCTGATGTGCACGACCGGCACACCCGACCAGTTCAAGACGTGCTCGGCGAGGTAATGCAGCCGATGTTGACGAGACTCTCCCACACTGGTCAGCGTCATTTGAGAAACGGTCATCTGGGACATATTCACAACCACCTCGAGGTGGCCGTATGCCAATGCGGCGTCGCAGACGACCACCGTTGCCTGCAGGTAGCCCGGCGAGACACCCATCGAAAAGAACATGCGATCGGTACCGTTCATCGCGTCGACTACATCTCGTGGGTCGGTCAAGTCTCCGACTACGACTTCAGCGCCGAGCGCACGTAACGGTTCGGCTCGGGCATCGTCGCGGTGCACCAACGCACGAACGCGATCCCCACGTTCCCGCAATAGCTCGATCACCTGCCGACTCACGCCACCGGTGCCACCACCCGCCCCGGTGATCAAGTACAAGGGCGCACTCATGCTCGCTCCTCGAGGTGTGTTTTCCCAATGCTTGGCAAGGGGTGTTCCGCGGCACGCCGCGAATCGATGAGGTGTAGTCCTCGATGAAACTGTTCTCGCCGCCGGGGCCGCCGTAGTGGAAGTCCTGGAACTCGTATATTTCGCGGCGGCAACCACGACTTCATGGACGGCCTGCAGGGCATGTCGGCCGCGATGAGCAGCCTCCAGAAAGCCGATCGTCAGGCGGGCGACATCAAGCGCGTTAGATAGTCATCGTGATCGTGGCGCACGCCGCAGGCACGGACGTAAACTTCTAGTTTGCCAGAAGTTTTCTACAGTTGTAGTCGGTCGAACGCCCCAGGGAGACCAGCCATGGCGACGCATACGTGGGAAACCGAACAGCAGCACCGCATCGACCAGGTCTTCACCGACGAGCAGGTGCTCGATGCCATGCCGTCGGAGGAGATCATCGCGGCCGCCGTGCGGCCCGGCCTGCGACTGGCCCAGATAGTCGACACCCTCGCGTCCGGGTATGCCGACAGGCCGGCCCTTGGCATGCGCGGTATCGAACTCGGCACCGATTCCGCCGGGCGCCCGGTCCGACGGCTGTTGCCGCACTTCGACACAATGACCTACCGGGAATTGTGGTCGCGGGTGGGTGCGCTGGCCGCCGCATGGCACCGAGATCCGCAGCATCCGGTGCGTGCCGGTGACTTCGTCGCGATCCTCGGATTCACAAGCCCCGACTACATCACGGTCGACTTAGCTTGCACCCGCCAGGGCGCGGTATCGGTGCCACTGCAGGTGAGCGCGACGCCCGCGCAATGGGTGGCGGTCCTCGGCGAGACCTCTCCGCGGGTGCTCGCCAGCAGCCTGGAGATGCTCGACGGGGCCGTGGACGCGGTGCTCGCCGGCACCGCCGCCCCGCAGCAACTGCTGGTCTTCGATTACGAGCCCGAGGACGACAGCCACCGTGCCGCCATGGAGGGCGCCCGCCACCGCTTGGCGCAGGCCGACAGTCCCATCATGGTGGCCGACCTGAACACCGTGCTCGACCGAGGCGGCAACCTGCCCCCCGCCCCGTTGTTCGTGCCCGCCGCCGACGAAAACCCGCTGGCCCTACTCATCTATACCTCCGGCAGCACCGGCACCCCGAAGGGCGCGATGTACACCGAGGAGATGCTGGCCGCGATGTGGCGTACCCGCTACGAAGCCGATGGCGCTTCGCTGCCCGCGATCGAGCTCAACTACATGCCACAAAGCCACCTGGCGGGGCGGATGCAGGTGGTCAGCACGCTGATGCGTGGTGGCACCGCGTATTTCACCGCCGGCAGCCACATGTCCACCCTGTTCGAGGATTTCGCGCTGGTGCGGCCCACCGAGGTGAGCTTCGTGCCGCGGGTGTGCGATCTGGTGTTCCAGGAGTTCATCAGCGAGGTGCAACAGCGCGTAGCGGACGGCGCCGATCGCACCACCGCCGAGCGTGAGGTACGAATCGACCTGCGGGAGCGGCAGTTCGGTGGCCGCGTGCTGGCGATGAGCTGCGGGACTGCGCCGCTGTCCGCGGACACGCGGGCCTTCATCGAGTCCGTATTCGAACTGCCGCTGCATGACGGGTACGGTTCCACGGAGGCCGGAGGCGTCATGCGGGACAACCACATTGCCCGGCCTCAGGTGCTGGACTACAAGCTCGCCGACGTGCCCGAACTCGGCTACCACCACGACGACCGGCCGCATCCGCGCGGCGAGTTGCTGGTGAAGACGATGACGATGTTCCCCGGGTACTACAAGCGGCCCGACCTCAGTGCGGAGATATTCGACGCCGATGGCTTCTACCGCACCGGCGACATCATGGCCGAGATCGGCCCCGACGAACTGGTGTATGTAGACCGGCGGAACAACGTGCTGAAGCTGTCGCAGGGCGAATTCGTCGCCGTGTCCCAACTGGAGGCCGTGTACGCGATCAGCGCGCTGGTCCGGCAGATCTACGTGTACGGCTCCAGCGAGCGCGCCTACGTGCTCGCGGTGGTGGTGCCCACCGACGAGGCGCTGCATGCGCATCCGGACGACCTGAAGGCCGCCATCCTGCAGTCGCTGCAGAAGATCGCGCAGGATGCCGGGCTGGCCTCCTACGAGATACCGCGCGACATCATCATCGAGACGCGCCCGTTCACCCGCGCCGAGGGACTGCTGTCCGGTGTCGGAAAACTGTTGCGGCCCAAGCTGAAGGAGCGCTACGGGGAGCGGCTGGAGGAACTCTACCGCGAGCTGGAGCGGCAGCAAACCGACGAATTGACCGCGTTGCGAAGCGGTATCGGTGACCAGCCGGTGCCGGAGATCGTGCACCGGGCGGTACGGGCGCTACTTGGCTGCGCCGACGCCGATATCCGGCCCGACTCGCACTTCGGCGATCTCGGCGGCGATTCGCTGTCGGCACTGTCGCTGTCCAACCTGCTGCAGGAGATCTTCGGGATGCCGGTGCCCGTCGGCGTGATCGTCAGTCCCGCGGTCGATCTGCGACAGCTGGCCAGATACATCGAGCAGGAGCAGGTTACCGCGGAGCGGCGCCCGACCGCGGTCTCGGTGCACGGCACCGGCGATCGGATCCGCGCCGCCGACCTCACCCTGGAGAAGTTCATCGACGCCGGCACTCTGGAGGCCGCGCCCGCGCTGCCGGCGGCGGCAACCTCGCCGCGGACCGTGCTGCTCACCGGTGCCAACGGATACCTGGGCCGGTTCCTGTGCCTGCGGTGGATGGAGCGGCTCGACGCTGTCGACGGCACCCTGATCTGCATCATCCGCGGCAAAGACGCGGACGCAGCGCGCGCGCGGCTGGACGCGGTGTTCGACTCGGGCGATCCGGCGCTGTTGCGGCACTACCAGGAGCTGTCCGAACGCCGGCTGCAGGTGCTACCCGGCGATATCGGTTACCCGAATCTCGGTCTGACGCAGAAGGATTGGCAGCGGCTGGCGGACACCGCCGACATGGTCGTGCATCCGGCTGCGCTGGTGAACCACGTGCTGCCCTACGATCAGCTGTTCGGCCCCAACGTCGTCGGCACCGCGGAGGTGATCCGGCTGGCCCTCACCGGCAAGCGCAAGCCGGTCACATACCTGTCCTCGGTGGCGGTGGCCGGTCAGGTGCCATCCGGGAGGTTCGCGGAGGACGGCGACATCCGCGAGATGAGCCCGGAGCGGATACTCGACAACAGCTACGCCAACGGTTATGGCAACAGTAAGTGGGCCGGCGAGGTGCTGCTGCGGGACGCCAAGGAGCGGTTCGGGCTGCCGGCGGCGGTATTCCGTTCCGATATGATTCTCGCGCACACCCATTACGCCGGGCAGCTCAACGTGGTCGACATGTTCACCCGACTGCTCCTCAGCATCCTGGCGACCGGTATGGCGCCGAAGTCGTTTTACCGCACCGACTCCGACGGCCACCGGCAGCGGGCCCATTACGACGGCCTGCCCGCCGACTTCACCGCCGACGCTATCGTCACCCTCGGCGGCCGCGCCACCAGCGGCTATCAGAGCTTCGACGTCCTGAACCCCTACGACGACGGCATCTCCCTGGACGAGATCGTCGACTGGCTCATCGACGAGGGCCACACCATCCAGCGCTTCGACGACTACGGCGAATGGCTGTCCCGCTTCGAGACCGCCTTGCTTGCCCTACCCCAGCAGCAACGCCAGCAATCCGTCCTCCCGCTTCTGGACGCCTACCGAACCCCCGAAGAACCCACCCGAGGCTCCGTCCTCCCCGCCGACCTCTTCCGCGCCGCCGTGCAGCAGGCCGAGCTCGGCCCCGACGCCGACATCCCCCACATTTCCCCCGCCCTTGTCCACAAGTACGTCGAGGACCTGCACCTGCTGAAGCTCGTCTGATCCGAGCACACCGGACGGCTACTGCGGGCCGGGGTTCGATTCGTCGCGCTTCTTACGCTCGGCGCGTTGCTCGAGACCAGCGGCGTGCCGGTTCCGGATCGGTCCGGGCGGGGCTACACCGGCGGTACGGGGCGGCTGACGATGCGGTGGATGGTGGACCGGCCGACGCTGTATTCCTCGGCCACGTCGGCCAGGCTGGCATCGTCGTCGGGGTCGGGGTCGCGGCGGTGGATCGTTTTCCGTGGCCCTGCGATGACCACACGGGTCTCGCAATGGATGCTGGCATCCGTTGCCTGGCACAGCTTTCTGCCACACCGGATAGAGGCCGTTGGCCTACCTACTGCGGCCTCGCGGACCGGCTGGGTGTGGGGTGAGTTGTCCCGACCCAGTCGCCGCGCATCATCGGGTCGAAACCGGGCAAAACCGGACGAGAACGGACTGTGGATCCGTTGCCGAAGTGCCGTCGCTTGTGGATTACTGGATATGTAGCGGTTGCCGCAGAAAGATCGGCATCCGTTGCAAGATAACCCTTTTCATTCAATTTCGGCTTGGAGTCGGACCATGGCAGCTATTCTCACCTCCCTGACACCCTCTTCCGGCCCTGCGACGGTTTTCAGCTCTGTGGTGATCACCGGCTCCGGGTTCAGTAATGTCGGTCCTTTGTCCGTGCGGTTCGGTACCACGGCAACCACATTCACCATCGACTCCGACACCCAGATCACGGCCATCTCCCCGACGGGGACAGGCACGGTGAACGTCACCGTCAAGGTGGAGCTGAACGGCATCAGCAACTCACTGCCCTACACCTATGTCTGACGGCCCGATCACGTTGCGGTCGTAGGTATGTGGCCGCCTGTCGATGTTCGAAGTCGACTGCACGGTGTCCTCTCTGTGCATGAGTGCAGGTGCAAGGCCATATCCGTTAGCTTTTCGGCGATTACTACTGGGACCCCATATCTGCGGCAACCCGCTTCAGCGCGACTTTTCGCACCGATGTTCCCCATGCCCCGATACGGTTCACATCTCACCGGCGGCGGTCAGTTCTCATGCGGCGCAGGATGATTGGATCTGTTGGTAGATCATCTCGGCGACGTGCCAATGGTCGGCCGCGTGTCGGTGTCGGACGTACGGAGTAGGCGCGACCAGCTCCTGGTATCGGTCGCGCAGTCCGACGCGGAGGCCCATCCCGTAGAAACTCGCCTGCATCTGGGCGTCGGTGATGTCGTCTGGAGTCTTCGGCAGATGCAACGTCCGGGCACAGAAGGGCGCGAACTGCCCCGCGGCATGCAGCCCGGTCTTCCAGCTGCGCGAGGTGACGGTGGCCAACTGCACTGTGAGAGGTGGGACCGCACAGCGCACGAGGGTGGCCAGCGGATTCGTCGACCACGCCATCGGGGGCACGGTTAAGAACCCGCCGCTCACGCTCGGTGAGACTGGCGTAGCCGACGGGCAGGCCGAACGGCAGGCCCATCAACGCGTCGATCAGCTCGATGTCGGCGAGCGCGCCGAGGCCGAGCTGATGCCGCCGCGCCACGTCGATGGGGGATTTTCGGTTTCCCAGAATCACGTACCGCCGGGTGTGTCGTTCGCCACGTGCTCACCCATCTCAGCTCGCCCATGGCGGGGTGAGGCGGGTCCCGTCGGCCAGCTCCGCGGCGAAACCGACCGGAACGGTCACCACGAGGGCGGCGGGCTCCGATCCGGTGTTGTCCAGGCTGATCGTCGATCCCGCGGGGGCGATGGCGGCATCGCCGGGTTCCAGTGCCGACTGGTCGTCGTCGATGTGCAGCGTCACCGATCCCCGAATGAGGACGAAGGCTTCCTCGCGCAGGATCTTGTGGCCGACTCCTACCGTGCCGGGCTCGAGTTCGGTCTGCCAAACGCACAGTTCGGTACTGCCCGTTTCGGGGCGGACGTAGGAGGTGAAGCGGGCGTTATGCATTTCGTGAACGGGGGCTTCGGCGGCGCGGATGACAGGCATGTCTTGCTCCTCATTTAGTCAACTTGCTTGACCATATAGTCAAGCAAGTTGACCATATGTGTCAAGATGGAATTTATGACGGACCCGAAACCCGCCTCCACACTGCGCCCCGGGCAGGACCTCGCCCTGCTGCTACTGGCCGCGGGCGCAGCGGCGACGGACGCCATCCACAGGGACGTCCAGGCGGCCGGATTCGACGATGTGCGCCCGGCGCACGGTTTCGCGTTCGTTCGGATGGCGCCGGATGGCGCGACGGTCGGCGAGATCGCGGAACATCTCGAAGTAACGAAGCAGGCGGCCAGTCAGTTGGTTGATGAATTGGTGCGCAAGGGATACGCCGAACGCAATGCACACCCCGACGACGCCCGCGCACGCTTGATCACATTGACCGAACGCGGATGGGCCTGCACTCGTGCGGCGGATATCGCGGCGGCAAATTTCGCGGCGCAATGGGCGGCGGTTCTCGGTGATTCCACGGTCGCCGACTTGCGCAACGCATTGGCTCGCGTCGTGACACCAGGAAGGGTGCGACCCGCGTCCTGGTAACGACAAAAACGACAGAGTGGCGCGCGTTACCAATAAACTTACGTGGTCTACATCACATTCCGTTTAGGGACAAACTCCCCGCATACATAGCGTGTCGACCTGCACGATCTTGGTCATCCAAGATCGAAAACTTCCCTGATTCATCCTTCGTTTACCCTACGTTAACCGACCGTGACCATCCTGAGATCCGGTCGTGAACAAACCGTAAGCTTGGTTAGACCGAGAAGTTATCTACATACATTCGGAAAGCGACCGCAACTGCTAAATGTTCGCCCGCGGTCAATGGAGCACCATGCGGCACTGACGCCGCACTGCTCCAATCTATCGCAACGGCACCCGCAGGGCCGCTGCCCCGGGTACATGAGCCAAGTCGTATCCACGGGGATCCCGAATCCCCTTCTTTCACAACAGAATCGAAAACAGCATAAAGCCGAATTCGGCGCGCGACCACACTGGCGCCCGCCGTCGATCCGTGCGGCCACGCACGCCCGGATCGAAAACAGTCCCCGATAAAGGAACGATTCCGCAATGCCTGACAGACGCTTCTTCTCTTCTCATCGCCCCTCGCTCCGCGAAGGTTTCACCATCGCAGTCGCCGCAGCGGGCCTCATTGCCGTCGCCGCTTCTTCCGCGGTGTCGGTGGCCGACGACAGTGTCCCGTCGCGCATCGCCATGGTCGCCGAGCAGCAGCCCGCCCCGGCAGCCGAGCAGGTGTCCGAGGCCGTGTCGATGCCCGAACTGCCCGCCCTGCCTGCCCTGCCCGCCTTGCCCGAACTGCCGCCGCTGCCCTCGCTGCCCCCGCCCCCTGCCCCGGCCTACGAGAACAACCTCAACGGCTGGATCCAGCAATCCCTCGACATCATGCACAGCAAGGGCATCCCCGGCAGCTACGACGGCATCTACCGCAACGTGATGCGCGAGTCCGGCGGCGACCCGCAGGCCATCAACCTGTGGGACTCCAACGCCGCCGCAGGCATTCCCTCCAAGGGTTTGTTGCAGGTGATCGACCCGACGTTCAACGCCTTCCATGTCGACGGCACCGTCTTCGACATCTGGGACCCGGTCGCCAACATCGTCGCGGCATGCAACTACGCCGCCAACCGATACGGCTCGATGGACTACGTGAACTCGGCCTACTGAGCCGACACCCCGCACGACAACGCCTCCCCTGCACTCGCAGGGGAGGCGTTGTCGTCCGATAAGGTCGACCGGGACCAACCACCACCGATGCGGACCGCACCATGACCGATTACGCCCACTCCGACTCCGCGTCGAAGAGTCGCGCCGAGAAGGCGCGGCGGCTGGCGGGCTACATCTGGGATCGCGGCATCACCGGCGCAGAGCTGCTCGCGATGCCACCGGCGCTGCGGCGAAAGCTCGCGCGGGCCGCGGCGACGAATCCGCCGAGCACCGAGGAGACCTGGACGAGTGTCGCCCAACTCCTCGACGACAAGGACGCCTGGGCGGCCGGCCATCCGAATCATGCTGCGGCACAGCGCAATCACGCTGATGAGAAGTTGATGTGGGTAAAGCCGCCGATCACACCGTGGTGACTCGGCTCAGACCCTGAGGTCGGTGCTTCGCTCGGCCTCGGCCACCACCTTGTCCGCAAGCGAGCGCAGCGCGCGCGCCTCCGCGGGCGTCATCGCATCGATGAACAGCCGACGGACCAGGTCGACGTGGTTGGGCGCGGCCCGTTCGAGCGCCGCGCGACCCGCCGGGGTGAGTTCCACCAGGACGCCGCGGGCGTCTTCCTCCGCGGTTCGTCGTTCGACCAGTCCGCGGGCGGCCATCCTGGCCAGATGTTTGGAGAGCCTGCTCTTCTCCCAGCAGATCTCCGCGCCGAGCTCCTTGGCACGCAGGCAGCCGCCTGCCGCCGCCGACAGTGGCACCAAAATCTCGTAGTCGGCGGGCGACATACCATCCTCGGCGAATCCAGCGGCCAGCGCCGCGTCCAGCCGCTGGCGCAGCCGGATAAAGGCTCGCCAGGTCGTTTGCTCGTCATCGCTCAGCCATCGGACCACAGGAATGATCCTAGCCAGTCTTTGGTTGACATGGACACCAAACTCTTCAGGAGGTGCCCGTGCCCGCCATCACCGTCCCCGACATCATGGTTCTGCCCCGTTTGCCCAGGCCCACCGAACCGACCCGCGAGCGTTCCGTACGCAGCATCAGCACCGCCGACAAACAACGCGAGGGCGCGGGGTTCGAAGTGCGCCGACCGTTCCCCAGCACAGACCTGCGCTCGGCCGACCCGTTCATCCTGCTCGACCAGATGGGGCCGGTGGCCTACGAGCCGCACGAGGCCAAGGGCGCGCCCTGGCATCCGCACCGCGGCTTCGAGACCGTGACCTACATGCTCGACGGCACGATGGTGCACCACGACTCCAACGGCGGGGGCGGCGTCATCAGCGAGGGTGACACCCAGTGGATGACAGCGGGCTCCGGCATCCTGCACGATGAGGTGCCGCCGGAAGAGCTGGTCATATCGGGCGGCTGGTTCCACGGCATCCAGCTGTGGGTGAATCTGCCACATGTACTGAAGATGGCCGCGCCGCGCTATCAGGATTTGCGTGGGTCCGAGCTGACGCTGGTGAGCTCGCATGACGGTAGCGCGCTGGTACGCCTGATCGCCGGGGATATCGGCGGATTCGCGGGCCCCGGCTCCACCTACACCCCCATCGCCTACGCGCACGCCTCCATCAGCCCCGGCGGACAGCTGGAAACACCATGGCCGCAACGGTTTACGGCGATGGCGTATGTCCTGTCCGGCAGCGGCACCGTCGGCGCCGAACATCGGCCCGTGCACGAGGGGCAACTCGCGGTATTCGGTCGAGGCGACTCGATCACGGTGTCGGCCGATGCGCGACAACACAACCCGACCGGCGAACTCGAAGTGCTGCTGCTCGGCGGGCAACCCATCAATGAACCTGTGGTGCAGTACGGTCCGTTCGTCATGAATACCCGTGCCGAAATCATCCGAGCGGTGGAGGATTTCCAAGCCGGACGAATGGGAAATATCCCGGCCGAACACGTTGCGGGCAAGCACCTCGGCGAGTAATCGCGCGGTTGCGTGCGCAACCTTCGCAGGCGGCCCGGTTGACAACTGACCGGGTCGTCACAACAGTGGATGCGGCGCTCCCCCCTGTGGCGCCAATCCACCGCAGCTCACACATAGAGGAATACATGAACGTTCGCCGGCTCATCGTCAGCGCTGCCGTTGCGGGTCTGACCCTACTCGCGGCCCCCGCCGCCCTGGCCGCTCCCACCGGTTCCGCAGGAACGGGATCTTCCGCCATCGATACCGGCTCGGCCGCGACCGGCTCGGCAGGTATGTCGCAAACCGGGTCCGCGGGTGGCGCCTTCGCCAACTGCGACGCGGCCCGCGAGGCCGGTCGGGCGCCGATCTTCCGTGGCGAACCGGGTTACGGGCCGCACCTGGATCCCGACGGTGACGGATTCGCCTGCCCGACAGTCTGATCGGCCCGAAAACAAAACACCCGGTGTGGCAGTGCCACACCGGGTGTTTTGTTTTTCCGTCAGCGGAAGATCTTGAACAGCACCAGCCCGACGACGACAGCGCCCGCACCGATGAGGCTGTACTTCACCTTCGGCTTGTTCAGCTTCGCAAGCACCATGTGCTTGGTGTCGTCGGCGATCCGCTGCGGATCCGCCCGCACGGCAAGTTCGTCGAGCGTGCTCGCGAGCCGTGTCCGCGCGGCCTCGATGTCCTGCTCGATCCGCTCGGTATCCCTAGCCACGTATCTCCTCCTGTGTCTGATTGCCACGAGTGTAATGGGACGCAGCCGCTGTCGGGGCGTTCGGTTACGGTGCAAGACGTGACCGACAACCAACGACTCTCCCCCGGTGATCCCGCCCCCGATTTCACCCTCCCCGATGCCGACGGCAAAGATGTGTCGCTGTCGGACTACCGCGGCCGCAAAGTGATCGTGTACTTCTACCCCGCCGCGAGCACGCCCGGCTGCACCAAACAGGCCTGCGATTTCCGCGACAGCCTCGCCGAGCTCGAAGGTTCGGGCATCGAGGTCGTCGGCATATCGCCGGACAAGCCCGCGAAGCTGGCCAAGTTCCGCGACGCCGAGCAGCTCACCTTCCCACTACTGTCGGATCCCGACCGCACCGTGCTCATCGCATGGGGCGCGTTCGGCGAGAAGATGATGTACGGCAAGACGGTGACCGGCGTCATCCGCTCTACCTTCCTGGTGGACGAGGCCGGTGAGATCGAGGTCGCGCAGTACAACGTCCGCGCCACCGGCCACGTCGCCAAGCTGCGCCGCGACCTGTCGGTGTAGCGGGAACCTACCGCTCGAACGAGCGAACGAACTGCTCGTATCCATCCAGCATCCGATCGAGGCCGAAGCTCAAAACCGCCTCCTCCGAATCCATCTCCACATCGTCGAAGGCCTGCTCGGAGAACGCGCGGGTCAGCGCCGGATACCGCTGCGGGTCGAGTACCCGGCTCAACATGGCCGGGTAGTCGTCGTCGGTGGCGCCAGCAGCTACCTCCTTGGCCACCCGCATCCGGCCGATCACATACAGCGAAACGTTCAGCACGAGCTGCAACTTCACCGATTCCGGTATGGATGTTCCTGCGAATGTCGACAGCCCGATCTCTAGCCATGCCATATTGTTCGGCCCCATCGGAGGGGCGGCGATGGGGAGCTCCAGCCACCACGGATGCCGCCCGACCGCGTGGCACACCGCCCACGCCCAGGCCTCGATTCCGGTCCGCCAGTTCCCGTCGAACGGCAGTTCCGGCGGCGGTCCTATCACCCGATCCGACACGAGGTCGATCAGTGTGTCCTTGCTGTCCACGTACCGGTAGAGCGACATCGTGGTGAAGCCGAGATGCTTGGCGACCCGACTCATCGATAGCGCGGCAGACCCCTCCGCGTCGGCCACTTCGATCGCCGCGTCGACCACCTGATCGAGACTCAGACCACGCTTGGGTCCGCGCGTCCCCGCTTCGTCCAAGCCCCACATCAGTGCGAAGGACTTGGGTGTCGCGCCGAGACCATCATCGGCTTCGGGCGTTTCCATCCGTGTCGACCTTTCTTCGTGCCGCCTCTTCCCTCCGGCCAAAAACTGTGTACCCTCTAAACAAAGTTTAGCTCATACACAGTTTCGACACGAGGAACCCCATGACAGTCCCACCCACCCCCGCCGTCAGCATCAGCGGGTTGCGGAAAACCTTCGGCGAACACACCGTGCTGGCCGGGATAGACCTGGAAGTCGCTGCGGGAACAGTCTTTTCACTGCTCGGACCGAATGGCGCGGGCAAGACCACCATGGTCCGCATCCTGGCAACCCTGAGCCGTGCCGACAGCGGCGAGATCCGGGTCGCCGGGCACGACCTCGCGCACGAACCCGACGCCGTGCGCCGACTCATCGGCGTCACCGGCCAGTACTCAGCGGTCGATGACGTGCTGACCGGTGCCGAGAATCTGCGACTGATGGGTCGGTTGCTGCACCTGGGCAAGTCCGAGATCGCACGCCGAACCACCCGCCTGCTCGAACAATTCGAGCTCACCGCTGCCGCACACCGCCGCATCGCGACCTACTCCGGCGGCATGCGCCGACGGCTCGACCTTGCCATGAGCCTTATGGGTGAGCCGCGCATCATCTTTCTCGACGAACCGACCACCGGCCTCGACCCGCACAGCCGCCGCGAAATGTGGCAGGTGATCCGCAACCTCGTCGCCGACGGCGTGACCATCTTCCTCACCACCCAATATCTGGAGGAGGCCGATCAGCTCGCCGACCGAATCGCGGTGTTGCACAACGGAAAAATCGTCGCGGCGGGCACACCGGGCGAGATGAAACAGCTCGCCCCCGGTGGCCACATCAAGCTGCGATTCGCCGACCGGCACGGCCTCGCCGCAGCGGCTCGTGCGGTACCCGGCGGAGAGATCGACACCGATCAGCTGACACTCCAGGTCCCGTCGGACGGCAGTGTCGGCACTCTCAAACAGCTGCTCGATCAGTTCGACGATCAGGCGATCGGCATCGACGAGCTCGCCATTCACACTCCTGACCTCGATGACGTCTTCTTCGCGCTCACCGGGCACCCCACCATCGAGAAAGCGGCACTGCTGTGACCATCACGACCACACTGACCGGCGCGGCGCAGGATTCCGCGACGATGTTCGGCCGCAACCTGCGCCACACCCTGCGCAGCCCGGACACGATGATCATGACCATCGCGCTGCCGATCATGATCCTGCTGATGTTCGTGTACGTATTCGGCGGCGCGATGAACGTCGGCGGCGGTGCGTATATCGACTACATCGTGCCGGGGATCATCCTGCTGTGCGCCGGATTCGGTTCGGCGGGAACGGCGGTGAGCCTGTCCACCGATATGACCAACGGTATTATCGACCGGTTCCGCACCATGGCCATCGCCCGATCATCGGTGCTGACCGGTCACGTCGTGGAAAGTCTGCTGCGCAATCTGATCACCACGACCATCGTGATCCTGGTCGCGGTCGCGATCGGCTTCCGGCCGACCACCGATCCGCTGCGCTGGCTGGCCGCCTACGGCATCATCGCGATGTTCGTGCTCGCGCTGTCCTGGCTCGCGGCCGCGCTCGGGCTGCTCGCGAAGAATCCGGAGGCGGCCAACGGCTTCACCTTCGCTTTCATGTTCCTGCCGTATGTGAGCAGCGCGTTTGTGCCGCCGCAGTCCATGCCGAGCTGGCTGCACCGGTTCGCCGAGAACCAGCCGGTGACTCCGGTGACCGAAACCATGCGCGGGTTGCTGATGGACACCCCGATCGGCGACAGCGCGCTACTTGCCGTGCTGTGGTGCGCGGGCATCGCGCTCGCCGGGTTCGTCGCGGCAGGCGTGCTGTTCCGGCGCCGGACCGCGGACTGAAAGCTCGTCATCCCGACAAGGAAAAGGTCCGGCGCTTTGCAGCGCCGGACCTTTTCCTTATCGGTGGGTCTTGCCCTCCTACACGGGGAGCAACTGCTGTGACGCCCACTGCATCATCATGCGGAAGTGGTTGTCCCACCAGTGATATGACTCGGGAGTGAACGCCGCGGGCGGCGCGCCTTCACCGGGGAAGAGCAACGTCCCGTTAGGGGCGCCGACCTTCGTGGAGGCCGGAATACCCGTCCCTGGCAACACCTGCACCGCCGACTCGGTCCCGTGCACAGGTTCGTGCTGCACGAGCGACAGCGGGCGATCCTGCGCACCGCTGCCCCACCGCTGCGCCGAGAACTGCGGCACGTCCATCACGACCATCGTCGGCTGCGGGCCGAGTTCGGCCCGCCTCGGTCCACGGCCTGCGGCCGCCGTGTCACCCAACCTATACGTGCCGGGATCGACCGACGGGCCCGAGTTCGAGCCGCCCACCGATCCCGACCCGGCACCGACCACACGCGCATCCGCGGCAACCCGCGCATCCGCGACCACAGCCGAACGCGAGGTGCCGCCCGCAACATAGAGGCCGCCGACGACCAGTCCACCCGCCAGCACACTGGCCGCCGCGAATAGAGCAGTGGTGCCACGACCAGTGTGTGCCCGCACCTCCACCGTCTCGACGACCCCGTCGACATCGGCCATGGCCGAGAGTGCCGCGCCCACCGCGGACGCGGAGGCCGCGATCTTGCACGGAATCACGGGCGCACCGAATCCGTCCGCCGCGGCGAGGACCGCGGCAGCGCCTGTGCCCGAACCGATCAGTACCACCGCGTCGGGGTGCACCTCGGCTGCTTCGAATTGATCCCAGGCCGCTGTGACGGCCGTACCCATCGCCTCAGCGGTCGCCGCGCTACCGGTCTGACTGTTCGCCGCGAGGACCCTGGTGCGCCTGCGGTCGACCAGCGTGAACGCTTGGTGGCCGGGGACCACGTCGCAGATCAGCAGATTGTCGAATTCGTTCAGCCATGTCATGACACCGGCGACATTCAGATGTGCGGCCTTCGCCGACACCAACGAGGCCATGTGCCACTGTCCGGACGCCAGCCTGGTGACGATGGCGCGGCGTTCGGCGGCGTCGCGGTAGGTGACCGCGGCACCGCCGATCTCCTGTTCGGGGCCGAGCTCGGTGGCGAGGACTTCCAACGCCATCTCGACGGCCCCTGCCAATTCCGCCTTGCTATCGCCCTCGGTCTTCACCACCCGATGAATCAGCACTCGCTCGGGTAGCTTCTCGCCACTATCGACGAGGGCTACCGCGTGCACGGCACCGCGTTCGGTGGAAACGCCTAGAGTCACCACGGATCGAGCTACCACAGATCACGCCTTCCCATAGTCGGTTCATCCCCACATGTGCGGAGTACACGCTGCGCGCCAATTCGGGTAGTGATGCACGCAGGCCCGCTTATGTGTTCGCAGCCACATTCGGCTTTGGATGGGTCATGAAATGTGACAGTCATGAACACCTAGACCGCGTGCGCGTGTCGCAGGTGTGTCCTTACCGCTAGCCTGGATGCGTGGATGTACGCACGGAGGCCAGAGCTAAGCGACGTCTGGACCCTGCGTTGGACCTGCAGGACGACCCACAGGAGCTCATGCCGCGGCGTCGACCGACGCAGGAACGCAGCAAACGGAAGTTCGACGCGCTGTTGCAAGCATCTCGTGAACTACTGGTCGAGGTCGGGTTCGAATCGTTTACCTGTGAAGAGGTCGCGGCACGGGCCGAGGTGCCGATCGGCACGCTGTATCAGTTCTTCGCCAATAAATACGTCATCGTCTGCGAGCTGAATCGCCAAGACCTCGTTGCCGTTTCCCAGGAATTGGCCGATTTCCACGGCGAGATCCCGTCCCTGGACTGGTTGCGGCACATGAACCAGTTCGTCGACCATATGGCCAACCTGTGGATGACCGACCCGTCACGGCGCGAGGTCTGGCTCGCCATGCAGTCGACGCCGTCGACGCGGGCCACCGGTGCGATTCACGAAAAAGAATTCGCCGAAGTAATCTCGCGAATGCTGCGGCCACTGACTCCGCGCACCCCGCGGGCGCGGCGCTCCATGATGGCCGAGGTGCTCGTGCACGTCGTGTACTCGATGCTGAACTTCTCCGTCCAGGACGAGCAGAGCCACGCCGATGCCGTCTCCGAGCTCAAGCGACTGATGGTCGCCTACCTGCTCGTCGCCGAAAAAGAATCCCGCTCCGCCAGCGAGCGCTAGTCCGCCTCCCCGAGAATCGGCGGACAAGTAATGGCCGTGAGATCGAGCGTTGCGGCCGGCGGCCGAGTCGTCAGCTGAGTTAGTGCGTACCCGGCGAGTCACCCATCTGCCGACCAAATGAAGGGCGGCCCCACCTCGAGTTCGGATGGACGGCGTGCTGGCATACAGCGTTTTTCGCGGCGACACATCGGAGGTGAATCGCGATCGCTGCGCCTTGTTGGAAACAGAGGGTGACGTGGACGCCGACTGTCTGAGAGGCTGGAGTGGTGAATCCGTCCACAGTGCAGGCGCACGTGGTCGTCGACGAACTCGGGCGTGGGGGTGTCCGGGACGTTGTGCTGTGTCCCGGCTCACGGAACGCGCCGCTGGCCTTCGCTCTGCAGGAGGCGGATGCTGCGGGCCGACTGCGGCTGCACATGCGCATCGACGAACGGGCCGCGGGCTTCCTCGCGGTTGGGCTGGCGGTAGCCAGTCAGCTACCGGTACCGGTAGTGATGACCTCGGGAACCGCGGTGGCCAACCTCGGTCCTGCGGTGCTGGAGGCCAACTACGCGCGGGTGCCGCTGGTGGTGCTCAGTGCCAATCGGCCCTACGAGATGCTCGGCTCCGGCGCCAATCAGACCGTGGAGCAGTTCGGTCTGTTCGGCAGTCAGGTCCGCACCACCATCAGCCTCGGCCTGGCCGAGGAAGAATCCGCGTCCGCCGACTGTGCGTCGTACGGGCACCAGAACAGCCTATGGCGCTCGGCGGTCTGCCGGGTGCTCGCCGCGGCACGCGGCACTCGCTCCGGCAACGCGGGCCCGGTGCACTTCGATATCCCGCTGCGCGAGCCGTTGGTGCCCGACCTCGCCCCCGGCGAGTGTGCGCCCGAGGGACGCGAGGGCGGACGGGCCTGGACGCACACCCAGTACGCAACGCTGGATGTGCCGCTCGGCATCGACCTGACCCCCGACACGATCGTTGTTTCCGGCCACGGTGCCAGGCTGCGGCCGGAACTGTCCGAGCTGCCGACCGTCGCCGAACCCACGGCCCCCATGCATGGCCCCGCGCTGCACCCGCTGGCCCTGCCGCTGCTGCGGCCGAGCCAGGCCATCGTCACCGGCCGTCCGACCCTGCACCGTCCGGTGGCCAAGGTGCTGGCCGATCCGAACGTCACCGTCTACGCGGTCACCACCGGGCCGCGCTGGCCCGATGTCTCCGGCAATGTGGTCGGCACCGGCACTCGGGCGATTGTCACCGGCGCATCGCGCCCGGAGTGGCTGGCGCAGTGCCGTGAGCTCGACGCGATGGCAACCGAGGTGATCCGGGCCGAACTCGCCGTGCATTCGAAGCCGACCGGCCTGCATGTGGCGGCGGTGGTGATGGACTCGCTGCGCGAGGGTGACCAGCTGCTGCTCGGCGCATCCAATCCGGTGCGCGACGCGGCTCTGGTGTCGTACCCGCGGCCGGGTATCACGGTGCTGTCCAACCGCGGTGTCGCGGGCATCGACGGCACCGTGTCCGCGGCTGTCGGCGCGGCGCTACAGCACGACGGCCGCACCGTCGCGCTGCTGGGTGATCTGACCTTCCTGCACGACGCGTCCGGCCTGCTGATCGGGCCCGGCGAACCCCACCCGGCCGATCTGACCATCGTGGTCGCCAATGACGACGGCGGCGGCATCTTCGAGCTTCTGGAACAGGGTGACCCACAGTATGCCGGAGTATTCGAGCGGGTATTCGGCACCCCGCACGGCATGGATCTGGCCGCGCTGTGCGCCGCCTACCGCATTCCGCACAGCCAGGTCGATCCGGAGCAGCTGGCCGTCGAGTTGGCCGGGCACGCACACGGCACGCGGGTGCTCGAGGTGCTCACCGAGCGGTCGCGCCTGCGCGAGCTGCACGCGGCGGTACGCGCCAAGATCGCGCCCTGATTCGAGCTACCTCGCCCATACCTCGTCCACGACGCGGGGCGTGCTGCGATCGGCGCGGCGTTCTTATCGGGCACTTTCGAGCCGGGCCAACGCGTTGTCGGTGAGCCAGCAGACCTCCTCCTCGCTCATCGCAATCGCCGCGTACCCGACGCTGAGGTCGAGGCCACCAAGCCGCTCGTTGGCGATCACAAACAGTGACGGGCCGAACATGTCGAGCGAAACGGCCCTGGTGACGTCCTCGAGCGTGTAGGCGCCGTAGCTGGTTTGAAGGCCGGACTCGCCTGCCGTGGTAACAGCAAGTCCGTCGATGCGCCCGTTGTTCTGGATCGTTGGGCCGGCTTCGTGCCGATACACTTTCCATCCGGGAAGCTTCATGATCGAGGCGGACTCCTGGTCGTTGGCCAGCGCGGCGATCAGCTTGAACGAGGCGTCACGGGCGGTTGCCCAGAAGTCGTCGGTTATCGGGTGCTTGGTGCGCAGGATGTCGATGTAGCAACCGTAGATCCCGTGCGGCAGCGCCGGTTTACTGAGGCGACGGAGGTCGACCGTGGTCAACACGGTCATGGTGTCGAGCCTGTATCGCTCGCGTATGGCAAGCAGGAAGGCTGCCGTTACCGCACCGTGAAGCGTCGTTCTGTTGGCTTTGATGGCATCCTTTAGTGTCGCCGTTATGACGGGCCCGAGGTGACGCGCCAGTACTCGCGTTTCTTTTTTCGGATCGGGTACCGCCTGCTTGGGTAGCCGGATGGCTGGCGTATAGGTGGTCTTCTTGCCACTGCCAGACTTGTTGGGCAGGCCGGCCTCGATCGGCGGGGGCAGGGCAGTATGGAGCGGGGGTTTCAGTTGCGCCATGGCTGGATCGGCGAGGAATTCGAGAAGCTGGCGAGCGAGCATGTTGGCGGCCTGGGCGTCGAGGATCGCGTGATCGGCGCAGATGACAATATGGTTGGCGTCGGCGTCGGGCGACTGCCGCACTAGCGTTATCCGCAGGCGCGGATGGTTGCCCTTCGGGATCGGCGTGCAGATGTCGGAGGCAAATACCCTGCGCCAAGCGTCTGGGTCGATGTCGTCGAGCATTTTCAACGGGATCTCCGTTGTTCCCTCGGTGTCGAACCAGGGCTGGCGATAGGCGAAGGGCGGCAGGCGTCCCCAGGCAATCTTGCCGCGGCGGATATGAGCGCGAAGGATGGGGTGCTGGGTCTGCAGCCAGGCGAGCGCGCGCTTCACCAGCGCCGGATCGAGGCGGCCGCGCACGTGCAGCACCTGCATGGCGATCAGCGCGCCATGGGTATGCATATGGTTGAGCAGTCGCTCCTGTTCGCCCAGCGGGCGCGTGTCACCCAAGCCGTCCTCCCATGTTTTCGAGCACCATTTCAGGTCGCGATGAAATCGGCTAATATGCTCGCTGGATAAGGGATCTCGAGTAATGAACGATATCGAACGACCGATAATCGAGTACATCTCCGGCATGGTGGCTGAAACCGGCGGAGCGCCGGTCGATCGCGAGACTCCTTTGCTCGAATCCGGCGTGCTGGACTCGATCAATCTGGTGAGACTGGTGCGGTTTATCGAGGAGCGATTCAAGATCAGCATCCCTGATACGGAGTTACGGGAGGACCTGTTCGAATCGCCTGCGAACGTAGCAGCCTACGTTTCGCAGCGAGCGGCTCGAGCCTAAAGCTCGCGCAGCCGGCCGCGGAGCAGCTTGCCGGCCGAGCTGCGCGGCAGTGCGTCGATGAACGCGATCTCGGCCGGGACTTTCTGGACCGAAAGCCTTTCACGGGCATAGCGGATCAACTCATCGGCCGAAACATCTGCCTCTTTGACGACAAACGCGATCAGCCGATTGTCGTTGCGCGGGTCTGGGCGACCCGCCACTGCGGCTTCGGCGACGACGGGCAAGGTCATGAGCGTCTCCTCTACCTCGATGGGGTCGATCTTGTAGCCGGATACCTCGATCAGCAGCTTGCTGCGGCCATGGATGAAGATGCGACCTTCTTCATCGAGCGAGGCAAGATCGCCGGTCCTGAACCAGCCCTCATCGAAGGCCTGAGCATTGGCCACGGCATCGCCGAGATAGCCCCGCATGAGCGAGGATGACTTTACTTCCATTTCGCCGACGGATGGGCCGAATTCGGTGTCGAACGGAACGATGCGGACCCTCGCGTCGCCCGCCGGCTTGCCCACCGAGGCCCAGCTTGCGTCGGGATCGGCGGAGTTATTATGCGAGACCATGCTCGCCTCGGTCGAGCCGTAAGCCTGACGGAGTGTGACACCAAGGCGCTCGCGCACCGCTTCGAAGATCGGCCGCTTCAGTGCGACGCCGCCCGAGAAGGCCAGGCGCAGCCTCAGATCGAAACTGCCGGTCTGACCGGCGACGATTTCGTACATTGCCGGAACGGCACCCATGACGGTGACGCGCTCGCGGACCATGGTGTCGAGCAGCTTCTTACGCGATAGCGCCAGCGGCAGCGGATCGCTCCAGTAGAGCGTCGTTGCACCACGGGCGACGGCTTCCGTAGCGCCCAATATGAAGCCCAACGAGAAGTTGCCCGGCAGAATGTCGAGAACGATATCGTCGGGCTGAAGGTCCCAGGCCGTGCTGCTTCGTTCACCATCAGCGATGAGCTCGGCATGGGTGTGCGGCACCACCTTGGGCAAACCGGTCGAGCCGGACGAGAAGAGGTAGAGCGCCGTTGTATCGCCTGGCAGTTTCGGCAGCCGGGCGCTTGCACTTCCTTCGGGCAGGGTACTTGTCTGGAACAAGGGAATGCCCGGGGCCGCATCCGCGATCAGCATCTCGGCAGCAGCGACAAGGCCGGGAGTTGAGATGACGGCATCGAGACCGGTCTTTTGCGCGAACGTGGCAAGTTCGGATCGCGTGGCCGTCACGCCCAGCGGCATCGCGATGGCGCCGATGGCGAAGAGCGCGTGGGAAGTTACGAATAGATCGGGTGAATTTGGAATCAATAGGGCAACGGTATCGCCGCTCTCGATGCCACGTTCAATAAAGCCGGCGGCGAGTCGGCCGATCCGCTCGACCAATGCGGCGTACGGCGTAAATGCTTCACCCTGCCGCAATCCGCTGGTGAGCGGTGCCTGCGCTGTCAGCGCGAGCAGATTGTCGTAGATCATCTCTACTCCGCGGGGTCCGCCCCCTCTGCCCGTAAGGATAGGAGTGGGATGCGGCATCTACAAGGCGGCAGCGATCACGCCTGGCGGAGAACGCCGGTATCGAACGTCAAAGCTTCTGTCAGTTTCAAAACGTACGACGGATTGACAGCTGGCGACATCGACGGGGCCGTGGCGACGGCAGTGCCGCCACCACGCGATGACCACGGCCGGATCACCTTGGCCGTCGATGTCAGTAACTATGCGCCCCGACGCTCCGACCAGCGACGACGGCTGCTTCCGTCATGGGTGCAGGTAGATCAGGCGTTCGCTTCGCGGCCCTCTCCGACGTCGGCGAGTTCGCCGGGATCTTCCAGGACCACCATGGCCGCTGCGGTGTCGCCGTCGTGGGTCAGTGACAGGTGCACCTTCACCCGAGGCAGGAATTCGGCGGCGAGGCCGTGCAGCTTGATGCTCGGCCTGCCCCACGCGTCGTTGACCACCTCGATCAGTGGGTACGGATTGTCCCCGATCTGCGGGCGGCGGGCGAACCGAGACGATGCCCAAGCCTTGAGCACCGCCTCCTTCGCCGCCCACCGTGCCGCGTAACTGCGAGTGGGGTCGGTGCCCTTGCTCTCGCAGTAGCGTCGCTCACCCGCGGTAAAACTTTCCCGGACCATGGTGGTTCCGGACCTTTGCAGCTGTTCGGAGAACTCGGAGATAGTTACCAAGTCCAGGCCGATACCGAGAATCGTCACAGGTTCGAAGCCTACGACCCCGCGCGCCCGGCCGCGCGCGAACCATCCGCACCCTGACCGGTATTGCAGCCCCGGCCGTCGGCGCGATACGTGCCGTCGGCCGCGAGGCGGGCATCCGCCGACAGCAGTACATCGGCCTCGAGCTGCCGAATCTGCTTGGACGACGTGCCATCCGCGCCGAGGCGCCGATCGGCCGGCCGCTCGTACAGCGCGGCACCACCACACATGGCCTCGGTGAACCGCTGCCGACCCGCGAGCTGCCGCTCCTGCGCCCTGCGCTGGTACTCCTCGCGCTGTCCCGGCTCGATCGCCTGAACGAACGCCTCGGGGTGCACCACCGCGAGCAGACCCGATACATGGCCGAAGCCGAGCGAGGTCACCAGACCAGCCTTGAGCGGGAACCGATCGCCGAAGCGCAGCGGCTCGCGCGCCCACACCAGGTGCGGGTAGGCCTGCATCTTCTCGTCGACGCAGTCCAAGCTGCGGTTGGGCGGAACAACACCCTGCTCGAGCACCTGGCACAGGCCGATCAGCTGGAACGCGGCCGCGCCGCCCTTGGCGTGCCCGGTCAGGCTCTTCTGTGAGACGACGAACAGCGGTGCGCCCGTCGAACGACCGATCGCGTCGGCAAGCCGCTCGTGCAGCTCGGACTCGTTGGGATCGTTTGCCGCGGTGGAGGTGTCGTGCTTGGAGACCACCGCGATATCGTCCGGACCGACGCCGAGCTTGCGCAGCTCGGTGGCGAACCGGGATTCCCTGCCACCGCGGCCCGCACCGAGCGCGCCGAGGCCGGGAGCCGGAATCGAGGTGTGCACGCCGTCGCCGAAGGACTGCGCCCACGCAACGACACCGAGGACGGGAAGTCCCATCTGCACCGCGACGTCACCGCGGGCCAGCAGCACGGTGCCACCACCCTGCGATTCCACGAACCCGCCGCGACGGCGGTCGTTGGCGCGGGAGAAGTACCTGTCGCTGATGCCCTTCGCGCTCATGGCCGCCGAGTCCGCGGTCGCCGACATGTCACCGAAGCCCTTGATGCCCTCGATGCCGAGATCGTCGAAGCCGCCCGCGACCACCAGTTCGGCTTTGCCGAGCCGGATCTTGTCGACGCCTTCCTCGACCGATACCGCGGCGGTCGCGCAGGCGGCCACCGGGTGCACCATCGCGCCGTAGCTGCCCACGTAGGACTGAACCACATGCGCCAGTGCCACATTCGGCAGCGCTTCCTGCAGGATGTCGTTCGGCGTCGGCTCACCGAGCAGCGAATCGATGTAGAGCGAGCGCATCGCGGACATGCCGCCCATGCCGGTGCCCTGGGTATTGGCCACCAGCGACGGGTGCACCCAGCGCATCAGTTCGACCGGGCTGAACCCGGAACTGATGAACGCGTCGACCGTGGTGACGATGTTCCACAGCGCCACCCGATCCACCGAGCTCGCCATATCGGCCGAGATGCCCCAGATGGTCGGATCCCAGCCGGTGGGGATCTGGCCACCGACGGTCCGCGAGATCTTCGCCCTGCGCGGCACCCGAATCTCGGTGCCCGCCTTGCGGGTCACCGTCCAGTCGCCGGATTCCGGCACCGGCACGATCACCGTGTGCTCGGGGTCGGCGGCGTGGAAGGAGCGGGCATCGGCCTCGGTGCCGACGGTGAACGAGAGGTCCTTGTCCAGGAACACCGACGTCATCAGCGGCGAGGTGTTGTCGATCATGGCGCCGTCGTCGCCGTAGCGGCGCACGCCGCAGCGCGCGACCACCGCGTCGTGGTACTTCTCGGCCAGCTCGGATTCGGGCACGTAGTCACCGGTTTCGGCGTCGTACCAGCCGGGCTTGGGGTCGTTCTCCCAGCCGACCATGCCGGTGCTCCAGGCAAGCTCGAGGACGCCCGCGGCCGAGAGTTCGTCCTCGACCTCCATCTCGAAGCGAGTGCGCGAGGAACCGTACGGGCCGAGCTCGCCGGCACCGACGATGACAACCATATCGGCCAGATCGGCGGTGACAGCGCCCCATTCCGGCACCGGCAGCGCCGAGGTCATGGTCGGCGGCGCGGGCAACGCGGCGATGGTGACAGTCGAGTCGACCTCGTCGGTCGCCGCCTCAGCGGCCTCCTGCGCCTGTTTGGCAAGCGCGGGCAGGTCGAGCTTGGCCCGAGCCAGTCCACCGGTCAGGTCGAGCTGCTGGGGGCCGGTGACGGTCACCTGACGAGCCCGCGAGGTGCACCACTTGAGCAGCTCGTCGGCCATCTCCGCGGTGGACCACGTTTGCACGCCGGCCTTTTCGACCGCCTCGACCATCGGGTCGTTGTGGCCCATCAGACCGGTGCCGCGCACCCAGCCGATCATGGCGTGCACCAGGGTGACTCGTGCCGACCACGACTTCTCGGCCCGCCATTTGGCCACGATCGCGTCGAGCGCCGCCTTGGACTCGCCGTAGGCGCCGTCGCCGCCGAACAGGCCGCGATTGGGCGAACCGGGAAGCACCACATGCAGTTTCGCGTCGACGTCGTGATCGGCGCCGAGCTTGGACAGCCCGCCGATCAGCTTCTCCACCGACCAGAGCAGCACGCGCATTTCCATTTCGGCGCGAGCACCGGCGTCGGCGAGGTCGCCTGCCACTCGCGGCGCCGCGAACGGCAGCAGCAGAGTCGGCGTCATCGCGTCCTTGGTCTTGATCTTCGCGCCACCCGCATTGTCGACCTGCTCGGTGCCGACCCAGTCGATCAGTGCGTCGATGTCCTGGTAGGAGGCCATGTTCGCGGGCACAACCCACAGGGCGGCACCGTGCCTGGCGTTCTCGCGGTACAGCTTCCGGTAGAAGCCGAGCCGCGCGTCGTTCAGACCGGAGGTGGTGACGATGACGGTAGCTCCGCCACCGAGCAGCCGCCCCGTGACCGAGGCCGCGATGGATCCCTTACTCGCACCGGTGATCACGGCGATGTCCGAGGACCACAGGCCGGACTCTTCGGTACTCAGCGCGGCTTCGGCAATGCGCTCGTACAGCCGGGCGAGCACCGAGCGTGCCTCGTGCTTGGCCCGATCGCGCCACCAGTTCGCCTGTGCGGCAACGGCTTCGCCCGCACCGAGGAATCCGACGACCGGACCCTCGCCGGAGCCGGCGTCATCGAGCAGCCACAGCTTCGCGAGATCCTCGCGGGCGGTGGCCCAGCGATCGTCGATCAGCACTGCCTTGCGTGCGTCGAACGCCGGCGCGACCAGCCGCGGCCAGTCCGAGCCGAGTTCCGCCGACACCAGCTCGACAAGCGAATCGTCGCTCGCCTCCGGCGCGGAAACCTCTTCGGCAAGGCCGAGCTGCTCGAGCACCACCCGAGCGGCGGTAGCGAGCACGCCGTCGCGCCCGGTGATCTGCTCGGTGAACTCGCCGAGTGCGGCCGCGTCCACCGTGGCACCGCCACCGCCACCCACGCTCGGCAACGACACCGCGACACCGCGACGGGCCGCGACGGCCTGCACCGCGACGTCGATGGCCGCGTCGACCGATGCGGAATCGCTCAGCGCGCCGGAGACCAGTCCGCCGAGGTCACCGCCGCGCACGCTGACGCCCTCACGGGTGCCGAGCGAAACTTCGGCGGTCACATGGTTGGCCCAGCCGTCGCCCAGCTCCCAGACCTTCTTGACGCGCTCGGCGATGGCGGCGGGCCGCTTGCCGGACGGGCCGAAGACCTTACGCAGGTGGTCACCGATGGAATCGGAAAGCACGGAGCCGAAGGGCTTGTAGGTACGAGCCAGGCGCTCGACAGTGACGGAAAGCGCGCCCATGTCGGCATCGGCCGCACCGTCGATGGCACCGAGTGACAGCTCCGAGCCGAGGTCGACGAGCAGCTGGTTACGCCGAGAGGAGACACCGTCGCACAGACCCTCGATGGTGTCGACCGGGCCGATCTGATCCAGCCGCAGCTTGGTCCACAGCGCGATGAGCACGCGGGTGGCGTCGGCCGCACTGAAGGTGAGGTCGTCCGGACGCGGGCCACCCGAGCTGGGCGCGGGCGCCGCGACCGGCGCGGCCGCGGCAGTAGCGGCGACGGGTGCGGATTCGGTCGGCTCATCGACGGGATCGTCCGCGGGTGCGGGATCGGTGTCGGTCGCGTAGACGACTCCTGCCTCGCGCTCGATGTTGAGCACCTCCACCGTCGCGGTGGAGAACGCGGGCAGCTTCAGCGTCTGGCTGGCCAGGTTCGCCACCGTCGGGGTGGCGCCGAGTCCGATCTCGACGAACCGCTCGACGCCGAGACCGCCGTGTGCGGTGTCGGTGAACAGCAGGTCCTGAGTTTCGATCCAGCGGACCGGGCTGGCGAACTGCCAGGCGAGCAGCTCGATCAGCACCACACGGCAGAGCTCGGTCGGCCGCGACGCCCAGGTGTCGAAGTCGGCGAGCACCGCGGCGAGCGGCTCGGAGGGCACCAGGTCCGCGATCTCCTGGACGAAGGCACGCTCCAGCGAGAACGGCTTGGGCACCAGGTTCGGAATGTAGCGCCCGATAAGGATTTCCGGGTGCACGTCCTCGGGCAGCAGTTGCTCGAGCTTCTGCCGGAACTCCGGAACGCCCTCGCGCAGCACCGTGGAATGGAACGGCACGTCGATACCGGGCACCAGAATGAAGGCGCGCTTACCGCCGAATTCCGCGCGGCGGCGGTCGATCTCGGTCTCCAACGCCTCCAGCCCGGCGACGGTGCCCGCGATCGCGTACTGCGAGCCGCGCAGGTTCAGGTTGACGACCTCGAGGAACTCGCCGGTCCGCTCGCCGATGCCGGAGACGAAGCCGATGACCTCGTCGTCGGGCAGCCCGATCTGCGACGGGCGGATGGCGGCCATCCGGTAGTCGCTGCGGCCCTGCGCATCACGCGGCACCAGCTCGTGCATGGCGGAACCGCGCTGGAAGACGACCTCCAGCACCGCCTCCAGCGGCAGCACGCCCGCGACCGCCGCGAGAGCGTTGTATTCGCCGACCGAGTGTCCGGCCAGCATTGCGCCTTCGACGAAGGCTCCTGCCTCGCGCAACTCGGCGACCTGGGCGACACCGAGCACCGCCATCGCCACCTGGGTGAACTGGGTCAGGTGCAGTACGCCGTCCGGGTGGCGGTGTTCGACACCGCGCGCCTTCAGGTAGGTCGGGTTGTCACGAACGACCGCGAGGATCGAGAAACCGAGCGCGGCACGCAGGTGCTTGTCGGCACGCTCCCAGATCTCCTTCGCGGCCTTGGAACGGGCGCGGGCGTCCAGCCCCATGCCCTTGCGCTGAATACCCTGGCCCGGGAAGGCGTAGACGGTCTTAGGCGCTGCGGTGCGACCGGTCGCGGTCATCACCAGATTGCCATCGGTCCGGCAGGACACCTCGACGATCTCGCTACCCGCGTCGACGGCGATCCGCTCGACCCGCACATCGATCTCCGCGTCGGGACGGACCATGCCGAGGAACCGGGTGGTCCATGCCGTCAGGGTCCGTGCGGGCACGGTTGCCGACGGATCGAGGGCCGACACCGCGTGCTGCGCGGCGGCCGAGAGCCACATGCCGTGCACGATCGGGCTGCCGAGTCCGGCCAGCTTGGCCGCGGCGTCGCTGGTGTGGATGGGGTTGTGGTCACCGGAGACCGCGGCGAAGGCGTGCATGGCGCGCGGCGCGACCATCGTCACGTCGCGGCGGCGCCTGCGCGGGCTGTCGGTGGCCGCGTCGGACACCACCCCCGCGGCGCGCGGCGGATCGGTCAGCTCGCCCGCGCCGTTGCGGCCGCGGATGGCGAAGCGTTCGGTGAGCGTCGCTACGGTCGGCAAGGACATCCCGGTTTCGGGCTTGTCGAGCATGCCGGTGATCTTCACCTGCACCTCGACGACGCGCCCGAGGTCGGTGTCGAGGGTCTCGCCCGCCTCCGCACGCACCACGAGAACACTTGTCTCGGCAGGCAATTCGCCGATCAGTGCGATCTGATGGTCGAGGTGGACCAGGTCGAGCATGCCCTCGATGACACTGTCGCCCGACGCGCTGCGCGCCGCGCCGAGCACCGCGAACACGGCGGGCCAGCAGGCGCCGACGAGCACGTCGGGAACGGTGCGGCCGAGCGTGCTCAGCGTCGTCGGCAGGCCGGAGGCGGTGACTCCGGCGTGATCGGCGATGAGGTCGGGCGTCCACGCCACATTGAGGTGCGCGACATTGCCCTTCACCTCGGGCAGCGACTGGCCCGCGGCGACCGCGAGCAGCGCGGACATAGCGGAATCGGCGTCGGCCTCGGTGATGACGGGGGCGCCGCCGTTGAACGTGGAGACCGGCACGGTGATCCGAATGCGCACGGCGTCGGAACCGAGCAGTGGTACGCGCAGCTCGAGGTAGGCATCCTCGATGTCCGGCCCTGTCGTCGCGACGAGGGTCGCGCCGGTCGGCGGGTGCAGCGCGCCTTCGCCGTCGACGGTCCATTCGGCGAGGTCACCGAGCCGGTGAACGGGGTTGATGGTAGTGCGGCCCGACCATTCGACGTCCGGTGCGGCGAGCACCGTGTCGATGGCGCCCGCGGTCACGCCCGCGACACGCCTCGCGTCGATCGCGACGGGCACGACACCCGCACGGATGAGCGAGTAGGCCGCGTCCTTCTCGAACCGGTCGAGCAGCTCGCCGACCGGCTCGTCGACGCGGGTGATACCGGCGACGGCCACCGTGCCGGGGATGACGCAGACCTGGTCGGCCGAGTAACGCGCGTCATGCGCCTGCCACAGCGAATCCGAGCGCCACCAGCGGCGCACATCGCCGTCGACGACGGGCACGAAGTTCACCGGCTTGCCCGGCGTCTTGCACAGCGAGATGAAGAACGGCACATCGGCCGGATGCAGCATGGTCTGTTGCGCGTGCGGGTACGCCTTCTTCAGCGTGCACAGCGCCTGGACCGGGCTTTCGAAGGCATCGTCACCGACGAACAGGGTCGCGATCTCGCCGCGATCGGCGGGGTTGAGCCGAGACTCGGTGCGACGCAACATGTCCGCGAAGCGATCACGCCAGGTGATGTCCAGCCACACCGAGCTGGTCGCGTCGAGGAAGGCCTCGCCGAGATCACTACCGCAGTCGAAGTCCTTGCGACGGTCGAGACCGACCGCGAGCTCGACGTAGCGCTCGAGCCAGTCGAGGTAGGTCATCGTGGTCAGGTCGCCGAAGTACGGCTTGGCCGTGGAATTCAGGGCCGCGATGATCTCCTCGCGGCGCTCAGCGACCGCGTCGGCGTCGCCTGCGACCTCGTCGAGCAGACGGCCGGTACGCGAGGCCGCATTGTCGATCTCGTGGATGTCCGCGCCCAATTGGCTACGACCCGAGGCCATTCCGCCGTTCGCGGTGCCCGCGCCGACCCAGTCCGGGGTGCCGGGGGTGTCGACGAGCAGCTGCTTCACCTCGGGAGCGGTGGTGGCCTCCAGCGTCGCCATCGCCGCGGTGCCGATCAGCACGCCGTCCAGTGGCATCACCGGATAGCCGTGTGGCACCGCCCATTCGCCGGTCAGGTACTCGGTGGCACGCTCGGGCGTTCCGATGCCGCCGCCGACGCAGATCACCACATTGTCGCGGTTGCGCAGCTCGGCATAGGTGGCGAGCAGCAGGTCGTCCAGGTCTTCCCAAGAGTGGTGTCCGCCGGCGCGGCCGCCCTCGATGTGCATGATCACCGGGTAGGTCGGCACCTCGTCGGCGATGCGAAGCACCGCGCGGATCTGGGCCACGGTGCCAGGCTTGAATGCCACGTGGGAGATGCCGACCTCGGTCAGCTCCTCGATGAGCGCGACGGCTTCCTCGAGCTCGGGGATACCGGCGGTGACGATGACGCCGTCGAAAGGCGCACCGGCGGCGCGGGCCTTCTGTACAAGGCGCTTGCCGCCCAGCTGTAGCTTCCACAGGTACGGGTCGAGGAACAGCGAGTTGAACTGCACCGAGCGGCCCGGGTGCAACAGCGTCTTCAGCTCGGCCACTCGGTCGGCGAAGATCTGCTCGGTCACCTGGCCGCCACCGGCGAGCTCCGCCCAGTGGCCCGCATTCGCCGCCGCCGCAACGATTTTGGCGTCGACAGTGGTCGGCGTCATACCGGCGAGCAGGATCGGCGAGCGGCCGGTCAGTTTGGTGAACGCGGTCTCGAGCACGATGCGCCCGTTGGGCAGTCGCACCGGACGCGGCGCGAACGCCGTCCAGGGTGCCGCCACCTCGCGGGCGGCGCCCGGGGTCAGCAGTTCACGCTGACCGGCGCGAGTCGCGGCCGCGACGGTGCCGACACCGGTGCCCTTGAGCGAGCCGCCGGTGAGCCTGCTGAGCAGATCGCCGGGGCCGAGGTCCAGAATCCATTGTGCGCCGGCGGTGACAACACCATCCACGGTCTCGACCCAATCGATCGGGTCGACCAGGATCTCCTGCGCCAGCGCACCGGCGAGTGCCGCATCGATACCGCACTGGCCGGCCCATCCGGCCACCAGATCCACGGTGTCGGCCAATGCCGGGTGATGGAACGCGACATCGACGGCGACGTCCTCGAAGACCGGCGCGAACACCGCACCACCGCGAGTCTTCGAGTCACGCTCGCGTGACTGCGCGTCGTGCATCTGCGCGCAGCGCACCCGCACCCGCTCCAGCTGGGTCGGGGTACCGGACAGCACCGCCCTGCGACGCCCGTTACGAATCGAAACCACCACAGCCGCGGCCGGATCCACGCCTTCGGACACCTCGGCCACCACCGCGCGCAGCTGCTCGGGGTCCACATTCGACACCGCGACCATCGGCGAGCGCTCGCCCACCGGCATCAGCCCACGTCGCCGCGCGACCAAACCCGCAGCGGCACCGATCAATTGCGCGATCGCCAGCAGCTCGGCGTCACGCTCACCGCCGTTCTCGACCGCGGTCGCGGCAAGCCGACCCTGCGAATGACCGACGATGGCCACCGGCGCCTGCTCGACCGGATTCAGTCCCTGCAACCGCAGCGCGCGCATCGCGGCGAGCTGCGTCAGCAACACGCCCGGCATAGACACCACGGCCGAGCGCAACACCTGCTCCGAGGGGGCCGCGGAGGCCTCTCCTTCGTCACCGTCGACGAGCTCGTCCTCGAGCATCCAGCCGATGGGATCAAACCCGACCGGTCGCACCACGAGCAGTTGCGCGGCAACGGGCTCCAGCAGCGCGGCCGCCTCGTTGACCAGCGCGGTCAACTCCGGCTCCAGCGCGCTATCGCGCCCGATCTCCTCGAGCTCACGCAGCCACTGCGCGCCTTGGCCACCAAAGGCCAGCGCGTAGGGTGTGCCATCGAGCAAACGATCCAGCAGCGGGGACCGCGGCCCGCCCGCCTTGGCGGCGGCGACCGCCTTCGCGCTTTTTCCGGTCCCGGTTTCGGTGCTTTCGTTGATCGTCAAGGCGCTTCGACTTCCTTCTCCTGGCGACATGCCCTAGCGGGACACGCCGCTCCCTCCGGTGGGCCGACGTTCCTCAACTGATGGGCTTGATAAGGCCGAGGATGGCACAAAATCATGAGGAAATCCTCACGTTTGCCCCTCACTCGCCTCTCTACTGTCGAGTATTTATGGACTCCCGTACCAGAATATCCGGAAACATGACCCGCCCTCATGTTTGAACCCGCTGGTCCACTCGGTTACTAACCCGTAGGAAACATGAGCGCTCCTCATGTTGTCCGTTACTTAATCGTTATAGTCCCAGGTGGGGTTACCGGCGAGTACGCCACGCCCGGGGGGAGCTTCGCGATCGCGGTCAAGCCCGGTAGTCTTTGGACGGTCGTACCAGCACGCGCGAGTGGCGAAATTGGCAGACGCGCCAGATTTAGGTTCTGGTGTCCACGGACGTAGGGGTTCAAGTCCCCTCTCGCGCACAAAAGCGTGGCAAATCTGCCACATCCAACGGCCCCGTGTTCGAGCGCACTCGAACACGGGGGTTGACCTGTGGCTATCGATGCTGTGCTGCGGATAATTCTGGCGCATCTGCCAGAAGACGCTCTATTGGTGGCGCGCGGAGGAGACTACCCGCCAAAGGGGTGGGCGCGTAGGTGGTTTCGATGATTCCGCCCGTTATCTCACCGCAAGCCCCATTACAGGAGCTGATCCACGGTCCACTCCCCTCGCAGCAAACTGTTCGGTTGGCCAACCCTGATGCCGCATACGGCACGTCAACGGTCGGCGAGGCGGGACGGATCAGCGACCGGCACGTACTGAGCGAGCTTGCCTGGGCACCCGGAACCCGACTTGCCGTCCAGTGCGGGGACCACGGGATCCTGCTCGCCTACCCCGCACCTGATGGTGGCACCGAAGTCACCGACGGCAGCTACTTCCGGGTGCCCTATCGGATAGCCAAAGACCGGTTCACCGCCCTGCACTGGCATAAGCCTCCAACATCATGGGGGCTTCTGTCGTGTCCGGTCAGTGCCGTCCGATTAGCGACACTCTGTTCATCGCATTCACTCGCGGGGGAGACGGACCAGGCCCTGTTGCGCTATCGACGCGAGCAGCTGACCGTCACGAGTGAACAGCGCGGCTCGGGTGCTACCGAGATCGTCACCGAAATGCGGTGCCTCCTGCACGATGGCGATCCATTCGTCGGCGCGGCCATCGGCGTGGAACCACATCGCGTGGTCGAGGCTGGCGGTCATCAAGCCCGCATCGGACCAGGTCACTCCGTGGCGGCGGAGGACGGGCTCGAGCAGGGTGTAGTCACAGATATAGGCGAGCGCCTCGCGGTGGAGTCTCGGTTCGTCGGGCAGCCGGTCGAAGGCGCGGACCCACACCGTTTGCGTCGCCGCCCGGTGGCGCGCGGTCTTGGTATATACGGGCTGTTCGACATGGCGCAGATCGAAGTTGCGTCCGTGTGCCCAGTAGTCGGTGTCCCGGACGGCGGTGCCGGTCACGGCCACCGCCGAGGTGGCGAGCGTCTCGGGATCGGGCAGTTCGGGTGGCATCGCGGCGTGGTTGCGTTGATCTGTCCGAGCCGTGCCCCGGCGGCACGAGGCGGTCGCCCGAAATGTCTCTCGATCACCTTGTCGACCTACGACTGCGCGGACCGCGAATGACCGGCCGTCGCGCACGCGTTCGACCGAATAGGTGCTGGGATGTACGACATCCGCGGCGCTGACGAAGTACCCGTGAATGGAATGGACGACCCAGTCCGGGTCCACGGTGCGTCCGATGGCAGCCACTGCCTGAGCGAGGAGTTCGCCGCCGTAGGCGCGACCGGACGGTATGTGTTGGTGTCCGGCGGTGAATTCGTCGGGTCCGCTCGCGGTCAAGGACAGCGACGCCAGTAATCCGGCGCTGGTGTCGTAATTGCCGCTGTTTCCTGCCGCGGCGGCGGCGTGGACGTTCATGCGCGGCGGTACCCGGTGAGGAGGCTGTCGTCCACGTCATCGAGGTTGACCACGATGTTGTCCGGAGTCCTGCAGGTGAGCCAGACGAGTTCCGCGGTGGTCGACATATTGACCTCGATGTGCGGCATGAACGGTGGAACGAAAACGAAATCACCCGCGCTCATATCGACGTACTGGCTGTACCCGTCGCCGAAGTAGATCCGAGCGACACCGGTGAGCACATACCCACCGGTTTCGGCCTCGCCATGGTGGTGTGGCAACGAGCGGTAACCGGGTTCGTTGGTGACCTTGCCGTACCAGATCCTGGTGGCGGGGGTGTGCTGCGGGCTCACGCCGGAAACGCGGACGGCGCCGCCGGACTGTGCTGTGTCCGCGTACTCGTGACCGGTGCGGGTGACGAGCGGGACGGCTGGGGTGTTGTCGGTCATCGCAGTTCTCTCTCGAATGGGGTGACACCGCTCGTGGAACAGGTGCGAGCGGAAATGGTGATGGTGTTGCGTAGCAGGCCGATACCTTCGATCTCGGTCTCCACAATGGAGCCGTCGTGGAGATACTCCGGCGGTGTCGCGGCCGCACCCACGCCGCCGGGCGTCCCGGTGAGGACGACGTCGCCGGGCCGGAGCGTGGTGAACATGGAGATGTAGGAAAGCAGAGTCGGAGCGTCGAACAGCAGGTCGTCGGTGGTCGAACGCTGGCGGATCACGCCGTCGACGCGACAGGTGATGCGCAACCCGTCGGCGGGGTCGATTTCATCGGCGGTGACGAGCACCGGGCCGATCGGGGTGGTGGCATCGAATGCCTTGCCAGGCAACCACTGTGGTGTGTGGTGCTGCCACGACCGGACCGACACATCGTTGGCGACGCAGTAGCCTGCGATCGCCGCTCGCGCGGTGGCGGCATCGGCCTGATACAAGTCCGCGCCGACCACGACGGCGAGTTCGGCCTCCCAGTCGATCGCGTCGGCCGTGTTCCCCGGTATCGCGATTTCCGAGCGAGCGCCGGTGAGGGTGTCGGCGAACTTGGTGAACAAGGTGGGGTGAACGGGGACGCCGCGCCCCATCTCGGTGATATGCGCGCGGTAGTTGTGACCGCAGCAGATCACTTTGGTCGGCGTGGTGACCACGGCGAGCGGCCCGGCGGTTTCGTCGAGGACAGCCGTGGTCGGCGACGGACTCTTGCCTGCCGCGCGCATCCGTAGATACGCGGCGACATCGGGCGCGTCGAGAGGCTGGCGGCGGTCCGCTTCGACGCACACCACAGTGGACGCGCCGGTCGTGGTCGGGAATGTGGCCAGGTGCATCGTGCCTCCGACAGCTTGTCGTCTGAATTTGTTGCTTTCTATTGACGAGCGTCACGCTAGCGACATATGTTCAGTCTGGCAAGCGCTCGTCGATCGTCGAGTGCGCCGTAGCCGGAGAATGAGGTCGACCGTGCGCGTACGTCACATGAATCCCCCGTCTTTGCCGAGACCGTCCGGCTTCTCGCACGCGAGCAGAGCGGGCGAGCTGGTGTTCCTCGCCGGTCAGACCGCCCTCGATGCGAGCGGCCGAATCGTGTTGGGCGGCATCGTCGAACAATTCAGGCAGGCATTCGGAAATGTCATCGCCGCACTGGAATCAGCGGGCGGGAGTCCGTCCGATCTCACGTCGGTGACGATCTATCTGGTCGACATCCCCGACTATCAGCGCCACGGCACCGAAATCGGCGACATCTGGCGTGAGCTGGCCGGCCCGAACTATCCCGCCATGGCGGGGATCGGCGTCACCGCACTGTGGCAGCCGGAGGCTCTGATCGAGATCCAGGGCGTTGCCATGGTTTCCGGCGACGCGGTTGTCGCCTCACCTGAATGAACTCCTCGGCCAGGCGCGGGCCCACCTCAGCGGACGGTGCCGTGCGTGGTCGATTCCCGTGCTTTGGCGTGCACCGTCCGACGCCTCCCGAGAGGTCATCTCCATGCTCACCATGTCAGCCCACATCGATACCTTCTGCCGGGACAACCTTCCGCCCGCGGAGCACTGGCCGGAATTCGTCACCGACCTGCCCGCGCTGCGCTACCCGGACCGGCTGAACTGCGCGGTCGAGCTGCTCGATCGCACCATCGAGCGGTTCGGACCCGACCACCCGTGCCTGATCGACGCCGACCGCACCTGGACCTACGGTGAAGTTCTCGACCTGGTCGACCGGATCGCGCGAGTCCTCGTCGAGGAGCTCGCGATCGTTACCGGCAACCGCGTTCTGCTGCGCGGCCCGAACACCGCATGGTTGGTCGCCTGCTGGCTTGCTGTCGTCAAGGCCGGTGCGGTCGTTGTCACCACCATGCCACTGCTGCGTGCGGTGGAGCTGACGAAACTGGTCAGCCTCACCAAGCCGGCCGCAGCGCTGTGCGACCATCGGTTCCGAGACGAAATTGATACGGTCGCAGCTGATTTCAAACTTCCGGTGGTCAGCTTCGGTGCGGCAGGGCCCGGCGATCTGGGTGCGCGCGCCGCCCAGTATCCGGGGGGCTTCGCCGCCGTCGACACCGCTGCGGACGACGTCGTGTTACTGGCTCCCACCTCGGGTACGACCGGTGCGCCCAAGGCCACCATGCACTTTCACCGCGATGTCCTCGCGATCGCCGACACGTTCTCCGCGCACGTGGTCGCTCCGCGGCGCGACGACATCTTCGTCGGGACCCCGCCGATCGCGTTCACGTTCGGTCTCGGTGGGTTGGTGATCTTCCCGATGCGCGTCGGCGCATCGACGGTCTTGGTGGAGAAGCCGACCCAGGCCGATCTCGCTGAGGCGATACACAAGAACTCGGCGACAGTGCTTTTCACGGCGCCGACGGCCTACCGTGCCCTGCTGCGCGACGAGCTCACCGACCGGCTGTCGTCACTGCGCCGGTGTGTGTCCGCGGGCGAACATCTACCCGTGTCGGTCTCCGCCGCGTTCTTCGAGGCAACCGGGCTGCGGATCATCGACGGTATCGGCGGCACCGAACTGCTCCATGTGTTCATTTCCGCTGCCGAGAGCGACATCCGACCTGGCTCGACAGGGAAGGAAGTGCCTGGCTTCCGGGCCGAGATCCAGGACGCGAGTGGTAATCCCGTTCCGGACGGCACGCCCGGTGCCCTTGCGGTCAAGGGGCCGACCGGATGCCGCTACCTCGCCGACGCGCGCCAGCGCTCCTACGTCCGCAACGGCTGGAATATGACCGGAGACACCTACACTCGCGACTCCGACGGTCACTTCTGGTATCACGGCCGTAGCGACGACATGATCGTCTCGTCGGGGTACAACATCGGCGCGCCCGAGGTCGAGAGCGTGCTCGACGGTCACCCGGATGTCGCGGAATGCGCGGTGGTCGGGCTGCCCGATCCCGAGCGCGGCACCATCGTGCACGCCGCGATCGTGCTCAGGCCCGGCGTCCGCGGCGACGCCGCGAAAATCGCCGAAATCCAAACCTTCGCCAAGCGCGCGGCCGCGCCGTACAAGTACCCGCGCGGCATCACGTTCGTCGATGCTCTGCCGCGCACCGACAGCGGCAAGCTCCAGCGATTCAAGGTGCGCCAACTGTTGCTCGGCGACACGGTGACCGCCATGCGGTCGGCGCACACCGAGACAGACCAACCCCTGCGCGTTCCCGGACGAAAGTAGACATCATGCGTACAGCCATCGTCGGCGGTGGACCCGCCGGCCTGTACTTCGCCGCCCTGACCGCCACGCTCGACCCCACGCACGAGGTCACCGTGTACGAGCAGAACGCACCGGATGACACATTCGGCTTCGGCGTCGTGTTCTCCGATGAAACCCTCGGCGGCATCGAACACGCCGATCCTGTCGTCTACCGCCGGATGGCGGAGCAGTTCGCGCGCTGGGACGACATCGACATCGATTTCGCCGGCGTGGTCAACACCGCGAGTGGTCAAGGGTTCGCTGCGATGAGCCGCAAGGAGCTGTTGCGCATACTGCAAGAGCGGTGCGCCGAGCTCGGCGTCGAGGTGCGATTCCGCACCAGGGCGCCCGATGTCGAAGAGCTGCGGCGAACCCATGATCTGGTGATCGGCGCCGATGGTCTGAACTCTGCCGTGCGATCCAGGTATCACACCGTATTCGACCCAACTCTCGACCGTCGACAGAACAAATACATGTGGCTCGCAACCACCAGGGTGTTCGAAGCGTTCGAGTTCGTCGTGCGCGATACCAGGTTCGGTGCGATGCAGATCCATGCGTACCCGTTCTCCGACTCGCACAGCACGTTCATTGTGGAAATGCACGAATCTGTTTGGCGCAAAGCCGGTTTCGATGCCTTCGCCGATCGCGAATTCGCATCGGGTGAGAACGACGACAAGTCCATCGCCCTGGTGCAAGATCTGTTCGCCGACGTGCTCGACGGCCACGAGGTCCTGGCCAACAACTCCCGGTGGATCGAGTTCACGACGGTTCGCAACCAACGTTGGCGCCACGAGAACGTTGTGCTGATCGGCGACGCCGCCCACACCGCGCACTTCTCCATCGGCTCCGGTACCAAGCTGGCGATGGAGGACGCGCTGGCGCTCGCGGCCTGTATCCGCGAGAACGACGGTATCGACGCGGCCCTCGCGGCGTACGAGACCGAGCGCCGTCCGGTGGTCGAATCGATCCAGCGCGCGGCGCAGGCGAGTCTGGAATGGTTCGAGTCGATCGGGCAGTACCTCGACCAGGAGCCGGAACAGTTCGCGTTCAATCTGCTCACCCGTAGCCGCCGCATCACCTACGACAATCTGCGGTTACGTGATCACGGATTTCTCGCACGCGTGGACGGTTGGTATCTGGAGCAATCCTCGGACCTCGACGAACCAGCTCGCCCGCCGATGCTCTACCCATTGCAGCTGCGCAGCGTGCGCCTGCCGAACCGGGTCGTCGTCGCGCCGATGGACATGTACTCGGCCACCGATGGCATTCCCGGCGACTTCCACCTTGTCCATCTCGGCGGTAAGGCGCTCGGTGGCGCCGGGCTGGTGATGACGGAGATGGTGTGCGTCTCCCCGGAGGGGCGGATCACGCCGGGCTGCACGGGTCTGTGGAACGACGCCCAGCAGGCATCGTGGCAGCGAATCGTCGAGTTCGCGCACGACCGAACCGACGCGAAGATCGGTGTCCAACTGGGTCACTCGGGACGCAAGGGTTCGACCAAGCGCATGTGGGAAGGTATCGACGATCCACTCGACCACGGAAACTGGGATGTGGTCGGCCCCTCGGCGGTTGCCTACGGCTCGACCAGTCGAACCCCGCGCGAGATCACACGCGTCGAGATGGCTGCGGTGCAGGCATCTTTCGTCGCCGCGGCGCACCGCGCCGCCGCGGCCGGTTTCGATCTTCTGGAAATGCACTGCGCCCACGGCTATCTGCTGTCCTCGTTCTTGTCCCCGCTGGCGAATACGCGGACCGACGAGTTCGGCGGCTCGCTGCACAACCGGATGCGGTTTCCTGTGCAGGTGTTCGACGCGGTACGCCGCGCCTGGCCTGCCGACCGGCCGATGTCGGTCCGCATCTCGGCCACCGACTGGGCAGCGGGCGGCATCACGGTCGACGACGCGGTCGAAATCGCGAAGGTCTTCGCGCAGCACGGGGTGGACGTACTGCACATCTCGTCGGGTCAGGTGGTCAAGCACGAAGCGCCGCAGTACGGCCGGAGCTACCAGACCCCCTTCGCGGACCGTATCCGCAACGAGGTCGGCGTTCGACACGGTGTGCGGGTGATCGCGGTGGGCGCGATCTCGACCTACGACGATGTCAACTCGGTTCTGCTCGCCGGGCGCGCCGACCTCGTCGCCCTCGGTCGAGCGCATCTCTACGACCCGCACTGGACGCTGCATGCCGCCACCGAGCAGGAGTATCAGGGTCCTGGCGTCCGGTGGCCCGACCCGTACGCCGCCGGATCACGTAAGCCGCCAGCGAACCGCAAAGACGGGCCACCGCCACGTCTGGCCCTGGTGCGTGGATCCGAACACGAGCGCCGCAGCACCCGGCGATGGCGCCCCGCCGCCGTCGCCGGGAACTGAGCACAGCCATGAACAGCGCATGTCAGCACGGGGCCACCATGTCGAAAAAATATCTCTTCATATTTTTTGCCGTCATGGATGCGAAATATCAAGAAAGGGTCTAACGTGATCGAGACCCGGCCGATGACGGCGCTCGAGCCCGCACCATAAAGTTTCGGAAAGCATTGAGGATCAATACCGTGACAAGAACAGAGACACAGTCTCCGCACACAGTCGATCTCGACGAGATCTATCGCCCGCTCATAAATGGACACTTCGCCTCGGCGACCTCCGAAAACTTCCCCGCGGTCAACGCCGCGACGGGCGAACACCTTGCGCGCATCACCCGCGGCACGTCGGCCGATGTAGCAAACGCCGTCGCGGCGGCGAAAGCGGCATTCCCCGGTTGGGCCGCGACCACGCTGGAAGAACGTTCGGCGAAGCTGCTAGAACTGGCGCGGGCGATCGAAGAGAATATCGAGAGGCTGGCACTCATCGATGCACTCGATATCGGGCGTCGGGTGGGGGAAACATTCATCGACCACCAGATCGCGCTCGGACAATACCGTTTCTTCGCCGCCGCGGCGCTGACTCACGCCGGGTGGAACAGGTCGATCCCCGGCGGAATAGCCATCGCCAAACGCGAACCGATCGGTGTTGTCGGCCAGATCATTCCGTGGAATGTTCCCGCGATCATGGCCGCTTTCAAGATCGCTCCGGCCTTGGCCGCCGGAAACACCGTAGTCCTCAAGCCCGACGAGCACGCCTCGCTGTCGACGCTGGAGCTCGGCAAACTGATCAGCCAGATATTTCCGCCAGGAGTGGTCAACATCGTCCCCGGCTATGGTGACGAAGCCGGGGCCGCCTTGACCGCGCACCCCGACGTGAAAAAGCTCGCGTTCACGGGCAGCTCCGAGGTCGGCCGGCTGGTCGCGCATGCGGGCGCGGAGCGGTTGGTACCGGTATCGCTGGAGCTCGGCGGCAAGAGCCCCAACATCGTGTTCCCTGATGTCGCCAACGACCTCGATGCCATCGTCGACAACGCCGCGTTCGCCGTGACCTACTGCAACGGCCAGTCCTGTCTGGCCGGGACGAGATTGTTCGTCCACGACGACATCTACGATCCGTTCGTCGACAAGCTCGTCAGCGGATTCGGGCGAATCACAGTGGGATCTCCGCTGGATCCGGCAACCACAGTCAGTGGTCTAGTTTCGGAGAAGCAAGGAAAGCGGGTGCTCGATTACATCGATATCGGGAGATCCGAAGGCGCGGAGCTACTCTTCGGCGGCGCCCGCGCCGACATCCCCGGCAACGAATTCGGCTACTTCATCGAACCGACCATCTTCGCGACGACCAACGACTCACGAATCGCTCAGGAGGAGATCTTCGGTCCGGTGCTATCGGTCATCCGCTGGAACGACTACGACTCGATGATCACCCAGGCCAACAACGTCCGTTACGGATTGGCCGCGGGCCTCTACACCCACAACATCGCCAACGCCATGCGGACCGCGGACGCGCTGGAGGCGGGGTCGGTGTGGGTCAACAAATATTTCAATCTCGTGGACGGCTCGCCGTTCGGCGGATTCAAGGACAGTGGAATCGGCAGTGAATTCTGCGCCGAGACCCTGAATATGTATACCCACCTCAAATCGGTCACGCTGCTCAACGAGCCGGCTCCGGCATTCTTCTTGCCGTCCTGATACTGCTCGACGAGCATTAACCACCTCCTCTAGATCAGAAGGATCGAAAAACATGGGTTCATTTGTCGCGCAACGAAACGGACTTCCCGCGACGGTCGACGATCTGACTCCGCGTGCTTTCTCCGGATTCGCGCACTTCACCGCCATGCAGATACGCGGGGGCGGCGTGCGTGGCCTCGATTTGCATCTGGCTCGACTCCGTACCGCTTCGCAACAGCTCTACGGATCCGCACTGCCCGACGATGCGATCATCGATTACCTCGCGGCGGCCGTCGTGGCAGGCACCGAGGACCTGTCGTTGATGGCGACCGTCTACTCGGAGGAGGGCGAGTTCGTCTCGGCTCCCGATGCGGCGCAGCTCGGAGTTCTTGTTCGAACCGGCGAACCGTTCGACGGGCCCGCAGGCCCACTGGCGCTCGAATCGTTCGAGTACGAGCGAGTTCTCCCGGAGATCAAACACGTCGGCGAGATCGCCAAGACCTACTTCTTCAGAAAGGCGAAGGAAAACGGCTTCGACGACGCGGCGTTCGTCGATCGGCACGGAAAGTTCAGCGAGGCATCCATCTGGAACCTGGCCTTCTGGGACGGTACCTCGGTGGTCTGGCCGGAAGCCGAGAGGCTGCTCGGCACGACGATGTCCATCGTCGGCAGGCAGCTGGAGAACCTGGGTGTGCCACAGCGCGAACAGTCGATCACTCACGCCGACCTCGCTGCTTTGACCGGGGCGGTAGTGATGAACTCCTGGACACCCGCGGTCGCGGTCAGCCGAATCGACTCGGTCGAATTGGCCGACTCGGGCGCACTCACCGACATCATGCACAGGGCCTGGCTGAACGAGCCGATTATCGCACTGTAGCCTTTCGGGCTTTATTATCGAAACATAAATTGAGGCAAAACAATGGCAGAGCTACGATTATCATCCGAGCGCATACCGGCCGAGCGTAAGAAGCTCCGCCTATGGGCCTTGATCGGCGTTTCGGTCGCGACGGTCGGCCCGACCATGGCGATGTCCGGGAATACCCAGGGCATTGTTGGAAGTGTCGGAAAAGGCCTACCCGTCGTCTTCATATTCGGCCTGATCGGCGTAGCTCTGATCGCGCTTGCCTTCGTCGTTCTTACCCGATACACCAACCACGCGGGCAGCGCGTACGGAATAGTCGGCAAGATAATCGGCCCGCGGGCCGGGTTCTTCAGCGGATTCGCGATGGCAGGCGCGTACATCACCCTTGCGATCTGTACGTGCTCGATCTTCGCGGCCTCGACCAATTCGTTCCTCTCCCAGCTGCAAGGTACGGACAACCCGCATCAGCTGCCATGGATCGTTCCGGTACTAGCGGTGGTCGCGGGCTCGGCACTACTGGCAGGGCGTGACATCAGATTCATTGCCACAGTGTTGATGTGGTTCCAAGCGATCGGCGTCGTCGCGATGATAGTGCTGGCGGTGACGATCTTCGCCAAAGGCGGTGCACCTTCGACGGGGTTCGATTTCACGGTGTTCACCTTCGACGCGGTCACGCCGTCCGCCGCTCTCGCCGGTGTGGTGATCGCGTTTCTCTCCTGGGCCGGATTCGAAGCCTGTGTCGCGCTGGGGGAGGAGGGCGACAACCCGCGACGCAACATCCCCGTAGCGCTGGTGGCAACGGTCGCGCTACTCGGCCTGCTGTACCTCACCGTCGTATTCGCACAGGTCATCGGCTTCGGAACGGATGCGGAAGGACTTGCCGCACTTGGTGCGTCAGGTAACACGTTGGGGGAACTCAGCCGAACCTACCTCGGCACACTGTTCAGTCTGGTCATCGTATTCACGGCGGCGATGTCGGCTTTCGCGGCAAACCTCGCGTGTGCTTCGGCGGCCGGGCGGCTCTTGTTCGCCTTCTCGCGTGACGGCTTCGGGCCGAAAGTGCTGTCAAGAGCGGACTCGGCGGGAGGCCCCCGTAATGCCGTAATGGCCGTCATCGCCATCTGTCTAGTGGTGAACACGGTGTCCTGGGCGACGAAATGGCCCAACATGGGCACCGGAAACCCCGCGATCGATTCCTACTTCTTCTTCGCCACTGTCGGCTCTGTCGCACTGATCGTGTGCTATCTGATGGTCGAACTCGCGGCGATCCGATTGGTGGTTTCGCGGCTGCGCTCTCGAACATCAGGTCCTGCATCGGGATTGGTGTTCTGCGTCGCGCTGCTGACCGCGGGCGCGATCGTCATCGTCGTGGTGCTGTGGCAGAACATGAAGAGCCAACCCGAAATCCTCGGGTCTCCCGCCTACCTGGCGATCGCCTGGTGCGCGGTAGGCCTCGCGATTTCGATGGGTGCGGTGAAGTTGTCACGCCGAATCGGGCAGACGATGACCGCAGAGCGGTGACCCGCGCACCATAGATCCAGAATGGATGAGGGGCTTGTGGAGTCGGATTGCGCCACAACGCAATCCGACTCCACAAGTGTGTCGGCGGTCCGCTACGGTAACTACGCGTTGGTGCGGCAGGAATCGAGAACGACATCGGCATGTTGTTGCGCTGGTCCGCGAAGTCGCTTGTGCAGGCGATCGAACAGGGCTTCGGCTTCGATACCGGGCCAATCGCTCGGGAGTAGTGCGATGGGAAGCCCGGGGTCCATGTACGGTAGGCGCCGCCACTCGGTCAACATCGGGACGTATGCGGCGAACGCTCTACTCGGCTCTATGCGCCGGCCAACCGACCAGTCGGCGATCGGAGTGTAGCGGTCGATAAAGCTCGAATACAGCGCGGCGAGCTGGTCGAAATCCCACCATCGTTGTATCGCCACTTCGATCGGTGTGAAGCACACGTGCCGGACCTCGAATATTTCGACGTAGGTATCGAGACCGAGGCGCGCAAGGCGCGGCCGCACTTCGTCGCACATGTGGCCAGGAGCGATCCAAACCCCCGGCCCCACAGTCCCGAATCCGGCTCGCGTCAAAGTCGCGCGCAGCTCGTGGCGGCGCTCCCGCTCGGACTCCGGCACCGAGAACACGACCATTACCCACTCGTCATCGACGGTGGCCCTGCGACGATCGAAGATACGATGATCACCCTCGGCCACCACGTCGAGACCCGAAGTGGACAGCGCGTACCCGGTCACTCCGGAGCGTTTCTGGCTCTCCAGGATGCCGCGACGCTTGAGCCGCGACACCGACGATCTGACTGCGGGTTCATCGGTGCCGAGGTTGCCCATCAGCTTGACGATGGTGGAAATCGACAGCCAGTTGTCTTGCGGGCGCGCGTATAGCCCGAACAGTGTGACGATGAGCCGTCTCGACGGCGGGCCGTCGTTTGGCAGACGCACGTCGGTCTGATCGTTGACAACGAGCACAGAAGATGTCGACATGGCACTCTCGGTAGACGGACCGGTTGTCGTCAGCGATCACAACCAGGCGACCTGGGCGGTCGCCAACCACTATTCTATGTCGCTTTCGTTGTGGTCGACGTATTGGTGAGATATCAGACTGTCGCAGTTCACGGGGGCCGCCTACGACCGGGCAGGAGTGCGCCTCGAGCAGGAGAAACTGTTCCTGCTGGTGATGATCGGGGTCCGGGCCGACGGCCGCAAGGAGTTGGTCGCGATCGCCAACGGATATCGGGAATCGACCGAGTCGTGGGCGGATCCGCTGCGCGGGTACCGACGCCGCGGGATGACCGCGCCTGTACTCACGGTCGGTGACGGCGCGCTCGGGTTTCTGGAAAGCGTCGCGCGATGCGTTCCCGGAAGCGAGGGAGCAGCGCTACTGGTTCCACAAGTCGGCGAATGTGCTTGCCTCGCTGCCGAAATCGGCGCACCCGGGCGCGCTGCGCACCTACGGCACACACCTGACCCTCCCCGAGCTCACGTGGCACGACCGCCGATTCGACGACGTCTCCCAAGACCGACCTGGACGAGATGGCACGGGACGGTTCACAGGACCTTCATGGATGCGACCGAGAGTTCGGCGAGTCACTGACAGGTCCCGATTACCTGGTAGCGGGCGACAACATCTCGACGCCGATCGGTTGTCAAAAATTGACCATGATCTGTCAGGAAAACGGTAGAGGCTCGGCAGCGCCGCAACTTAGTCTTCGAGACAAGCTTTCGGCACGACAAAAGGAGGTTCGGACAGGTCCACACCCGGTCGACACCTGCGCGCCGCCGGTCGATTCACGTCTGCGAAGGGGGCAGACGTGGCAAGCCTGGCGCGCTGGTTCGCGACCTCAGCGGTCGATTCCAACCTTGGCTGACACACTGGGCGACACCGGGTTTCGTCCCCAACGGGCATCGCCGCCTGTCAGTACTGCCGCACCCCTGGTGAGCACCGCGCGGATCGGCCCATCCCCGGTGAGCGACTCTCGCCGAGTTCGCCTGCCGCCACGACTCGGCACCTCTCTCGACATTCTTGTAATCTTACGGCCGGCTCCAACGCTTGTGGCAGGTTCCTGAAAGGGGGGCGGTGTGACCGGTGCAGAATTGATGAGTCAGGCTTTCGAATCCGACACCGAGGACCCCAATGGGTCGTGGGAAGAATACCTCAGGGAGATGCAAGGTTCGGTTGGGTTGGGTTTCCGCAACGAGGTATTCAAGTCATCCGCGTTTGCACAGGGCGTCGGCCCATTCCAGATAGTCGAATTCACCACCACAGCGGTCGACTATCGACGCTCCAGACTCGATATAAAACGCGACGACGACGATCCCAGCTATCGGCTCCTGATTCCACTGCGAGGGACTTTCAGGTTCGAACAGGGCGAGCACAGAGAGGTCTTCGCCCCCGGAAAAGTCGGCTTTTTCCGTTGGCATCACGGGCTCTTCATGACACATGACAGTCCCATCACTGCATTGATCATGACCGTCCCCGCAGATCAGGTCAATTCCGTCTGGGCTGCGAAGACTCCACTCGCGCTGGACGAGAAGCGTCCCTTGGTGCGCCACTTGGCGACACAGGTTCGATCAATTCTCGAGATCAAGGACTGGACGGCAGGAGATTTCACCGTCGCATGTTCCGGTGCGCTCGGCAACATCAATGGGGCAATCAACCCATATCCGGATATCAAGCCCGGCAAGCGTGCGAAGGTAGCGGAAAAAGCCCGACTGCTTATCGAACAACATGCTAACGACCGTGACCTGACGACCGAGGCCGTCGCCGCGATGATGGGAATCCACGCGCGGACGCTGTACAGAGCGATGGAAGACATCGGATATCCTCCGCCCATGGAGATGTTGAACGCGATTCGCATCGAACGCGCGCATCGTCGGATCTCCAGTGACCGTGGCCTGACATCAGAAGAGATAAAAGGTCTCGCAGACGAACTCGGATTCGCCAGCTCACGCAGCTTCCGAGAGTCCTATAAAGAACGCTACGGGCGAACCCCGGCCGAGACGCACGAGGTGCTGTTTATTCGGTGAATGCACCGGCAGATAGCCGGTGATCTCGAACAGCATCTTGCCCCCGATCCTTGACATCAGGACACCTGCACGAAGTTACCCAACCACGGCGTCGATGTCCGATGGGGCAAACGCGGTTGGTCGAAGGTGTTGGCGTGCTCCAGGATCGGGCCGAGCTCGTCGTCGATCCGGGCCGCGCGGAAACCGAGAAGCACCAACCATATTCGTTCGGGGTCGCGGAAGGTCTGCATGGCCGTCGCCAGAGGAGTTCCGCGCCAAGCTGTTCCGTGTGGATGCTGATGCTTCGCGGGCACCAGAGCCTGCGAAGTGGTTGACGCCGCACCAATTCGGCCTGAACGCATCACTCGGCACGATGGGCGGCCGTACCCTGGATTTGCTGAGAGGTGGGTGATGAACAGGCGACACCGACATTGCTGCCGCGCGCCTCGGCGGGCCCAACTGCTTTGCTGTGGACCTTCCTGGATGGCTAAACATCTTCTCCTGCACCAGGTTCTGCGCTTCAAGTGACCTTACCCCATTGGCGGCCAATACCTTTCGGGTTCCGGCAGCTTGGGTGCGCGACTCAGATGCGGGAGTTTGGCGATCCATCAGCTATCTTCTGGTTGAACGCCGAAATGTGTTCTCTTAGTTGAGCAATGATCGAACGTAGCTAGACTCGGAGGCGTACGCTTCTACTGCGGCAAACAAATGGCAAGTGGGTTGTAGGTCGGTCTTGCTGCCGTAGAGGGATCGGCGATGAGTGGAAGGCGGAGTTATGGTTGCGCAAGAGATTGCAGAGAACCTCGCGGATATGTTGTTCGGCGATCGACGCATCGTGGCCCAGCGGTACAACAAGCAGTTCGGTGAGGCAACGTTCGACGAAGACTGGTGGACTGTCACACAGAACCCGGGAAAACGAGCGTACGAACGGTATTTGGGGCTGCTCCAGCACCTGTCGGTCACCGAGACCGTGTCCGATCTGCGAGACTTGGTGACCCTGCACGAGCAGGCCACTGTCGTCGATCCACACCTCGGCGCTTTGCTTACGGTGCAGATCAACCTCGTTCTGGGGACCTTGCTCGAGCAGCCCTCCCTCACCGTCGAGGCTGCCGAGGCTCTCACGGAGCTGTTGGCGGGCCGCGCTGTGGGCGCGTACGTACTCACCGAGGTCGGTCACGGCTCTGATCTGAACAATCTGGAGACGACCGCGGTCTACGACCCGGCCGATGGTGGCGGGTACATCCTGAACACGCCGACCAAGACAGCGATCAAGCGGATGCCGACCACAGCGCCGCCGCCGTTGGAGGGAGTGGCACGGTTCGGCATCGTCTTCGCCCGGCTGATCGTGGACGGAGCCGATCGCGGCACCTACCCGTTCCTGGTATGGATGGCCGATGCGGACGGGCAGATGCGGCCGGGGATCACCGTGCGCCTCCTACCCGAAAAGCCGGATCTGGGGATGGACAATGCGCTGACCAGCTTCCACGATGTGCGTCTGTCGCTCGGGAGCCTGGTGTCGCATACCGGGACCCGCATCGACGACGGCCAGCTGATCTCTCCGATACCCGCCGACAACCAGGTGTGGCGCGCCATCAGTCGAGTACGGGTGGGTCGGCTGTGCATTTCGGCCATGGCTGCGGCCGTTTCCCGGGCTTCCCTGTCGATCGCTGTAAACCACGCCACCCAACGAGACATCGCGAGCATGGCCGGCGGCCGCATCCCGCTCTCGCAGGTCCCGTCCCACTACGGTCCGCTACTGGATGCGGTGGCCGATACCTACGTCGCCACCACGGCGGTGGAAGTCGCGGTGGACGCTTTCGTTGACGCCACCGACAATCGGGCCGACGAGCAGGAGCAACAGCTCACCGACCTTGTGGCGCTGACGAAGTACTTCGCCACAACCACGGCACTGCGCGTGTGTAACGAGGTGCGCGACCGGCTCGGTGCCGAAGGTATGTTCGCCCACAACAAGATCCCGGTTTATCACGGCCTGCGTAACGCGGCGGCGACCGCCGAGGGTGACAGTGACGTCATCGCGTTTCTCGCCGCCTACCGGCGTCTACCCCTCCCCGACGAGTGGACACCTGGATGCTGGGACAACCCCGAACCCTGCGATATCGACACTCCAGGCAACTGGGTGGATTGGCTCGGTGCTCGCACGAACTACTTGCGGCACCTAACGCGGGAGGCATACGCAAATGCCACCGGCGACCGCCAAACACGGTGGGACAGTGTCTATGACCTTGCCCTGGCCGAGGCCGAGGCGCACATTGTGCACCAGGCGGCCGAGACCATGGCTGAGCGTGCCGGTCAGCTGCCCGCCGGCCCCCGAAAGGTGGCCGAGAATCTGCTCACCCTCTTCGCCATCCGCCAGTGCAAGGAACACGGCGCGGACATGGCTCCCGACGGTCCATCCCCAAAGCTACGAGGATCGTTGAGGGACATGCGCAGGCAACTGCATGACCTACTAGCCCCTCACCTGACCGAGCTCGTCGCGGCGTTCGAGCTCAACAGTGGATCCCTGCGCACGGCGTTCGACTCGGACAACTTCGTAGAGCAGTCCGCGGACGCTCTGAGCGCGGTCGCACAGTAGACGAACACCGTCGCGCTGGGTGCGAAGGCCCTCAGCTCAGTGGATGAATAGGAATAGCTGACTCGACCTCGGGATGTGGGATCGACATCCCGAGGTCGTCGGCGGTCTCGTCAAAATTTGTTCCGCGACGGCGAAAAGACAACGGGCAGCTCGGTCAAGGATCGATGGAAAGGCCCTGGACGCCACTTCAGGGGCTTGGCGACCCGGACGTCGGGCACGTGGTCGAGCAGTTGATCAATGGCGCAATGCGCGACCTGGAACGCAACGTTCTTCGCCGGGCACACGTGCGGCCCGGTGCCCCACGCGATATGTGACCGATTGGCGGTCACGTTGAGATCCCCCACGGCCGCGGGGTCGTTGTTACAGGCCGCCAGGCTGGTGACCACGGGCTGGTTGGCGGGCAGCCACACACCGTCGACCAGAATCGGCTGGCGCGGGTAGGTGATCAAGAAGTTCGCCAGCGGTGAGTCGTCGAATAGCTTCTCGTTCAACGCATCAGCCGTCGTCAGCGCTGCATGCCCGAAAAACCGTTCGTCAGTGAGCATCAGAAGCAGCGTGTTGGCGATCAGATTGGTCAACGGCTCGATCCCCGCACCATAGTCGGTGACCAATTGGTGGACGAGCTCTTCGCCGTTCAGCTCGGCCGAATGATTCAGCAGCCGGGTGGTCACGTCGTTGGCAGGCTTGACGCGCTTGAGAGCGACCAGTTCGGCCAGGGCACCAGCGAACATCGCGCTGCCCTCCCCTGCGTCGGTGACCTCGAACATCAGGGCCATACCCTTTGCGACCCGCTCGCCGATATCGGGCGTGCACCCGACCATGGCGTTGAGATAGGCGAAAGTGACCGGAAATGCGTACTGGCTGATCAGATCGGCCTGCCCGTCGAGACAGAAGGTGTTGATCTGCGGGATCGCGATCTGCTCGATCTGTCTGGGGAGGTCGGTCAGGTCGATATCGTCGATGCTGTCTACGTTTGCCTTCCGGTAACGCGCATGCTCCTGCCCGCCGCTGCGCAGCGCATTCGGGCGGTACTCCAGCATTGGCAGCACCGGGCAATCAGGGGGCACGTTCTTCTGCCAGGCGCGCGGATCAGCCGGAAAACGCTCGGGATCGTTGTTGATCCGAATCGCGGTGCTGTAACCGATCACCAGCGTGGCTGGAATACCAGGCGACAGCTCCACCGGCACCAGCGAACCGTATGTCTTACGCATCTCAGCGTAGGCCCCATGTGGGTCGTCGGCGAACTCCGCGGTGTATAGCGGAACCGGAACCTGATCAGGGTTGGCAGCGGTTGGCGACGAGGCCTCGAACCAGCCGGTGGGGGATGCGGATGGGGGTTCATGTGGTGTTGTAATGACTGACTCCAGGTATGGAACAGGAATACGACGACGTGCTGAGTGATCTCGGGGCATGTGTCTACGGTGGCCCTGAGCGTGCAACTGAATGAAATCTGCTGGCGATCATGTGACGGCGACCAGTACCGCGCTTGGCCGCGGGCTCAATTCGAGCTGCCGTGCGTCGCCAGGGCAACGCGATCATCGCTACCGACCGACACCTCACGCCGAGATGTTCGCGCACAACAGGCTCCACGTCGGCAAATCATACTCACTGCCTGTTTCCCTTGTAGGCCAAGCAGTTTGCGGACCAATCGGTCTGCTGCACGCACGGCTGAACAACAGCGCTACACCGACTGGAACACTGGCCGCACCGTCATCCAAATGATCGAACGCGGAAAGTACGAGCTGACTTCATGGAAGAGCGCATTGGCGGGAAAACTCCACCCCCACGGCTACGACGACGACCCGATCGAAACTCCTTGCCGAAGCCACCGCCGCATTCGCGGAGAGTCAATGCCGCCCAGCAGGTCCGTCCGCCGGTGGAGAACCGTGATCACCGCCGGCGCCGGAGCTCTCGCCTGAGCTTTTTCCAATTCGGCGCGGTTTGACCATGCGCCGGATTCCGGCTGCCGGAGCATCGTCACCAGCTCGTCTCCGCCGCAGAGCGTCGAGATCGACGACACTTCCATCATGCTCGGCACTGCCGGGATCAACCTCCGGAGCGCGGTGCCGCGCGGCGCCGGAGTCCACCGGCCACCACCCTGTCTCACGCTCCAGTTCCGACCGCAGCACGGGCCTGGTCGGTGCGGAATCGAAGACGGAGCCACTTTCCGAAAGCCAAGTCTTGTGGGGCCGCTCGCCGGGTTCTTCCGTCACGCGACGGGGGCGACGCGGCAGCCGGGTGACATTCGACATGCCGTCTCCCGCCCCAGGGGGACCGGTTTCGACAGCCTTCATTCCTTCCAGCTTCCTGCGCATCCGTTCCAGCGCATCGAACCTCTTCCCCCCGGGCCCCGGCAAGGAATCCGGTCCCGGCACTTCCCGGTCCGACATCGAACTAGCCGCCGACGAGTGCCACGGCACCCGTGGGCGCCACGACCGCCGGTACGCCGAGCTGATGTCTGAACTTATCGCTGATCGCGCTCATGCTCGCATTCTCCCTCAGGTCCGCCACACACTGCGATCGCCTCGGCATCAGGCCCGCGCCATTTCTGATCGCCGAGGTAATTGTGGAGACGATGATCGGTGGGCCGCCGCCACCGGTGGAAACGCTCTCTTAGCGGTCATGTCGGACTCGGTGGTGTCAGCCCTGCTGTCGGGCACCATCGACAACATCCCGTACGTTGCGACGATGAGCCCACTGGTAGCTGACCTCGCCGGTGGTATCGATATCCAGGCGCGCGCCGACGCATTGTGATGGAAGCGGATTTCGGCGACAACCTGACCGCGGTCGGCGCCATCGTGACGTTCACAATCGTTGTCGCGGCACCATATCTGTGATTGCGGTACTTCGTCTTCAGCTGACACCCCGAACCATCCCCACCCCGGTCCGGCCGACATGAGAGGAGCAGCCCATGCCGAAACCACAGGATGTTGTGCCCCGCAACGCGACCGGCACGTCAACCTTCGCCTTGCGGTCGGCCGACCCGATCGGACGAACCCAACCCGCCAAGCCCTCGACTGCGGCGCGGGAGTACCGGCACGATCTGGACGGACTTCGCGGTATCGCGATCGCGCTGGTGGTGGTGTTCCACGTGTGGATGGGCCGGGTATCCGGTGGCGTGGATGTGTTCCTGGTGTTGTCGGGGTTCTTCTTCACCAGCATGTTGCTACGCCGCGCTGGTGGTTCCGGTTCGATCGGTGTCGGTCAGGTTTTGTGGCGGACCGCGCGCAGGCTGTTGCCCGCGCTGACGGTAGTACTCGCGACGGTCGTCGTCGCGACGGTGGTGATGCGTCCGTATACGCAGTGGGGCGATATCACGGCCCAAACCCTCGCTTCGGCTTTCTATTATCAGAATTGGCATCTGGCCTACGCCCAACTCGACTATGCGGCACCCGATCCGTCGGTCAGCCCACTCCAGCACCTGTGGTCCATGTCGGTCCAGGGCCAGTTCTACCTCGCGATGCTGGCGGTGGTCGCGCTCTGGGTATCGGTACGTCGGCGGTTGCCGGCAAAACCATTGCACCGCTGTGGATTTCTGGCATTACTAACGGTGGTCGGTGCGGTGTCGTTCTGGTACGCGGCCGAAGGCTCGGCCCAACATCAGGCGTGGATCTACTACGACAGCGGCGCGCGGGCGTGGGAACTGCTTGTCGGCGCGCTGTTGGCGACGGCAGCGCCATGGATCACGGTGCCCCCGTTGCTCCGCACGGTGCTGGCGCTGCTCGGTGTCGCCGGGGTGCTCTCGTGCGGGCTGCTGATCGACGGCGCGACCCGATTCCCGGGACCGGCCGCGCTGTTCCCGGTCGCGGCAGCGGCGGCATTGATCCTGTCGGGCATGAACGCTGCTGCGACACCGCAGCCGTTGCCGAATCGGATCCTCGGTATGCGAGCGTTCACCGAACTCGGCGCTCTCGGATATGCGCTGTACCTGTGGCACTGGCCGGTCCTGATCTTCTACCTCGCCGAGTACGGCAACCTCACCCCCGGCATCGGGGGCGGGTTACTGGTGATCGCGACCTCGCTCGTATTGGCACTCGCCACCCAGCGGCTGATCGAAACACCACTCCGACAACCCGCTGTCGCCAACGGCGCGACTCGCTCGACCGCAACACCACCGCGGTACAACCGCGGTGTCGGAATGCTGGTGTCGATACTCGGAATAGGGGTGCTGGCCGCGGTATTCGGCTGGCAGGCGGTGCTGAAGGCCAATCCTTCCGAGCCTCCGGCGTTGCTCGACCCGGTCGACTATCCCGGGGCAGCGACGCTGCTGGCCGGGACCGTCGGCCCGTCGGAACGAATGCGACCGAGCGTATTCGAAGGGTCGAAAGATGCACCGAAACCGACCTTCGACGGCTGCATCACCCCGAATCGAGACGTCCGCAGTTGCACCTACGGCGATGAGACGGCATCGCACGCGATCGCGGTGGTCGGCGGCTCACACTCCGAACACTGGCTGCCCGCACTGGAATTGCTCGCTCTCGAACATCACTTCCGCATCGTGACCTTCCTCAAAGAAGGCTGCCCACTCACCCTGTCCGACGAGCCGTCCTACGCACTGGCACCGTTCCCCGAGTGCCACGAATGGTCGACCGAGATACTCGATCTCCTCGCCGAGCAACGCCCGGACTGGGTCTTCATTACCGCGACCCGGCCGGGCTCGGACGACGGCGACGAGGTGCCACCAGAATTCCTCGACATCTGGTCGGCACTATCGGACCGCGGACTCAACGCACTCGCCATCCGCGACACGCCCTGGCTGCGCCGCGACGGCGTCCACTACCGCGCCACCGACTGCCTCGCCAACCACGGCACCCCCGACAGCTGCGGCATGGACCGTGCCCTCGTTCTGGAACCGAACAATCCCGCCGAACAACCAGCATCGGCCTACCCCAACATCTTTCCCCTCGACCTGACCGACGCGGTATGCCGGGCGGACCGCTGCCGGGTCGTCGAGGGCAATGTCTTGATCTACCGCGACGAACACCACCTCACCGCCAGTTACGTCCGCTCACTCGCCCCCGAACTCGGCCGTCAGATCGGCTCGATCACCCGGTGGTGGTGACGGCGTCGCACACTTCGACGACTTCCCCGAGGCACCCGCTCGGCGAGGTGGTCGAGAATACGAAAGGCCCTATGCCCCAATGGGCATAGGGCCCGTCTGCGCTGACGGGTGCAAATGCGGAACCTATGCCTCGGCCAGGTCGGCATCGTGTCGAGACAAGTTACAGGGCAACCGAATCCGTAGGTCGAACACCGAGATCCCGTGCTGGAAAGGCTATTTCATCGAGCCACGGGTGCTGGCGTCACTGCGCAGGAGGTGGGCACTGCGGCGGTGGACCCTGGTGATCCCCGGGCGGTGGACCTTGGTGGTCCCCGGGCGGCGGACCCTGCGGGTGATCCCCGGGCGGCGGACCTTGGTGGTCCCCGGGCGGTGGACCCTGGTGGTCCCCGGGCGGTGGACCCTGGTGATCCCCAGGAGGCGGACCCTGCGGATGATCCCCGGGCGGCCCGCACTGCTGCCCCGGCACAGGCCCCTGCGGGCCGGGCCCCGGATCCGCGCTCGCTACGCCGGCACCGATACCCAGTACCCCGAGCACCACACCACTGGCCACAGCGGTCCTGGCCAGCTTCGACTTGATACCCATTTACGTACCTCCTGTATGTCGGATCTCGATCCGAAATCATCGGCGCCCGCAGCTGCCGGACCGACCCGACGATCGTTGCGGCCCAACATTTGTCCGCCATTGGCGCGAGTTAAGTGCCAGCTGTGAACGCCGGATAATCCGGCTCGCCGACGAGGTATCCGCCCGCCCATGACAACGCCTCGGCTCGCTCAGCTACTTCGCCGCATAGTCGAGACAGGCGTGCAGAGGATTCCATCTTGCAAATTGCAAATCCGAGAGATCGAGCTAAGGTCCTATCCAGCCGCAGTCGCGAGATTCGCCACCGGCAACGGAGCTATACACGTGCTAGAACTCGATCACTTCAGCTATGGCTGGGTAACCCCCGTCCTGGCCTACATCATGTCCGTCATCGGATCGACGCTCGGCCTGCGATGCGTGGCCCACGCCCGATGGTCCGAACATCCCGGCGGCTGGCTGGTCGCCGGGGCCGTCTCCCTGGGTGGTGCGGGCATCTGGGTCATGCACTTCACCGCAATGCTCGGCTTCTCCATCCAGGGCGTGACCATCCGCTATGACGTGCCGATGACAGTGCTCAGCGCTGCCATCGCGATCGTGGTTGTCTGGATCGGACTCTCGATCGTCGTACGTGGACGACGCGAAGTCGTGGCGCTGCCGATCGGCGGCGCCATCACCGGGCTCGGCGTCGCAGCGATGCACTATCTGGGTATGTACGCGATGAAGATCACCGCCCACGTCGAGTACCAGCACAAAACGGTCGCGCTATCGATCGTGATCGCGGTCGTCGCGGCGACCGCGGCACTGTGGTTCATGCTGCACGTGCGCGGCCTGTACGCGACCATCGGCGCGGCACTGATCATGGGTCTCGCGGTATGCGGCATGCACTACACCGGAATGTTCTCGATGCAGGCGGGCCACGGCGAGCATCACATCTCCGACGGCGGCCGCGAACCCTTGCAAATGGTGACACCGCTGATCGTGACCGTCACCTTGGTCACGATGATGCTGATGGTCCTGGTCGGACTGGCCGAGGTCGATGAACGCAGCACACGCGATCCACACTCCACCCGGCGTGAATCCCGGACTGCAACCTCGACTTCGTCCTGGCCGACAACCGATGACGTGCGCCCGAGCGATTCGACCGAAGATCGACCCGACTGGGCACTGAGCAGCTCGTCGGCCGCACACCGACGGCGCCGCAGTACGCCCCGTCAGGGCTGATCGTCGCACCGAACGGCACAGTGGCACGTCGGCTCGGGGCAAGTGGTCAAGACTGGATGGGCTGGGTCAGGTCGTAGACCGTGGTCCCACCGACCGTCACCGCCGTGTAGTGCGCCTTCACCCATGCCGTGATTTCACTTGCGCTGCTGTCGGATCCGCCGCCGGGGCCACCGCCCATACCGCCACCGGCGATGAAGTAGGCGACGTCGCCGTTGGCGACGTACTCCTGGAACTGAGCCAGGGTCGGCGAGTTGTCACTGCCGGTGAAGCCGCCGATCGCCATGACCGATGCACCGGTAGATAATTCGAGGCTGCCCGCCGACTGCGAACCCACTGTCGCTGCCGCCCACCGACTGTCGGTCTTCCGCACCAGCTGTTGCAGTTCGGTGTTGGTCGAGACCGATCCGCCCGCTCCGCCGCCGTCCCGGTCAGCTGTCGCATCAGTGGTTGATTGTTCGGGCGCCGCGCCATCGGATGGAGCCGCACCGGTGGCTGATCCACCAGGGGCCGCTCCCCTACCACCGCCGGGACCGCCGCCCATTCCCTTACCCGCGACCACCGGGCCGGAGGTCGGAATGGAGCCGCTGTGCGCCGTCGCCGCAGTTTCGATCGTGTACGCCGTGGTCCCCGCGAGCCCGAACAACACACCCGCGATGGCGACGGCCGCGGTGAACTTGCCGAGTCGGTGCGCACCGACAACCACGATCGCCGCGATCACGATCGAACCGATCAGCACGATCCAGCGCAGCGCTGGATACCAGTCGGGTGTGCGGTCGAGCAGGACGAAGTTCCAGACACCGGTCGTCGCGGCCATCGCGGCGAGTGCGATACGCGCGGTCAGGAATTGGCGGCCACCCCACAACTCGACCAACGAGATCGCCACCACCGCGGCGATCGCCGGCGCGAGCGCAACCGTGTAGTACGGGTGAATGGTGCCCTGCATGTAACTGAATACGATGCCGGTGACGAGAAGCCATCCGCCCCAAAGCAATAGGGCGGCCCGGGTGCGTCCGGTGCGTGGGGTGCGCCGAGTGACCCAGAGACCGGCGATCGAGCCGATGAGTGCCGTGGGTAGCAGCCAGGAGATTTCCGTACCCATCGAGTCGCCGAACAGTCGGGTGATTCCGGTGCCGCCACCGAAACCGGTATTACCACCGCCACCCCCACCGTTGCCGGACCCGCCACCGCCGCCGTTGCCGGCCCCGCCGAGGACTCGGCCGAGACCGTTATAGCCCAGGGCGAGTTCGAGCAAGCTGTTGTCGGTCGATCCGCCGATGTAGGGGCGGGAATCACTGGGCCAGAGGCTGACCAGCGCGACGAACCACCCACCCGACACCACCATCGCGGCGAAAGCGCCCAGTAACTTGCCGATTCGACGCCAGAAGCCGATCGGTGCGGCGACGAGGAACACCAGGCCGAGCGCGGGTAGCACCAGGAACGCCTGCATCATCTTCGTGAGGAGGCCGAAACCCACTGCCACACCGGCAAATGCGAGCCATCGCCCACTGCCGTTCTCGGTAGCGCGAACCGTGCAATAGGCCGCCACTATGAGCAGCAGCACCAGCATGGCATCGGGGTTGTTGAACCGAAACATCAGCGCCGCAACAGGAGTCACCGCCAGCACCGCGCCGGCCAACAGCCCCGCCGCTGGACCGCTCCAACGCCGCACCGCGCCGTACACCAACCCGACCGACGCCACACCCATCAGCGCCTGCGGCAATAACATCGAGAACGAGCTGAATCCGAACAGCCTGCCGGACAACCCCATAACCCATAGCGACGCGGGCGGTTTATCCACGGTGATGGCATTGCCCGCGTCCAGCGACCCGAACAGCAGCGCCTTCCAGCTCTGCGTGCCCGCTTGCACCGCGGCCGCGTAGAAGTCGTTGGCCCAACCGGATTTACTCAGCCCCCACAAGTAGAGGACCGCGGTGGCGGCCAGCAGCATCCACAGCCCGGGGCGAGCCCACCGGGGCTGACCTGGTGAACCGAACAGCGATCGGGTCCATCGCGTCTCTTGCGGTGCCCTGTGCTGTGGACCAGCTCGCTCGGCACGCCGTGTGGGCGCTTCGGTGCGGGTAAGAGTAGTCATACCGCAATTGTGGGACCGCGACGTAGGTCCGATCTTTGCGCGAGCTGTGCCCTCCCTGTGCACGAATTCGGCCGCGACCAGGACAAGCTGCTCACGAAGTTCGAGCGGTCTGCTGTTTCGCATTGTCCGGTAGGTGAACGGTGAATTCGGTACGGCCCGGCTCGCTCTGGACCGTGATACTGCCGCCGTGCGCCTTGACTACCGCGGCGACGATCGCCAAACCCAGGCCGGTACTGCCTGCGCGACGCGAGCGCGATGAGTCGCCGCGGGCAAAGCGCTGGAAGACTTCCGGCTGTAGCTCGGCGGGGATGCCTGGGCCGTCGTCGGCAACCCGCCATACCGCTCCCCCGGCACCGTCGAACTCCAGCGAGGTGGTCACGGTGGTGCCGGGACCGGTGTGGATGCGGGCGTTGGCCAGCAGGTTGGCGAGCACCTGATGCAGCAGGGTCGCGTCACCGGTGACCACCACCGGCTCATCGGGCAGCTCGAGATCCCATCGGTGATCGGGACCGGCGACATGTGCGTCGCTGGCCGCGTCCACGGTCAGCTGAGTCAGATCCACCGGCTCGTGCTCGAGCGTCCGGCCCGAATCCAGCCGTGCCAGCAGCAGCATGTCCTCGACCAGCGTGGACATCCGCCGGGCCGCGGAGTCCACCCGGCCCATCGCGTTGGCGACGTCGTCGGGTACCTCGGCCCGTTTACGTTGTGCCAGTTCGGCATAGCCGCGGATCGCGGACAGCGGGGTGCGCAGCTCGTGACTGGCGTCGGCGAGGAATTGCCGAACCCGGGTCTCGCTGTCATGTCGGGCCGACAGCGCGCCGGTGATGTGGTCGAGCATCCGGTTGACCGCCGAGCCGAGCTGGCCGACCTCGGTGTGCGGATCGGCGTCCTCGGCCGAAATCCGTACGGGCAGTGCCACTTCCCCGCGATCGAGCGGAAGATCCGCCACTCGGGAAGCGGCGATCGCGACCCGGTCCAACGGTGCGAGTGCGCGCCGGATCAGCCAGATGCCGACCGTTATCGCGACGACCAGCACGATCGCGGTGCCTATCACCAGGATCAGCAGGACTCGCATGAGCGTCGCGTCGACCGATGTCAATGGCAAACCGGTGATAACGATCTCGCCCGACCAGGTCGTGTCCGCGACCAGCCGATAGCGGCCCTGCCCGTCGAGATCGACGCTGACCGGTTTGCCGGTAGCCGCTACCGCTGCCAGTTGCTGTTTCGCCGTATCCGACAGCGCCGCCTGCGTGCCATCGGCGCCGATCTTGCCCGCTTTGGTGACGCTGCCCGCGGCGAGGGTCGCCCCGACCACGTCGGGTGCGATGCCACGCCGGTCCAGGAAATTCGGTCCAGGGCTGGAGGTTCCGGACGGCGCATGAGGCGGCGGGGGCGGGGGCGGCGGCTGTCCATCGGGCCGCTGCCCGGGCGGCGGGTCGAGGCTGGGGCCGCCGCCGGAGTCCATGAGTGAGCGCTTCTGTACATCGGTCAGTTCGGTGTCGAGCTGGTGCACCAAAAACTGTTGCAGCGCAAGCTCTGTCGCGACTCCGATACCGACGACCACGACCACGAGCAATAGCACCTGTCCGACAAGGAGCCGGGCGCGCAGCGACCAACGACGCGGCGACCACAAGCGGCGCCGCACCTCAGCCCGCGGGCTTGAGGACATATCCGGCACCGCGCAGTGTGTGGATCATCGGTTCACGTCCGCTATCGATCTTCTTCCGCAGATAGGAGACATACAGTTCGACGATGTTGGACCTGCCGCCGAAGTCGTAGCTCCAGACCCGGTCCAGGATCTGGGCCTTGCTCAGCACGCGCTTGGGATTGCGCATGAAGAATCGCAGCAACTCGAATTCGGTCGAGGTCAAGGTGATCAGCTCGCCGGCGCGGGTGACATCGTGGCTGTCCTCATCGAGCACTAGGTCACCGACCACGATCCGGGTGCCGCTGTCCTCGGTGGTCACCCCGGTCCTGCGCAGCAGCGCACGCAACCGCAACACGACCTCCTCGATGCTGAACGGCTTGGTCACATAGTCGTCACCGCCGGCGGTCAGCCCGGCGATGCGATCCTCGACCGAATCCTTCGCGGTCAGCAATAACACCGGCAGGTGCGGAATCTGCTGACGCAACTTGCCCAGCACCTCCAGCCCGGTCATATCGGGGAGCATCACATCGAGCACCACCACATCCGGACGCGTTTCACGCGCCTTGGTAACCGCCGTTCGCCCGTCGCCCGCGGTGGTGACATCCCAGCCCTCGTACCGCAGGGCCATCGACACCATCTCGGCAAGCACCGGCTCGTCGTCGACCACGAGAACGCTGATGGCGCTGCCGTCGGCGCGACGCATGACAACTCGCTCGGTCGGACTGTTTCCAGTGGTCATCGCGGACATTCTCGCATCATGCACGGCCAGGCTAGGCAGTTGCTGTGCCGTGTCTATGTGCCAGCTGTGAGGGTGCGGCGCTCGAATCGCGCCCTCAGCGCAACGATATCCATTCCGTACTCGTGGTTGCCTCCGTCAGCGCGTCGGGCAACGGGTCGGCACCGAGACCTGGGCCGTCGGGCACTGCGATGTGGCCCGCTTCCAGCCGCAGCGGTTCGGTGATGTCTCGGTCGTAGTAGCGGCTCGACGCCACGATGTCAGCGGGCAGTGTGCAACCCGGCAGCGCCGCCAGCGCCAGATTGGCCGCCTGACCGAGTCCGGTTTCCAGCATTCCGCCGCACCATGCGGGGACACCGAGTGCCGCGCAGACATCGTGTACCCGACGGGCCTCCAGATAGCCGCCGACTCGTCCCGCCTTGATGTTCACCACCGAGCATGCCCCCAATGCGATCGCGTCGGCGGCGCCGCGCGCCGAGACTATCGATTCGTCCAAGCAAATCGGGGTATTCAGCCTGCGGCCGAGTACGGCGTGATCGCGGAGGTCCTCCTCCGCGAAAGGCTGTTCCAGCAACACGAGGCCGAACTCGTCGAGTTCGGCGAGGTGGTCCGCATCGGCCAGGGTATAGGCGCCGTTGGCGTCGACCTGGAGCGCAAGAGCCTCGCCGAAGCGCTCTCGCACCGCTCGCACCGGCTCGACATCCCATCCCGGCTCGATCTTGAGCTTGACCCGCTGGTAGCCCTGTTCGATGTAGCCATCGATCGCCTCGAGCAATTGGGGTATCCCGTCCATGATCCCGATCGAGACGCCGACAGGAACAGTCTTGCGAGTTGCACCGAGATACGACGCATAAGAACACCGGTGCGACCGCAACCACGCGTCGAGAACCGCCATCTCCACCGCCGCCTTGGCCATTCGATGGCCACGAATCCTGGCCAGCGTGGGTGCCACAACCGCCGGATCGAGCCGGCCGTGGGCCGCCAGAGCGGGCACCACAAACCGGCGGATAACCTCGGCGGCGCCATCGATGTATTCGGATGAATAACTCGGGTCGGGTAGTGCCACACACTCGCCCCACCCCTCGGCATCCGAGGTGACCACACGCAGCAGCAGGATGTAGCGCCGCAGTTCGACACCAAGCGAGGTCCGAAAAGGGCTGCTCAGTGGAAGTTCCACCCGCCGCAGCTCGACGCCATCGAGCTTCATCCCCTCAGCTTGACATAGCGGCCCCGCCCGCGGCGGCTACTGCTGAACGCCGGCAGTCACGGTGCTCGCCTCAGCGCGCGCCGAGCGCATCGAGGATCATCGGACGCGCGGTCGCGAGCGCTTCCTGCCAGTAGGGCCAGGTATGGGTTCCGTCGACGATGTCGATGCGAGCGTCAATTCCCAACGCCGTGACTCGATCACGGAACATCTGGGTGGCAGCCGTCGTCATCGCCTCCAGGGCCATCGCGTTGACGGTGTTGCCGATCCCGTGCGGCACGTCGAGCGGTCCGGGCCGGCCGTTGCCCGTCGAGACGTACATCGGCAGTCCGCGCAGCGACTCGGCCTGCTCAGTGGCGTCATTGCGACTCCAGGCGGAATCCCCTGCCGGACCCCACATGTCGTCGACATTGAAGTTGCCCTCGTCCCACATGGCGGCGCGCATCGCTTCGTTCCAGAGCGGATACGTCGGGTGCACGAATCCGGAAAAAGATCCGGCGAACTTGAATTGATCGCGGTGGCGGCCGGCCAGCGTCAGTGCCGCGTTGCCGCCCATGGACGCACCGACGATGGCATTGTTGGTTCGGGACACGCCGTACCGCTCGAGGAAGGCGGGAAGCTCGCTGGTGAGGAAGGTCTCCCACTTGTAGGTCGTCGCTTGACCATTGGTGCTACTCGGCCGGTACCAGTCGGCGTAGAAGCTCGAGCGACCACCGACCGGGAACACCATAGTGACGTTGTCGCCCGCGAACTGGCGCAGCGCGTCGGTATCGGTCGTCCACTGACTGTGGTCGGCAGGTGCACGGAGACCGTCGAGCACGTAAAGAGCTGCCCTCCCGCCGCGAGCCGCCCACTGTACCTGGACCTTGATCGGCCCCATGCTGGACGGCACAAAGAGCTCCTCGCCGCCGCCTGCCGGTGTCCGCAGTATCGGTGCCGCGGTAGCCATCGCCGCGCCTATCCACGACACCAGCACAGCTGTCGCAATGACAACGCTGGACTTCCTCAGCCAACCACGAACCACCCGCTGATCCCCGGATCGAGCTGCGACATCCACCCCGCGTACCTCCTATGTTGTTCCCGGTCCATGACCGAGTAGACCCGAATTCAACTGTCGCTCTGCCCAAGTCGCTCTACCCAAGTCGCTGTGCCTTCGCTCGCGGCCCACGCGCCCGGGAATCGGAAAGACCATCATAAGTTCCGCCGCAGGCCACCACCACACCTGGATAGCCGGCCCAGCACCCGAGATGCTGGGGAAGCGCCGGAACCGAACTATAGTTCCAATTCAGAGGAACCACTTCCTTTTTATTTGCTGCTCGGGGTAGCCTCCCAGTTGCAGCAGCCGTTATCGAATCCCCTTCTGGCATTGGAGTTAGTGTGCTGGAAATTAATCACTTCAGCTATGGGTTGGTTACGCCCGTCCTCGCCTTCGTCATGTCCGTGATCGGTTCACTACTCGGCCTACGCTGTGTAGCCCGGTCCCGGATCGGTGCTGGGCACCCCGGCTGGCTTGTCGCAGCGGCGGTCGCGATCGGCGGCACCGGGATCTGGGTCATGCACTTCATCGCGATGCTCGGCTTCTCGATTCACGGAGCCTCGATCCGGTACAACGTGCCGATTACCTTGCTCAGCGCGATCATCGCGATGGTGGTGGTGTGGATCGGGTTGTCGATCGTGAACCGGTGGCCGAGACAGCTATCCGCGCTGCTGGCCGGTGGCACCGTTACCGGCCTTGGCGTGGGAACGATGCACTACTCGGGCATGTACGCGATGAAATCCGACGCGGTCATCGACTACGACCTGGAGATAGTGGGGCTATCAATGGTGATCGCGGTGGTCGCGGCGACCGCGGCACTGTGGTTCACCCTGCATGTGCGCGGTTTGCTCGCCACCGGCGGCGCCGCGGTCATCATGGGCGTTGCGGTCTGCGGCATGCATTACACCGGCATGGCCGCCATGCACACACACCATGTGATGCACGTGTCCCCACCCTCCGGGGCCGGAGCGATGCAGCTACTTGCCCCACTGATCACGATCGTCAGCATCGTGGCAATGGGGCTCCTCCTGCACCTCGGCGTCACCGATCTGGGCGAATTCGCTGAGGACGCAGACGAATTGACACCACAAGGATATTGGCCGACCCGCTGATCGGGAGCAGTTGGAGACCTTCGCCCGCGCGTCAGAACTTTCCGTGTTCTGACACGTCGCGTCGATCACGCTTGCCGGACCAAGATTTTCGCCCCGCTCGCTCGATCCGCGGATCCTCGGTCACCTCGTATCGCTTCACATAGAGGCTCAGGAATGCCTGCGCGGTGGCGGTGGCCGGAATCGCGAGCAGCGCACCGACCGCGCCCAATAACGCCCCGCCTGCCAAGACCGCGAGCAGCGCGACGGCCGGATTTACATCCACCGTGCGCGCGGTGATGCGCGGTTGCAGGATGTAGTCCTGGACCTGCTGATACAACACCACGAAAATGAGAATCCACACCGCATCGATCGGATGGATCGTCAGCGCGACCAAGATCGGCAGCACACCGGCGACATATGTGCCGATGACGGGTATGAAAGAGGCGATCACACCGAACCAGATGCCGAGTGCCATCGCGTTCGGCAGCCCGAGCAATGCCAGGAAGACGCCGTGCGCAATCGCAGAGATCACCGCGAGCAACGCGCGACTGTATAAGTAGCCTCCGGTCTTTTCGATAGCGAGATCCCAAGCGCGCAGCACCGTGTCGTGTCGTTCCTGCGGCAACAGCGAGCACACCGAGCGTCGCATCTTCGGCCCGTAAGCGGTCAGATAGACGCTGAACAGCGCAATCATCAGGAATCGGGCAAGCCCACCGAGAATCGTGTTCGACAGCCCCCATGCGTTGTGCGCGGCCCGCTCGGCGTACCCGCTGATGACGCCCGAATCCTCGAGCAGCCGATCACGTAACTGGTCCACCGTGAAATGCTGATGGAACGTCCGGTTGACCCAGTCGACGAGCTCGTTGAGCAGGCGGGGCAGCTCGTCGACCAGGTTGCCGACGGTCTCGACCAGCAGCGTGCCGAGTGCGGCGGAGAAGCCGATCACGCACCCGAACAACAACACGAAAACCAGTCCGGTTGCCAGCGCACGCGGCACACCTCGCGCGGCAAGATTGTCGACGGCGGGTTCCATCGCCAGTGCGACGAAAAAGGCGACAAGCACGATGACGAACAGGCCGATCAGCCGGTGTACCGCCCAACTGCCGAGCTCGAACAGCCCGAGTAGGACAAAGGCGAGGATCATCGCACGCGGAAGCCAACCCGGCATCCGGCGGCCTTGATCTCCTGTCTGATCTATCGACGCGGCGTCACGACTCGAGGCGGCGGAATCCGTCACCTCGTCGCGCGGCTCCTCGGTGGGTGGATGGGCGGCCACGAACCCAGTGTGGCCCACGGTCGCGCGAATTCACGGTTACGACTCACAACGCACGTCCGGGACCCCCGAGGCTGATCAGAACCTCACTCAGCTATCGGGTGGCCGTGTTCGCCCGGTAGCACGATGCGAATCAAAGTGCCGCCACGTTCGGACGTTTCGACCGCGATCGTTCCGCAGTGCTTCATCACCACCTGCTTGACGATCGACAGTCCGAGCCCTGACCCCGGCATAGACCTCGCGGCGATTGCCCGGTAGAACCGCTCGAACACCAGCTCGCGCTCCGCGGCAGGGATCCCAGGGCCCGCATCGTCCACGGCGAACTCCAGCAAACCCGATGTGTTTTCGCGCATACCCACCCGCACCTGTTCGCCCGCCGGACTCCATTTGGCGGCATTGTCGAGGACATTGATCAGCGCGCGCTCCAAACTGGCCTCGTGTCCGTAGACAAGCCAGGGTTGTAGATCGCTGGCGAATTCGATCCCGGCCCGACGTCTGCGGACCCGTTCCAAGGCGCGCTCGGCCACCTCATCGAGGTCGACCCGCTCGTACACGGTGTCAGGGGCGTCTTCGCGAGCCAGATCCACCAGGTCACCGACCAGTGTGGACAACTCCTCGATCTGAGCGATGACGTCCGAACGCAACTCGGCCATGTCCTCGTCCGGAATCTGTGGTGCCCCTGGACGATTCGATGCGATCAGCAGCTCCATATTGGTGCGCAGCGAGGTGAGCGGGGTGCGCAGTTCGTGGCCTGCGTCGGCCACCAAACGGCGCTGTCTTTCCCTTGATTCGGCAAGGGCGCGCAGCATCAGGTTGAGACTCTCTGTGAGCCTTGCGAGTTCGTCATCACCGGTGACCGAGATGGGGGTCAGATCGTCGGTGCGCGCGATTCGTTCGGTGGCAGCGGTCAGGCGCGCGATGGGCCGCAACCCGGTACGGCCAACTGCCGTGCCCGCCGCGGCGGCGACCACGATGCCGCAGCCACCCACTACGAACAACAACCACGCCAACCGATTCAGTACTTCGCGGGTCGGTTGCAGTCGTTGCGAAAGCACCAGCGTCGAACCGGCGTTCGTGCGTCGCGCGAGTACCCGCTGATCGCCGACGGTACGCAGCGAGAACTCGGCCTCACCGCGCGCCACAGCCATCTCCTGGCCGCCGATCGGCGGCGACGCGTCTTGCCCGATCGCGTAGCCACCCAACTTGATATCCGGATAGATCAGGGTGACACCGATGTTGTTGGAGAACAGGCTGCCCAGGGCCAGTGCCTGTAGGTAGTTCATGCTGTCGACGTTGTTGGCGATCATGACCGAAGCTCGGGTCCGCAGTTGATCGTCGACCTCCGCATACAACGAGCGCGCCACCATCGCATAGGCGGCGATGGAGGTGAAGGCGACGGCGACGGTCACCACCGACGCGGCAAGCAGCGTCACCCGCCATCGCAGCGACATCGAGCGCGTCAACGGCATCGACAGGCGCGGATCGGTTTCCGTCGCCACGTCGACTCCGGCGATCACGGACCGCCGGGAAACAGTTCTACCCACGAGGATGCGACTGCGGATGGGCACTTGGTACCCGCTGGAGGCCAGCGAGCGACGCCGCGATTCCGGGATCGCGGCCGTCGAATACCGATACGCGCATAACTTCCAGTCTGCCCACATCGACTGAGCGGCGGCTGAGAAGACTCGCGCCGGGGGGGCGCCCGATCCTCGGCGACTTCGGCAACGGCATCGCCACCCGATGAACATTTCGCGGCCGCGAATCGTATGACAGATACGGATGATGTTCCGATCATCCATATCCCCGAAGTCGAGGTTGTGTCATGCATCTGTTAACTGCCGATGCGAACACCGGACCCGCGGCGGGCAGTCCCGGCGCGATCGTTCTCGGCCTGTTTCGCATCCTCGTCGGTCTGTCGTTCACCATCCACGGGCTTTCCACCCTGTTCGGGAAGCCGGTGACGCCACACGGCGGCCATGTCGCCGCCTTCGCCAGCTGGCCGAACTGGTGGGCTGGTGTGATCGAGCTCGTCGCGGGCGGGCTCGTAACGCTCGGCCTCGGCACCAGAATCGCCGCATTGCTGTGCTCGGGCTCGATGGCATACGCGTTCCTGTCCGTGCACCTCAACAGCGACGCCATACTGCCGATCCAGAACGGCGGCGAAACCGCAGTCTTGTTCTGCTGGTCGTTCTTCCTGATCGCGATTATCGGCCCCGGCGCGTTCGCCGCGGATGCGTTGATACCGCGTACCGGCCACTCACCGCGGCGCGCCGCCCCCTCGCACGCGGCACCTACCCGCAGATAGCGCGAAAAGCCGAACGATCAGCCGCACGCCCTACACCTCGATGCGTGACCCCATGATCACCGTTCGCTCGCCAGGGAGTCCGAAGTACTCGGCGGCGTCGGCGGTGACGTGGGAGGTGGCGATGAACAGGTGCTTTCGCCACGAAGCCATCGTCGGTGCGGGGCCCTTCTTCAACTCGATCTTCGACAGGAAGTACGAGGCGTCCTCGACCGAGATCGGTCCTTCGGTCTGTGCGGGGTCGAGCAGGCGCAGCGCATGCGGGACGTTCGGTGTCTCCATGTATCCGTACTGCGCGGTCACATGGATGATTCCGTCTTCGGAGTAGCCGAGCTGGTCGATCTCGGTGCGCGCGGAGTCCGCTACGCGGGGCACCGGCAAGGTGTCGATCGTCAGGATCACCACGTGTTCGTGCAGCACGCGATTGTGCTCGACGTTCGCGCGCATCGCCAGCGGCGCTGTCCGGTCGCCGCGGTTGAGAAATACCGCGGTGCCTGCGATCCGCAGCAGCGGCGGCTGATAGTCCTGCAACTGGTCGATGAACGCGCGCAGCGGTCCCTCCGCCTCTTCGCGCGCCCGGGTGACGACCACTCGCCCCCGTGCCCACGTCGTCATTACCGTGAACGCCGTGAGCCCGATCAGCAGCGGCAACCACGCCCCATGCACCAGCTTGGTCAGATTCGCCGCGAGGAACAGCGCGTCGACGAACAGCAATGGGACAGCACCGAGCAAGACCAACCACAGCGGCGTACGCCATTTGACGTGGGCGACATAGAAGAACAGCAATGTCGTAATCGAGATCGTCGCGGTCACCGCCATACCGAACGCGAACGCCAGCGCCGCCGAGCTGCGGAAGGCGAACACCAGCGTGAGCACCGACACCATCAACATCCAGTTGATCCAGGGAACGTAGATCTGCCCGATCGTCGATTCCGAGGTGTGCGCGATCCGCAGCCTCGGCAGGTACCCGAGCTGGGCGGCCTGGGAAGCGACCGAATAGGCGCCGGTAATCACCGCTTGGGAGGCGATCACGGTCGCGGCGGTCGCCAGCAGTACCAACGGCAGCCGAGCCCAGCCGGGGGCGAGCAGAAAGAAGGGGCTACTCACCGCTGTTCGGTCGCCGAGAAGTAGTGCACCTTGGCCGAGGTAGCTCAGCGCGCACGCGGGCAGTACCAGCCCGAGCCAGCCGCGCGTAATCGCCTTCCTGCCGAAGTGGCCCATGTCGGCATACAGCGCCTCCGCGCCGGTCACCGCCAGCACGATCGCCGCGAGTGCGAAGAACGCTATTCCGAAGTGCCCGAACATGAAGCTCAGCGCATAGGTCGGCGACAGCGCCTTCAGAATTTCCGGATGCCGGGCGATCCCGGAGATTCCGAGCGCACCGATCACCACGAACCAGACGATCATCACCGGCCCGAAAAGCCGGCCGACCGCGGCCGTCCCGCGCCGCTGCACCGTGAACAGCCCCACGATGATCACCGCCGTGATCGGCACGATCAGATCCTCCAACCCGGGCTGGACGATCTTCAGACCCTCAACCGCGGACAACACCGAAATCGCGGGCGTGATCATGCTGTCGCCGAAAAACAGTGCGGCACCGAAGATCCCGAGCCCCGCCAAGACCACCGCGGCATGACCACCGCGTCCACCACCCAGCCGTCGCAACAATGTGATCAGCGCCATGATGCCGCCCTCGCCATCGTTGTCGGCGCGCATCACCAGCGAGATGTAGGTCAGCGTGACGATGATCATCACCGACCAAAAGATCAGCGACACAACGCCGTACACGTTGTCCGTACTGATCGGCACCGGGTGTGGATCAGCCGGATTGAAGACCGTCTGAATGGTGTAGATCGGGCTGGTCCCGATGTCGCCGAACACCACACCGAGCGCGCCGATCACCACCGCGGCCCGCACCGTGTTCCGGCCGTCCGTAGCGTGAATCGGTGGACTGTCTGCGGACTCTGTCACCATGGAAGCTCCTTGTCGACGCAGCCACACCCGATGCCACCCCGCGTGGTGGGAGGTGCTGCCACCAGCCGAACTCTAGACGCTTCGACCCAACGCGCCACCGAGCCAGCGGTCCGGCAGTGATCTGGCTCACCGGCGTCGTGGACGCGCGGATCCCTGCCAGCCAGCGCGGGAACCGGCTTCGGCAGGCACCCAAGGATTTTCGTGAACGCACCAGGACTCAGTAACCGTTAACCGGCCCGCATGGTCGTGTTCACACCGTGTTTACGATGACCGAATGCTTATTCACGACGCGCAGGGCCGTTCGACCTCACCCCCGAAGCAGGTGGGTGTCGGGCGACTCCTGGAGCGTCGCTCGTTGATCGTGTGGGGTGGCATCGCGGGCGCGGTGTTCGCACTCATCGCCGGGGAGATCATCGCGGCACATATCCATGCCCTCGGCCCGCTGACCAGCCTTTTCCGCGATTATGCCGGGACACCGAAGTCCGCGACCACGCCGTGGGCGGGCTTCCTGCTCGCGTTGGTCGGCGTTAACGGCCGCGTACGCGTCACCGCTCTCGCGGCCGCGGCCGGACTCGATCTGATTTTCGTGGCCGTTCGAACACTCGATGGCCGACCGTTCACCGTCGGCAACGGCCCGACCATCGCGCTCACGGCCCTTACGGTGATCGCCGCGGTGCGGTGGTCCGGTACCCGCCGCCACACGGCGCTGCGCACCATCGCGCTCGGCGCGCTGCTGATCCTCGCGACAAAGGTCGGCGAGATCTGGTTGGACATCACCGCGTGGACAACCCCGCAGGTGCTCGATCCGTATGTCCAGCTGGCCGATCGAGCGCTCGGCAATCCGTCATGGCTTGTCGGCCATGCGCTCGACGTGGCGGGACCGGTGCCGTTGGGCGTGGTTCGCTGGGTGTATTTCGAGCTTCCGGTCGCGGCCATCGTTGTCGCCATCTGGCAGCTGCGCGGGGTGACAACGGGTCCATGGCCGCGACACCACCTGGTGCGAACCTTCCTGACGCTCGGCCTCATCGGCCCGATCTTCTATATGGTCTTCCCCGTCGTTGGACCGATCCTCGCGTTCGGTTCGTGGGGAAAAGGCATGGAACTGGCGGACGTCTGGCCGAATATCGTTCCGCCGGTGCCGTCCTCGGTCGAATCCATGCCGTTCGACAGCATCACACCACGCAACTGCATGCCGTCACTGCACACCGCGTGGGCACTGTCACTGTTCATCCACTCTCGCCGCGGACCGCTCTGGCTGCGCTGGGGCGGCATGTTCTGGCTGGTATGCACCCTCACCGCGACGCTCGGCCTCGGCGCCCACTACGGCATCGACCTCGTCGTAGGCGCGACACTGTGCCTGACCGTCGAGTCCGCCCTGCGCGACCCCGACCGAGGCTGGGACCGCGGGCGCGTGCGGTTGGTGGCCCTGGGCATCGCCACCTTCACCGGATTGCTGCTGGGCATCCGCTACCTCGCGCTCCCGATGGCGACCTACCCGTTCCCGTTCGGCGTCGCGATCCTCGGCGTCTTCGCCGCGCTGGCAATCACCTTCTACTCGACTTGGTTCGCTCCGAACCGTGACCAGGACTTTCTCGCGCCCATCGCCGCCCCTGAGTTGGATCGCATCCAAGTCGAGTAGGTGACCAGGTCAGCGCCCGACAGTCCGGGAGAGGTGCTCCGGATAGCGTGCGCCCGCGAATGCGGTCGCCGGGGCGGCCGCATCGATGCGGGCGAGATCTTCTGTGGTCAAGGTGATCTCGGCGGCCGCGACGTTTTCCTCGAGATAGGTGCGGCGCTTGGTGCCGGGGATGGGTACAACGTCCTCGCCCCGGCTCTGGACCCATGCGAGAGCCAATTGGCCTGCGGTGATGCCCTTTTCGTCGGCCAGCTTGCGCAGCGCCGCGACGATCGCCAGGTTGCTGTCCAGGTTGTCCTCGGCGAATCGCGGCAGGTTGCGGCGCATGTCGTCGGCGGGTAATTCGGTGGTGGAGGTGATGGCGCCGGTCAGGAAGCCGCGGCCGAGTGGGGAGAACGGCACGATGCCGATGCCCAGTTCGCGGCAGGTCGGCAGCACCTCGGCCTCGATGTCGCGGGTCCACAGCGACCACTCGCTCTGCAGCGCGGTCACCGGGTGCACCGCGTGTGCGCGGCGGATGGTCGCCGCCGACGCCTCGGAGATGCCGAGGTACCGCACCTTGCCCGCGGCAACCAGTTCCGACAGCGCGCCCCAGGTCTCCTCGACGGGAACGTTCGGATCCACCCGATGCTGGTAGTAGAGGTCGATGTGGTCGACGCCGAGCCGGGCCAGCGACTCATCGCAGCTCTGCTTGACGTAACCGGCGTCCCCGCGAGCCCCCATAGATCCGCCCTCGCCCCACACGATGCCGAATTTGGTCGCCAGCACCACCTGATCGCGGCGATCGGCGATCGCACGTCCGACCAGTCGCTCATTGGTGTGGGGCCCATAGACATCGGCGGTGTCGAGCAACGTCACGCCCAGCTCGAGCGCGCGGTGAATAGTGGCGATGGACTCGTCGTCATTGTCGCGCACGCCGTAGGCCTGGCTCATGCCCATGCAGCCGAGCCCCTGTGCGCTCACGGTCAGCTCGCCGAGTTTCCTGGTCGGGATCATGTGGGGATCTCCTCCTTCAGCACGCCGGATGCGATGGTCTTTCGGCAGGTCCGGTAACAGTTATCGATACCCGACGCTACGACTTGGAGTGCACTCCATGTCAAGCGGCCCCTGAGCGGTGGTCGACTGTTGGCCTGCACACGTCAGGTTGTTGCACAGAACGGGTTAGGCCGTTGCATAGAACGGGTAATGGCGTAGGTATGACAGTGATGCAACCACGAGCACGGGGCCAGACGACCGCGCCCTCCGTGCGCGCGGACCAACAGCACATCGATGTGCCGCGGCCACCGATCTTCGGGGTGATCGCATCACGCACCATCTCCAACGGCGGCGAGCCCGTCACGATCGAAGTCGGTATGCCACGCCTGGCCACCGACACCATCGGGGTGGTGTGCGGCTTGCGCATTCAAGGAATCGGCGTCGCGGCGGTGCACGGCTCCGACTCGATCGCGGCGTTGTATCGAGCGTTCGTGGCCATCGCCGACGAGCTCGCCGAGGCGAACCGTGGCGGCGCGGACTTCGACTGCGCCGACCCGACGAGCCGAGACTTTCCTGCCGAGGCGATCCGCGCCGAGCCGCACCCGATCGGCGCAGCCCAGACAGCGCAGAGTCTGCTCGCGGCCCGCACACTGCCCGGCCCCGATGGACCGCTCTCGATCATCATCGGTCGCCCCTATCTCGGGCCGAACCGAGATTCCTATCGGTGCAATGTGCACTCGAGCGGACATCGGACCGAAATCGTTTCCGGGGCGGACGAAATCGAAGTGCTGCTCACCGCGATCCGCACGATCGGAACGCGGCTGCACTTGCCGCAGGACTGGCCCATCAGCCGATTGTCCTGACTTCGACACCGCGTCGAGGGTGAATCATGGTGTCACCCTCGGATGTCGAATGCCATGTTGGAGAAGACTATGCGAAGCGAGATCGGCGATGTAATCGCGACCAGAACCGTGACCGACGGCGACCACTCCGTGCTGATCGAGGTCGGCAGGCCGCGCCCCGCGGCAAGTTCGGGCGGCGCCGCGTGCTGGTTCTGGATCCAGGGCCGCGGCTTAGCCGTAGCGGGCGGGGTAGACACCCTCGCGGCGCTCTACAGCGCCCTCGTCGAGATCGGGGCCGTGCTCGACCGCACGAACAAGGACGGCTCGGAATTCACCACGGTGGGCCCCGCCGATCTCGGATTTCCCGGCCAGCCACGGCACCGGAACGCGACCATCGCCGGAGCGGATTACGAGCTGGGCGAACTGCTCGCCATCCGGACGCTGACCATCCGCGAAAGTCCGCACACCATCACCATCGGCCGACCGGTCCAAGCCGACGACGACCAGTTCTATCTGTGCCCTTTCCGCATCGACGGCAGACATCACAGCGCCGCCTCCGGTTTGGACGGAGTACAGGCCCTGCTCACCGCACTTCGCATGATCGGCGCCTGGCTGGATCTGCCGCACGACTGGCCGGTCAGCCGGATCACCTGACCGGAGACAACCTTTCCGCAGACCTTCGACCGCGACGTTGCCCTCCGCGTCGTGCAGCGGCGCGAGCGCGACAACCAGCGCGAGCAGTGCATCCGGTGCCACACCTGCGAATTGGCCGGGATTAACAGCGGCACCGGCGACACCCTGCCGTGACTGCGTAGTGCAACGATATCGACGCACATATCGGTTCTCGCACCTTTTGGTCTTGGACAGCCGTACCAGCTCTATGGTGTGGTGCCCGCATGACACAGATCAGCAGGAGCACGCCCGTCCGCTCGAGGGTCGCCGTGCTCGCGGTAGCGATGATGCCGATGGTCGGCGCGTGCGGGAGCACATCCACCGACCCGGCCCCCTCGCCCGCCGTCCAGTCCTCCGATACCCGGTTTGCGGGCGTCGAGCAGCAACACCAGGCGCGACTGGGAATTTTCACGATCGACACCGGCTCGGGAAAGAGCGTCGGCTACCGCCGAGACGAGCGGTTCCCGATGTTGTCGACATTCAAGACCCTCGCATGCGCGGCACTGCTGCGCGAACATCCGCTCGACACAGGGTATTTCGATCAGATCATTCACTTCACCGCAGCGGATGTCGCGGCCGCCGAGGGCTCGGCGGTCACCGGTACGCGAATCGAGAGCGGCATGTCGGTGTCGGAATTGTGCGACGCGGCGATCACCAAGAGCGACAACGCCGCGGGCAATGAGCTGCTGAAGCTTCTCGGTGGCCCGCAGGGACTTACGCGGTTCGTCCGGTCCATCGGCGACCAGGTCACGCGGCTCGACCGCTGGGAACCGGTCCTCAACAACGCCATCCCCGGTGACGAGCAGGACACCACGACCCCCGCGGCCATCGCCGCCGACTATCGGGCCATCACCGTCGGCGACGCGCTCGCGGCACCGGAGCGTCAACAGCTCACAGCGTGGCTGCTCGCGAGCAGCACCGGCGGCAGCCGCATCCGCGCAGGCCTGCCGACCGACTGGAAAACCGGCGACAAGACCGGCACCGGCGCATTCGGATCAGCCAACGACGTAGCCATCACCTGGCCGACCGGCAGCCCCGCACCGATCGTCATCGCGGTCCTGACAACCCATTCCACCAGCGGCGCCCAAGCAGATAACCCCCTGGTCGCCGAGGCAGCCACGATCGGCGTCGAAATGCTGAGGTAATTCGACACTCCGAGGTGGATGCGGTGCTGCGCCGCTAACCAATGATTTGCTGACTGTGTGCCATCAGCTTCAAAGCTCAACCTTTGGATGCGAAAGGAGCACGTCATGCCCCACGTCCTCGCGGCTGCCGCGGCGGCCTTGTGCGCACTCGCCATCGGTGTCGCTCCCGCCACCGCCACACCCACGGAATTCGATGCGGCAGTCCCACAGGCGAATTCCGCGGCGCCATCGGACTTCCCGGAGAAGCATGTTGTCGGGTCCAGTCTCTGGCCCGTCCGCGCGAGCACAAGACTCCTAGCGATGACGATTGTGCCGCTCAACGATTTCTGGGCATTCGACAACGTCATCATGCGCGAAAGCGGTTGGGACTTCTTGGCGATCAACCCCAGCAGCGGCGCGTACGGGCTCGGCCAAGCCCTGCCGCCGCAGAAGATGTTCAGCCACGGCGTCGACTGGCCGTTCAATCCGGTGACCCAAATCCGTTGGACCTACGACTACATGAACAAGGCGTACGGCGGCCCCGCGGGCGCGTGGGCATTCTGGCAAGAACACCACTGGTACTGACGCGTCACGAAGGCTCGGGGACCGATCGGGTGGCGAGGATTCCGGCGAGGATGACGCGCAGGCCGTGATCGAACTCCTTGTCGAAATCGGCGGCGAAGAGTTCGGTCACCAATTGCGCGGTCCGAGGGTAGCGGTCGGCGTCGATGGCTTGTTCGAGGCGATCGGACTCGTAGGGGTTGGCATCGGCGTACTCAGTGTCGGTGCGAGATTGCTCCTCGATGACGAAGCCGACGGTGTAGTGCAGCATGATCGGGAAGACGCCGCCTGCCTCGGTGCGGGAGAAACCCGCGTCTTCGAAGGTGCGCAGTGTCAATTCGACGGTGCGCCACATGGCTTCGTCACTGATGTAGGTGCCCGCCAGCACCTTTGCACCGTCCCGATAGTTCAGCATCGCCCCACGTAACCGCCCGGCGAGCGCGATCACCCACTCCTGCCAGGTCTCTCCCTTCCTCGGCGCTTCGACGCCCGCGACGGCGGCGACGAACACCGCCCGCGCCATCGCGTCGAGCAGTTCGCGCTTGTTCTTTACATGCCAATACAGCGCGGGCGCTTGCACATTCAGTGCAGCGGCCACCTTGCGCATGGTCAGCCCGTCGAGTCCGACCTCATCGAGTAGGCCAAGCGCGGCATCGGCGATGGCGGCGGCATCGAGCTTCATATTGACAGCTTAACAATGTTCTGGTCTCCTTAACAGCGTTAAGCATTTAACAACGTTAAGGAGACGGTCATGGAAACGACCGATGTAGTGATCGCCGGCGCGGGACCGACCGGCCTGATGCTGGCCTACGAACTGCGCCTGGCCGGGCTCGAGGTGGCGCTGCTCGACGGACTTCCGGCGCGCACCGGCGAATCCCGCGCGGGCGGCATCCACGCCCGCACCATGGAGATCCTCGACCAGCGCGGGCTGCTCGATGGCCTGCTCCCGAAGGGCCGCACCATGCAGTCCGGACACTTCGGCGGACTGCCACTGGACTTCAACGACTTCAACACCCGCTACCCCTACATGCTCGCCGTCCTCCAGTCGGTCGTCGAGCGCGAACTAGAGGGGCACACAACAGAATTGGGTGCATCCGCGCAATGGGATTCGCCCGTAGTCGGATTTCGGCAGGACGCGAAGGGCGTGGAGGTCGAGGTCGGCGGTGCCATCCCCCGCCGGATCCGCGCCTCCTACCTCGTCGGCTGCGACGGCGGCCGCAGCTCGGTCCGCAAACTCGCCGGTATCGAGTTCGTCGGGACAGACGCGACGGCGACCGGAATGATCGCCGACGTCGAACTGACCGATCCGCCGGCGCAGCCCTTCTTCGCCCACCGCAGCGTCGCGGGCGACTTCTCGGTGGTCCAGTTCGAGCCCGGCTGGTACCGGCTGGTCGTGCAACGGCACGACGTTGTCCTCGGACGTGGCACAAAACTGACCTTCGAGGACTTCCGTGCCAACTTCGTCGAGCTCGCGGGCACCGACTTCGGCATGCACAGCCCCCGCTGGGTAACGCACTACGGCGACGCGGCCCGTCAAGCCGACCGCTACCGCGTCGGCCGGGTCTTCCTGGCAGGAGACGCCGCCCACATCCATTACCCGGCAGGTGGTCAGGGCCAGAATCTGGGCGTGCAGGACGCGGTCAACCTCGGCTGGAAACTCGCTGCCACCCTGCGCGGCAACGCATCCGACGAACTACTCGACACCTATGAAGCCGAGCGCCACCCCATCGCGGCCCGCGTCCTGCACAACACCAGGGCCCAGACCGCGCTGATGCGCCCGGGCGCGCACACCGATGCGCTGCGCGAGGTCATGAGCGACCTGATCGACATGGACCAGGTCCGACAGCGCCTCGGCCTGATGATCACCGCTCTCGACATCCGCTACGACACCAAGGGCGATCACCCGCTGGCCGGACGTCGCGTCCCCGACGCCGACCTGGCCACCTCCGACGGCGACACCCGAATCCACGCGCTTCTGCGCACCGGTCGCCCAGTCCTGTTGGTACTCGACGGAAACGACGTTCCCACGGTGCCGCAGTGGCGGGACCGGATCGAGATCGTCAGCGCGGCAAGCCGCACCGACCGCTGGACCATTCCCGGCGTCGGCGACATTCCGAACCCCGTCGCGGTACTCCTTCGCCCCGATGGCTACGTCGCCTGGGCCACCGACGAACCGACCGCCGCCGGATTGACCGACGCACTCAGCACCTGGATCGGCGCTCCGGCTCGACACCCGGCCGCATAGTACGACGGAACGACGCGGCATCGGCCCGCTCCGTCCCGTACGCAGGTCAGACCGATACCGAAAGTCGTTGCACCCGAGGCGATCCCTCTGACCTACTTCGCCCGCTCGATGATGCCCCGGACGTATGCGGCCTGGCCCGCATGTTGTAGATCGTCGGAGATCACACTCACCAGCCGCACGCTGAGGGTCACCGGTGGGTTCCATCTCGTGTCGACGATCCGGCCGAGGTCGTCGTCGGTCAGACCTCGGACGAACCGCAGCGTCTGCTCGTGAACGGCGTCGTAATAGCCGGTGAGCAGCTCGGCGGGAGCGAGGATGGCGGCCACGTTATCGGAGCTGTCACCGTAGCCGATCGCTAGCCGGGCGACGGGCAGACCGAACCGCTCGTACCAGCCCTGCGCGGTCCACACCTGCTCCACGGCCGCTACATCGGCGATGTGGTCGTCCTGCACGCGCGTCAGGTGCCAGACCAGCCAGGCGATCGAGTTGGCGCTCTTATCGATTCGATACGCGAGGTCGTCCGCGCCGAGCCCGTCCACGGCCTCGTGTACCACCTCCTTGATCCGCTCGTAGGCGTCGGTCAGCACGTCGGCACTGGTCATCCTGTCGGCTCCATCCTCGATGTGGTGCGTTCGACGCTACTCACATCCGATGGTGGCCGCCGCAGCCTTCAGCACATCCCGAGCGAATCGCATCGGCATCAATCCCAAAGGTGATCGTCGTGCGGAACCCTGGGGCCGGAAAATGACTATCGCCAGGACGTGAGCAACAGCACCCTGTGGAGGTAGCATCACACGCTCGCGGCAAGGGGACGATCGGAGGCGAACGGGCATGGTGAGCGGGTCGGACGGGCGCACGCTCAGCGACCCCGTCCGCGGCACCCGGCCCGCGAATCGGCGGCAGCTGATTCTGCGTGCGGCGGCAGATCTCTTCTACGAAAAGGGATACGCCAAGGTCGGCATGGGCGATGTCGCCGAGGCAGTCGCCATCGGGCCCTCGGCGTTGTATCGGCATTTCCGTGGCAAGCAGGACCTGCTGGCAACCGTCGTCAACGAGGCACTCACCACCTTGGACGGCGTACTGGCCTCGGCCACCGCCGAGACCCTCATCACGACAGTGGTGGCGGCAGCCCTCGAGAACAGACGGATCGGCGTGCTGGTACGCCGCGAGTCGCGCCAGCTGTCGGTCGATGATCGCGCGGCCATCCGCGTGACGACCGAACGCATCGGCGCACGGTTCGCCGAACTGAATGGTGAACGCAGGCCGGAGCTCAACGCCACGGAGTCCGATCTGCTGGCATGGTGTGCACTCGCGATCGGCAACGGCCTTTCTTTTCATAGTCTTTCGCTTCCGGAACCCGAGTTCAGCACGTTGATCGAGGAACTCGCCACGACCATCGTCGACGCACCGATCGACCTGCCCGACCGCGCTGCCGACCGCACCGCACGCACCGGGGCGCTCGAGCGCCGGTCTCGGCGCGAGGCCATCCTCGCGGAGGCGACGCGCCTGTTCGCCAGGAATGGATTCGCGGGCGTGAGCATGGAGGACATCGGCGCCGGTGTCGGCATCTCCGGTCCGAGCGTCTACAACCATTTCCCCGCCAAAACCGACATCCTTGTCGCCGCGATGTTTCGCGGCGACGAGTGGATGCAGATGGAGATGAACCGCGCCTTCACTCACGCCACGGACGCCCGCGACGGCTTGCACCGCCTGCTGCGCAGCTACAGCACGTTCGTCTTCGAGAACCCCGATCTGGTCCAACTGCTCGTCTCGGAATCCATGCATCTGCCCGACGCCGACCGGCACCGGGCCAGGGCGGCGCAGCACTCCTACATCGCGGAGTGGGTGCATCTGGCCACCCGGGTACACCCCGACTGGGATCCGGTCAGCGCCCGCATCCGGGTGCAGGCAGTGCAGACCATGATGAACGACGTCGCGCTCATGCCCCATCTGCGAGCCCACCCCGGTGTCGATGCGGCGCTGCTGGACATCGGCGCGCGTCTGTTGAAGATCGCCGGCGATGCCGGCGATGGACCGGTAGGCCGTCGCATGGGAGCCCCCGAAAAATCTACGTAGCACAGGAGCGGGCCGCCCGTATTGCAGTTCTTGCCTACCGGCGGGAAGCGGAGAACAAGATCTGAGGCGGGTGAGAGCCCGAATCCACGGCGCCTCACGGCGTTCACATCTAGGTTTGCTTGGCTATCTCAGCTATTGGCACCGTTTGACCGGGCATCCGCAATATATTGGTGCTCTCGGGGATCATACCGGTATTTTTGATCTGATTCAGTCTCTCGAGCGCTCCATCAATGGCATGGCTGCTCAGACCTGCATCGCCCAGGCCAGCACGGAGCCGATCCTGGTCTACGTCGCGGATACTGCGCAAGATGTCCTCGTCGAGCGTTTTCCCTTTATGTGCAGCGACAAACTCGGACCGAACTTTGATATCGAGAGGTCTATGTGATTCCGGAAAAGATCGACCGTGGTCGATGGCAACGACATCCAAGTGATGATCACGGTCTACCGATCGATAGTTCCCGGCATGGCGGTCCCAGTTTCCCATCACATAGTCGAGGACGGCCATCTGCTGTTGCTGAACCTCGGGATACGCCTTGATATACTTCCGTCCGAATGTGGATTTCACGAATTGCTGTATCATTCCACGACCGCGCGGTTTGCCGTTGAAAATCCGACCTTCCGTCATGGCCGTCGGCGGGATCCTGCCGAATCCGAGATGCTCGTCGAGGCGATAGGCCGCGATTTCCCTACTGGTCAGGGCACCTGGCTGCTTCATGTACTGCTCGTAAATCTCGTCCGAACCATCCTCACCGCGTATCGGTTTGTAGATATTCGATTCACCGTCGTCGGACCCGACGAGCTCGACATGGGTGGTGCTCTTACCGATATCGTCCCTCATATCTTCGGGCTGCTCGAGGTTATCCGTCAAACGGCGTGCTGCCATATTCTCTTCAACCGCGCTCCGCTGGTATCCCCAGTCCCGCTCCCTGTCGACCCGCCTCGGATGCGCTACCCGCGTTGTGCGGTTGATTTCCTGATCAAACGTGTCCGCAATTCGCCCATCGGCTGTCCGGATAGTCCGGGTGCCAAGATTTAAGGTACGAATTGAGCCCTCGTAAGAGCGGTGGATAGCTTGACTCATATCTCCAGTAGCGTCAGCGACCTTTTTGGTCACGCTGCGCATAAAAGGGCCGAAACTCCCGGTCAACTAAGTTGTTTCCGGCACGGCCTCGTCCGGCCTTTGTTTTCGAGCGCCCGCCCACGGCGATGGAGTCACCGGATTGCCGGATTCTCCGGAACTTTCGTCGACCAGCCGGTAATAGCTCATCCCGAAAGGCTGCAGCAGGGCACGCATGAAGGCACGGCCGTCGTCAGGCATGACATATTGTGCCGTGTGCAATATCTCGACGCCACGGTCGAACCACTCTTCGGCAAGTGGACATCCCGCAGGCTCGATCACAGTGAGTGTCGCACAACCGGTGGCGGCCAACCGGAACTCCGCGACCCGTTGCCGCTCCGATGAACCGAGGTCATACAGAACCATCAGCGTCGGACTCTCCTCGGCCATGGCCCTCACCTTCTCGACGTCGCCCCCACCTACGATCCACGATCGCCCTCTATTGGACCAGACCTCTACACGATCCAAGCAAACTATTCAGTATGTTTCAAGACATTGATACCGCTCCGTCGGCGCGGGCGCGACGTGCGCGGGCGCGACGTGCGCGGGCGCGAGGCACGGGTGCAGGTGCAGGTGCCAGGCACGGGTGCGGATGCCAGGCACGGGTGCGGGTGCCAGGCATGGACAGGGGCGAATAGAGCCAAATCCATCCGGTGACCGAATTGCGTTGCGGCGCTTGTCAATCCTCGTAGTCGGCGCGCGGACGGTCGGGGACCACCGGGAGCAGACCGGTGAATCCCGCACGGAGCCGGGCGATGCTCACGACCTTCGTGCGGGCCACGAACCAGCCGACGGTGAGGGCTGGGGCCAAGACGAGCACTGTGGTGAGCACTGCCCACCGTTGGACCTCGTCGCTGTTGGTTGCCATCAGCACAACGACTCCGGCGAGGAACATGAGTGTGGCGATACCGGTGTACGGGGATCCCGGTAGTCGGAACGCTGGTCGCTCGGCTCGTCCGGTGCGCGACCAGCGCCACAGCTGGAGCTGGCTGAGCACGATCACCGCCCAGCAGGTGATGGTGCCGAGGGCCGACACGTTCAGTACGACCTCGAACGCTTTCCCCGGCATGACGGCGTTGAGTACGACGCCGAACAGCGCCACCACACCGGCCGCCAGAATCCCGACGAAGGGCACGCCACTGGCGGACATCCTGGACGCGATCGCGGGCGCGCTGCCATTCGACGACATCGACCGCAGGATCCGGCCGGTGGAGTAGAACCCGGCGTTGAGGCTGGAGAACGCTGCCGTCAGCACCACCACGTTCATCAGAGCCGCGGCGCCGCCGAAGCCGAGCTTCGAGAAGAACGTCACGAAGGGGCTCTCGCCCGCCTTGAAGGCGGTGTAAGGCAGCAGGAGGGCGAGCAGGATCAACGATCCCACGTAGAACAACGATATTCGGGCGATGACCGAGTTGATCGCGCGCGGCATCATCTTGGCCGTATCCTTGGCCTCCCCTGCCGCCGTGCCGACCAGTTCCACACCGGCATAGGCGAAAACCACACCTGTAGTGACCATTACGAGAGGCAGCACCCCGGTGGGGAACAATCCACCGCTGTGCTCGACGACACCGAAGCCGGTTTCCCCGCCCTGAACCCGAAACCGGCCGACCACGAAGACGGTTCCGACCACCAGGAATGTCACCAGCGCAACAACTTTCACAAGCGCGACCCAGAACTCCAGCTCACCGAACCATCGCACCGACACCATGTTGACGCACAGCACCAGCGCCAAGGCGATGAAGGCGATCACCCACTGCGGAAGTCCCTGAAAGGCTTGCCAGTAACGGCAATAGGTGGCTATGGCGGTGATGTCGACAATTCCGGTCATGCACCAGTGGAAGAAGTACATCCAGCCGATACCGAATGCGTACTTCTCGCCGAAGAATTCACGTGCGTAGGACACGAAGGACCCCGACGACGGACGGTGCATCACCAGTTCACCGAGGGCCCGCAGAATCAAGAAGGTGAAAATTCCACACACCGCGTACACGATGAACAGGCCAGGGCCCGCGCCCACCAGTCGGCTTCCCGCACCGAGGAACAGACCCGTGCCGATGACGCCACCGATGGCGATCATGTGCACTTGGCGCGGCCGGAGGCTCTTGCGATAACCAATGTCCTCGGTCTGCAACAGACCTGTCGCCTGCGAGTTTTCAGCGGGACGAGCTGCGGTCATAATGGGAGTCCTTCACCCGAGCGATCGAATCGCTCATGAATGTACCGCTAGTTAACGGCACACTCAATGGGTATGCGGATTTCAAGCGAATTCCTACTTCCAGCAAAGACTTTCATCGGCGGACATCCAACGACTCGAACTCGACAATCTAGCCGCTGCATATCGGTACGCTCGATACTGGCATGAAGCTTTATACGACGTCAGGGCGGTAGGCGAGTCACCCTCCGACCGAAGCTCGACCGTCGACAGGCTGCCGAATGAGTCTGCTATCCAGGAGACCGTTGACCTTGTCGGTCCGGCAGCGCCGAAGGCGCGAGGCGCGGCCACGGACGACCGTGGTAGTGCTCGATGTCGGTATTGAATCGCTCGAGGTAGGCGGCGAAGGTGGCGACGTCTTCGGGGGACCAGTTCGCCATGATGACGTCGAGGGCACGCACGCTGTCGGCGCGGTCGCTGTCGAGCCGTTGCTCGCCTTCGGAGGTCACGCGGAACCGGCGGGCCATGCCGCCGTCGGGGTCGGGGATGCGGTCGATGAGTCCGTCGCGCATCATCGCGGCGGTTTGCCGACGAAGTGTGGATGCCTCCAGACCCAAGGCGTCGCTGAGCTGACCGATGGACATCGGACCTTCCCCGCTCAACCGGCTGAGCAGCGTGTACGCGCTGCGTTCCAGGCGAAGACGGCCGCGCCGGGACGAGAGGCTGTAGCGCCCGAGCAGCATGGTCTCGAACTCGATCACATGCGTGGGCTTGTCCATCCTGATCCTTCTGTCGATGCGAGCAAGGGCCGTTCGACAGCAGGTATATCACGCACGACGTGCATGACACATGCAGTGTGTATATTACATGCGATGTGTATCGTACACACCTACTGCTCTTCCTGATGAGATGGAGAAATGCGTGGACAGGCACTCGCCAACCACACGACCGGGCGGCATCCTCAGCGTGCTCGCGGCCGCGGGCATAGTCGCGGCACTCATGCAGACGATCGTGGTTCCCCTGATCGGCGACCTGCCGAAACTGTTGAACACCAGCGCATCCAACGCGTCGTGGGTGATCACCGCGACCTTGCTTTCGGCAGCGGTGTTCACCCCGATCGCGGGCAGGCTCGGCGATATGTATGGCAAGCGGCGAATGCTGCTGCTCTCGTGTGTGCCGCTCATCGCGGGATCGGCGGTCTGCGCCATGGCAGCCTCGGTGGCGCCGATGGTCATCGGGCGTGGGCTACAAGGGATGGGCGTGGGCATCGTGCCGCTCGGCATCAGCGCGCTTCGCGATCTGCTGCCTCCCGAGCGCCTCGGCTCGTCCATCGCCCTGATGAGCTCCTCGCTCGGCATCGGCGGTGCGCTCGGACTGCCGATTTCCGCGGCCGTCGCCCAGAACACCAGCTGGCATGTGCTGTTCTGGGCGGCCGCGGTCCTCGGCGCTATGGTCGCCGCGCTGATCTGGTTGTTCATCCCCGGCACCGCGGCCAAGGAATCGGCCGGCCGTTTCGATTTCCTCGGCGCGCTCGGGCTCGGTATCGGACTGGTGTGCTTGCTCATCGCGATATCCAAGGGCGCGACCTGGGGCTGGGCCAGCGGCACCATTCTCGGATTGTTCGCGGCGGCGATCGTCGCACTCGCGGCGTGGGGGTGGTGGGAGCTGCACACTCCCGATCCACTGGTCGATCTGCGCGTCACCGTGCGACCGCAGGTACTGCTGACCAACGCGGCATCGGTCGTGGTCGGCTTCGCCATGTATGCCCAGGCACTGATCCTGCCGCAGCTGCTGCAACTGCCCGAGGCCACCGGATACGGCCTCGGCCAGTCGATGCTGGCGATGGGCCTGTGGATGGCCCCCGCCGGTCTGATGATGATGCTCGTTTCGCCACTGGGCGCCCGTCTTTCGGCCGCACGCGGACCCAAGGTCACCCTGCTTACCGGATGCCTTGTCATCGCCCTCGGTTACGCGTCCTCCATACCGCTGCTCGGTTCCACCTGGGGCCTGCTGGTGGTGACCCTCATCTGCAACGCGGGCGTCGGCCTCGGCTACGGCGCGATACCCGCCCTCATCATGAGTGCGGTACCGCAATCGGAGACGGCCGCGGCCAACAGCTTCAACACCCTGATGCGCTCCATCGGCACCTCGTTCGCCGCCGCGGTGGTCGGCATGGTCTTGTCCCAGATGAGCATCCAGTTCGGCGGCCACACGCTGCCGTCGGAGAACGGCTTCCGCACCGGCCTGCTGATCGGCTGCGGTGTCGCCCTGGTCGCGGCAGCCATCACCGCGGCCATCCCGTATCGGCGGACCAGCCCCACCCCCATCGACTCCTCGACCGACCCTATCGAGAAGGTCGCTTCCCGGGCCTGACGACAAGGTGCGCCCCTGGATCGGGCTCACCAGAGCCGACGTCGTCTACGCGGGTGCCCGAACCCGTACAGACGACGTCGGTTTCGGCAACCGGGTGGCCGGTGTCCGAAGCCGACAAGCCAGGGACCGCCGAGCGCCGAGCGCCGAGCGCCGACGGACTCGACTGGTCACGCTGCCTGATCGACCTTCCCACCGGTGGCGAAAAAGGTTGCCGCGTAATAGCATCGGGCCCGCTTGTTCATATCGCGCGGCAGGACGAGAACTTGACCCGTAGTACCCGGCAGGCATCCTCGTCTTCGCGCCGCGGACGTTCACGTCGGAGTTACCCGTCGAACGCGCCGACTCTTGCGGCTCTGCTCGCCGCGGCCGTCGAGCATAATCCGGATGGCATCGCGGTGCAGTGCGAAAACGACACGCTGACCTATCGCGCCCTCGACGAACGCTCATCACAGCTGGCCAGAGTTTTGCTGGCGATGGGAATCGGCCCGGAAATCCCTGTCGCGGTGGCACTTGCGCGGTCGATCGATTCCGTGCTCGCGGTGTGGGCCGTCGCCAAGACGGGTGCCACATTCGTGCCGATCGATCCGGACTTCTCGTCCGAGCAGATCGCATTTCAGGTGGCCGACTGCGGCGCCGAGACCGGCCTGACCCGTCAGCAGTACACCGCCACCCTGCCCGGCGAAATCCAGTGGCTCGCCATGGATGCCTCCGAGTTCGACGCACAGGTTTCGGCGCAATCGCCGACTCCCATTTCCTACCTCGACCGGCGAGCACCGACACGTGACACGAATCCGGCCTACCTGATCTACACATCCGGCTCCACCGGCGCGGCCAAAGGTGTCGCGGTCACCCATGCCGGACTCGCCACCCTCTGCGCCGACCTCACCGCACGGCATTCGCTGTCCGCCGCCGCGCGAACCTTGCATTTCGCCTCACCCGGCTTCGATGCGTCGATATTGGAGCTGCTGCTCGCCATCGGCTCCGCCGCCACCATGGTGATCGCGCCGCCTTCGATCGACAGCGGTGCCGCTCTGGCCGACTTCCTGGCACGACACCAGGTCACCCATGCTTTCCTCACCCCTTCGGCACTGGCCTCGGTCGATCCGGACGGACTGGATCTGCTGCGGGCGATCATTGTCGGTGGCGAGCCGTGCCCGCCTGCGCTCGTCGGGCGCTGGGCGGTAGCCGGCAGGCAATTCTGGAATGCCTACGGGCCGATCGAATCCACCATCGTGGCAACCATCAGCTCGCCGCTGTCGCCCGAGACACCGGTGACTATCGGTGCTGCCGTGCCCGGCATATGCCTGTGGGTGCTCGACCGGCGGCTGCGCCCCTGCGACGCGGGCGTCGCAGGCGAGCTGTATATCTCCGGTCCCGCCATCGCCCGCGGCTACCACGGTCGCGCGGGCCTGACCGCACAGCATTTCCCGGCCGAACCGCACGGCGGGCCCGGCTCGAGGATGTATCGGACCGGCGACCTTGTCCGCTGGACCACGGGCGGCAGCCTCGAATATCTCGGCCGCACCGACGACCGAGCGTTCGCCGACACCGTCGAGCGGCACGAGGCGCCGCGCACGATGTATCCGGCAGACGACGAGGGCCCACACCGGCGGGAACACCCTGATGCGGTGCGCGAGCTGGCGGAGCTGCCCGACGACCTCGGCCTACCGACCGACCGTCCACGCCAGCCGGTGGCATCGCTGCGTGGCGCAGAGGAACAGCGAACCGTGCCCGCGGCGCTGCACACCGAGCTGCTCGCTGTCGCACGAACCCATCGGGCAACCCTGTTCATGGTGATGCGGACGGCGTTGGCCGTCCTGCTCGCCAGGATGTCCGGCGGCACCGAGATCGCCATCGGGGTGCCGATGACCAATCGCGCCGAGACCGCGCTCGGGGACGTCGTCGGCACGTTCGGCAACACCACAGTGTCGCGCACCATGATCGATCCCGCCGAAAGCTTCGCGGACCTGCTTTCCAGAACCCGCGATCGGGACCTGGTGAACTTCGCGCACTCCGAGGCGCCGTTCGAAGACGTCGTCGATGCCGTCAGCCCGGTCCGGTCCCCCGGCCGACATCCGCTGTATCAGGTCGGTTTCGCGTTTCAGAACTTCGGCGAGGCGAATTTCGAGCGGTCCGGGCTTTCCTTCTCCCCCTACGACGCGGATACCAGGACGGCGAAGACCGACCTGCACATTGTCGTCGACGACACTCATGAAGACGACGGAACACCCGGGCCGGTCATCATCCGATTCGTCTATGCCACCGACCTTTTCGACGAGACAACGGTGCGCAGGCTCCTCGGCAGCTACCTGCGCATCCTGCGGCAGGTGGCCGCCGATCCGGTTGCCGCGGTCGGCGATATCGACATCATGGACCCGCTCGAACAGCGACGGATCCGATTTTGGTCCGCCGGACCCGACCTCTCGGTCGAAAAGGAATCCCTGACGGCGGCGCTGTGGCGGCACGCCGCGGCAACGCCACAGGCCCCTGCCGTACTCTGCGGATCCGACGCGGTGACCTACATACAGCTGCAAGACCGGTGTAACCGGCTGGCCCGCTGGCTGATTCAGCAAGGCATCGGCCCGGACACCTTTGTCGCGGTGGCCATGCGCAGGTCGATAGATCAGGTCGTCGCGCTCTGCGCGATCGCCGAAGCGGGCGGGGCCTGGGTGCCGATCGATCCGGATCATCCGGCCGAACAGATCCGCTCGGTGCTCGAATCCGCCGCGCCCCGGTGCGTATTGACCACCAGCGGTGACGCGTTCACGGTTGCCGCCGCGCACGCCGTCGACATCCTCGATCTTTCGCAGCTCGATCCCGATCCACTGCTCGACACCGAGCGCCTCGCACCGTTGCGCGGCGACCACCCCGCCTACCTGATCTACACATCCGGCTGCACCGACAGCCTGAAAGGTGTTGTGGTCAGCCACGAGGCGATCGTCAACCAGCTTGCCTGGATGCAACAGCAGTACCGGGTCGGCACCGCCGACACCTATCTGCTGAAGACACCCGCGACCTTCGACGTGTCGCTGTGGGGCTACTTCCTGCCGCTGCGCGCCGGCGCTCGACTGCTGCTCGCCGGACCTGGTGAGCACCCCGACCCCGCGGCGTTGGGCAAGCTGATCGCCGCACATCGGGTCACGCTCACCGATTTCGCCCCCGCTATGCTCTCGATGTTCGCAGCACACGTCCCGGCCACCGAATCGACCTCACTGCGTGCGGTTTTCGTCATCGGCGAGGCGCTGCCGCCGGAGACCGCGCGGGCGTTCACCACCGTGTGCGGCGCCGAACTGCACAACATGTACGGTCCGACGGAAGCGGCGGTGAGCATCACTCATCACCGGGTAGGGCCCACCGATCTGACGTCGACCCGAGTACCGATCGGCGCACCGGAAAGCAACTCCCAGAGCTTCGTCCTCGATGCTCGGCTGCGACCGGTGCCGGTCGGCGCGGTGGGTGAACTCTATTTGGCCGGAGCCCAACTCGCCCGCGGCTACCACAGGGCCCACGGCCTGACCGCGGGCCGTTTCGTCGCCAACCCCATGGGCGGACCGGGCGATCGGATGTATCGGACCGGTGACTTGGTGCGCTTGACCGCGCGCGGCGCATTGGATTACCTCGGGCGCAGCGACTTTCAAGTGAAGGTGCGCGAGCACGGCGAGATCGAGACCGCGCGGCGGCCGGTATCTCGGGCGCTGCCGTCGTACACGGCGCCGACGGCGGTGCAGCTGCGGGCCGATCAGGTCTCCGAACCCCCGCGGTAGCTCGACGAGCCAGCACGGCGCTTCGTCAGCGCCACTTGGAAACCTGCGCGACCCAGTCTGCGCACAGACGCCGAAGAAGATTGTTCGTGGCCACCGATATAGGAAGGACGATCACCGCAGCGGCTCGGCATGCGGTCGATTTGCTGACGAACGCAAGCGACACGATAGATGGCCGTTTCTATCGGCCTACTATCCACCATCTGAATGAGTTCGCAAGGCGCGCAGCAGTCGTCGATCATGGGAGTGCGGGCGAAATCAACAGGGCTCGCGGCTGGCTGCGACACAACGAGTCGGCGGGCGAGCCCCGACCTGCCTACTCGCCGCCCGCAGGCGAACTGCGAATGCGCATGCGGGTCCTGGAGCATCCGGAAACGGCGGCACTATACCGGAATCGTCCGTATCTTCCCCTCGGACGACCTCGTGGTCATTATCTCCTCCGCTCGACAGACGATAGCGAAAACATCTACAAACCGAATGCGGGGGAAGGGTATTTCCGGGACGGGATTCCAGCCGTTCCCGGCTCGCTTACCCACCGCGAAGTCGCAGCGTACCGCCTCGATCAGCTACTAGGATTCGGCCGCGTGCCACCCACCGGACTCATCGATGGCCCATGCGGCGAAGGGTCGGTGCAGCAGATAGTCGACTCTATCGACGGAAAGTTCAGAATCACGGAATATCCGAAGGTGCAGCGACAACAGATGGCGGTCCTCGACTACATCATGGCCAATACCGACCGACACTTGGACAACTATCGGACCGCACACAATGGTGACGTGATCGCGATCGACCACGGTTTGACCTTTCCGGAGGAACCGGATCCGAAATACGGCATCCGGTCCGATTTCGTGAAGGCGTTCCAACACAAAGACCTGGACAAGAGCGTGCTCGACGCGGTCAGGGCCGTACATCCGGAAGATCTGCGGGCAGCACTGTCAGACCTCGAGTTGAGCGACAAGGCCATCAACGGAGCGTTAGCTCGACTGCACGAGATCCAGTCTCTCGGCAAAATCACCGGGCGCGAATGGCCGGATATCCTGCGGGTCACGAAACACGGGCGGCTCGACAGCCAATAGTTGACTGCCGACCCGAACCTCTGGGCGTGGATGGTTCGGTCAGGCCTCGGGTGCGACGCGCAGCAGTTGCTTCGCACCGGCGAACTTGCGGTGCAGGAGTTGAAACGCGGCGTGCGATGGGCTTCCTGGTGCGGCGCTGTACATCAGGATGCGATGATCCGGGTCGTCCGACAACTGCATGGTTTCCAATTCGACCGTGAGCTCGCCGACCTCGGGGTGGTGCAGGTGGCGGGTGCCCGACGCATGGTTGGCGACCGGATGCTTCGACCACAGTGCAGCGAACTCCGCGCTGTTCATCGTCAGTTCGCCGATCAGCACGGCCAGTTCACTGTCGTCCCGATGCCGGCTGACCATCAACCTGAGTGACGCCACCGCACAGGACGCCGCGTCGTCCCAGCGCGGGTATAGATCGCGGTGGTGGGGGTCGAGGAACAGCATCCTGATCAGGTTCGGGCGGTCGGACGGGCGGTCGGGTGTTTCCGCGTCGAGATGCCCGGCCAGCAATAGATGGCCGAGGGTGTTCCATGCGAGTACCTCGCTGCGCATGCCGAGAACGACGGCTGGAATCTCGGTCACGGCCTCGATGAGCTGGCGGGTGCTGCGGCGTACCCTCGCGGGCTTCGTGGGCTTGCGCGGCTTTTCCGGGGCCGGTCTGGCCAGGTTGTGCAGATACGCCCGCTCGTCTTCGCTCATTGCGAGGGCGCGGGCGAGGGCCTCGATGACGGACTCGGAGGCCCGGTTGCTCTGGCCTTGCTCGAGCCGCGTGTAGTAGGTGACGCTCACACCTGCGAGCTGGGCGAGCTCTTCGCGCCGCAGCCCGGGCACGCGACGCGCACCGTAGGACGTGATGCCCACGTCCTCGGGTGTGAGCCGACTACGGCGGCTGCGCAGAAAGTCACCGAGTCTCGTGCCGTCTTCCATGATCCGATCTTCCCCCGGTCGCGCGATGACTGCCTACCCCTGCGAGTGCTAGGCAAGCCAGGGTGTAGCCGCCACGAGTGTGAGGCGCGAGCGTGGAGCTATGAAGTTCTGGACCATGGATGTCAGCGGCCGCACCAACCTCAGGCTTGCCGAAGGGCCGATCCCCGAGCCGGGGCCCGGCGAAATTCTCGTCGAGGTCTCGGCAGTCGCTCTGAACTACCGCGACCGCCTGGCCATCGACGAAGGCCTCACGATGATCTTCCCGGCGCACCGTCCCTTTGTCCCCGGCTCGGATATGGCGGGCGTGGTGACCGACATCGGCACCGGCGTCAACCGATTCGAGCCGGGACACCGGGTGATCTCCACGTGCCTGCCCGACTGGATCGACGGCCCCGGTCCCGGCGACGCGCGACTCGGCGGCCCCGAGGCCCTCGGAAGCGGCCACTACCCGGGCGTTCTCACGGAATATGTTGTGCTCGAACAGAACTGGGCCGTGCACGCTCCCGAGAGCGTCAGCGACGCCGAAGCGAGCACACTGCCCATGGCCGGCCTCACCGCTTGGACCGCGCTCGCCGAGCGTGGTCACGTCCGGGCCGGGCATACTGTCGTGGTCCAGGGCACCGGAGGTGTCGCGCTGTTCGGCATGCAGATCGCCGCAGCACACGGCGCGGAGGTGATCGTGATCTCGGGCGACGACGCCAAACTGGCCCGGGTGCAGGAGCTCGGCGCTACCCACGGGATAAACCGGATCTCGCAGGACTGGGTCGAGGCCGTTTACACCCTCACCAGTGACCGGGGAGCCGACCACATCCTCGAGGTTGTGGGCGGCGCGCACCTCGCCCGCTCGCTGGAGGCTGCGGCCGTCTGTGGTCGAGTGTCACTGGTCGGCATCCTGGGGGGCTACGAGATCTCTGGTCAGATGTCAGACCTGGCCCGCAAGAAACTGACAATCGAGGGCATCCAGGTCGGCCATCGACGGGCATTGGAGGATTTCGTGCATGCGATCGATCGCACTGGCATCAGACCGGTGATCGGGGGCGAATACTCGCTGTCCGACCTGCCCGCCGCGCTCGATCATCTCGAGCGCGGGCCGTTCGGCAAGATCGTGGTGCGAATGAAATGAGCATTCGCGCGACACCGAGCCGCGAATCAGCGCGGCGGATTCAGTAGGCGTTGGTGTGTAGTGATTGTGCTGAACCCAGTTCTCCTGCCAGGCTTTTAGGGAAGCTGACCGTATTCGGATCGCCGTCGGCGGTGTAGCGCTGATCAGGGTTCTCGGCTAGTCGATCGAGCCAGTAGGCCGAGTCGAAGGGGACCTCGCCATTGCCGGAGCGGATCCGTGGGATTGCCCATCGGTCGATTTCACCGAAGGGGGACGGAGCGGGTTGCGCGCCGACCAGCATTACCGCGTCGAACTTGTAGGGGGTGCCGTCCCAGCTGCCCTCGGTGGCCAGTGCGTGGTCTGTCGGGAAGACGCCCAACGGCAGTGCCATGGTGCGCAGATCATTTCGGGGCGCCGCGGATTTGATGACGCGCACGTTCTCCACGAGCTCGCGCTGCACGCCGGTGGCGTCCAGGCTCGCGAGGTCGGCGTGGGATGCGGTGTGGGCACCGATCTCGTATCCGTGTTCGGCCAGCCAGGGTAGTGCTCGCGAGTCGTTGCCGAAGGGCTCGTTGTTGACGTAGAAGGTGGCTCGGGGCTCGAAATCCGGGTTGCGAGCGGCGAAGTCGTTGAGAATGCCGATTGCGGTGTCCGACACAACCTTTCCGTCATCGGCAAAACGCAGCTGGCTACGGGTCGAGTCGTCGAAGGTGAGCACTACCGGGTGGGTGCCCGCGGGCAGGTCGATTCGGCCGGAGAGGTAGTCGGCGGCGGTGACCGGGCGATAGTTCTCGTGGTGGAGACGTTCGAGTTCGAGGCGGAATTCCTCTGGGGTTTGGTCGTATTCGCTCGCCGGCGACGGTGTCAGCTGGTGGTACATGAGGACCGGCACCAGGCCGAGCTCGTTCGCCGCGACCGCGGCCGGGTCGGGGATCGCGCTCGTCGTGGCGGGCGGTGACGCGGTTTCGACAATAGCGGCGACAGTATCCTTGGGTGTTCCGCAAGCGGCGAATGCCAAGGCGGACAAGGAAACACTGATCGCGATGCGACACGCATTCCTCGGCACCGATCTCACATTACGTGGCGGCAGGTATTTGCAGGGTGGATAGTGGGAGAAAGCGACAAACGAAAGCTGGTGTGCGCGTTGAATAAACCGGTCTTGCCTACAGGACGACGCCGACTGCTGGCAATAGCGGTTATCGCAGTTTTATCAATTCTCGTCGCTTCGGTAACCATCGGTGCGCTCCGGGCGGAACCCGAGGGTTCGACGCTGACCGGACTCCCGGAAGGCATTCTCGGAGCGACGGCCTTGGACGCGCTGGAGCTGCGGGTGGACGCAACAGGCCACAACCCGAATGACATACACCTCGAGCTCGACGGCAAGACAGTCACCGGCGAGGTCGCGGACAACGTGGTGATCTACCGTCCGGGAAACCTGCCCGACGGAGCCCACAGGTTCACCGCCGAGATCCGATCCGGCGGACTGTTCGGGTTCCTGAAGGCCGGGCCGGGGGCCTCGAGAACATTCACCGTGGACACCGAGCCGCCGACGGTGCAGCTGAGCCGGCCTGCGAGCGTATCGTCCTATCGGCAGCCGGTCATGCTGCGCGGCAAGGCAACCGGAGCCGACCACGTGACGGTCGGCGCACAGTCGGCGCCGACCGCGGCGGACGGCTCCTTCGAGATCACCTTGCCGCGCGCCCCGGTCGGTGCCGACCTGATCGCCGTGGACGCAGCGGGCAATAGGTCGACCACGGCAATTCCCGCCGCAGTCGAGGTACCTCGGATCAAGGCGGTGCATGTGACCGCGTATGCGTGGATGCACGAGGGTCTGCGCGAGGCCGTGCTCGACATGGCGCGCGAGGGGCGCATCAACACCGTCCAACTCGACATCAAGGACGAGGACGGCGTTGTCGGCTACGACTCCCAGGTACCGCTCGCACGACAGTCGGGTGCCGCCGCGGGGATCTACGACGCTGGTGCCGCATTGCGGCAGCTGCACGAAATGAATCTGAGCGTGGTCGGCCGGATTGTGGCGTTCCGTGACCCGACGATGGCGCAATGGGCCTGGCGCGAAGGACATCAGGACTGGGTCGTTCAGAACCCTTCCGGCCTGCCGTATTCCAGTCACTACGGCGCGATCGCGTTCACCAACTTCGCCAATCCCGAGATCCGCAAGTACAACATCGATCTCGCGGCGGAAGCGGCGGGACTCGGCTTCGACGGGATCATGTACGACTATGTCCGGCGTCCGGACGGCGCCTTGTCGCAGATGCAGTTCCGCGGTTCGACCACCACACCCAGCGTGTCCATCGCGGAGTTCTTGCACGAGAGTCGTGACCCGGTGCGGGACAAGGGCGCTCATCTGGGGGCCGCGGTCTTCGGCATCGCCTCGACCCGACCCGACGAGATCGCGCAGGACATTCCACTGATCGCCGAGTACGTCGACTACGTGGCACCGATGCTCTACCCGTCGCACTGGAACTCCGGCGAATACGAGGTCGCGAACCCGAACTCGCAGCCCTACGACATCGTGTTCCGCTCGCTGGCGGACTTCAACAGACAGACCGAGGGCACCCACGCCGAGGTCATCCCCTGGTTGCAGGATTTCAGCCTCGGGGTGAACTACGGCGACGACGAGGTCCGAGCCCAGATCGACGCCGCGGCGGCCGCGGGAGACAGCAGCTTCTTCCTCTGGAATGCGGCGACGCGCTACCACTCCTGGGCGATCACGCCGAACTGATCGCTGCCGGAACTCGGGTCTCGTCCGGCCTCGCCGCATCCAGACCTGTCGAGGCCGTGGCTTTCGTCCGCGGCCGCCGACAACCGGCAGCAGCACGAAGCCTCGATCGGGACATCCGCCACGGCGGCAGCCAGTTTCAGCTGTTGGGCGATGATCCGGGCTTCGCCGGTCTTGCCGAGGCGTACCAGGCATTCGTGATATCCGTGCAGGCTCCATACGTTCGCGGGATGCTGCGCGGCACGCGGGAGGCTGTTGTCGATGCCGAGGTCGGCGCGGTAGACGGCTTCGGCCTCCGCTACCTGGCCCTGTTCCAGCAGCAGCGCACCGTAGGCGTGCCTTGTCGGCTGCATCCAGCCCCACGGCTCGTCGTAGGGCAGGTGATCGTCGAGCTCGATCGAGCGGCGCAGAGCAGCGAACGCGCTGTCGTAGTTGCCTTTTCGGTACTCGAGTTCGCCTTCCAACATGGCCGAGGCGACGGCGAGAATGTCGCGGCAGGTGTTGTTGAACAGCGTCCTGGTTTCCGGGACCCGGTCGAGCGCGGCGAGGAAGAGCCGCTGCTGTTCGTGTGCCTGCGTGAGGTTATCGGTCGCCGCGAAGGCGACACCCTTGGCGTAGTGCAGCATCGTGGTGCTGACGCAGTACAGGTCCTGGTCTTTCGGGAGCGGGAGGTCGATGATCTCGGCCCACTCACCGAACCTGATGAGGACGTGCACCCGCATCGACAAGAAGCCCTCCAGCCAGTCGGCCATCGGCGGCTCAGTCACGCGCAGCAGTTCTTCCGGAACCGAGTTCTCCAGCTGTGAAACAGTTTTCAGCGCTACTTCGGACTGACCGAGAAACATCGCGCCATAAACCTTGAAGTGATAGTTGTGGGCGCGGTAGAGCGTGTAGAAGTTGATCTCGCCCGCCTGTCGCACATATTTCCGGTCCGCGACGATGGCCGCCGAGTTCGACGACACCACTGCCCGGTAATCACCGCACAGCACGTCGATGTGCGAGGGCATGTGCTGGAGATGTCCGGCATCGGGCACCAGCCCGCGCAGCCGATCTGCCGCCGCGAGCGCGTCCTCCGGCGTCGCGGACATCTCCATTAGGTGGATGTACATATGCAGCACGCCGGGATGCGCCCGGCCCGCTTCGCCGCGCAGCGCCCGCTCCAGCACCGCCTTGGTCTCCAAAGTGTGTGCGCCGTCGCCGGGTTCGCCGGTGTGCTGGTTCCACAGGCCCCACGGGGTCATGTTCATCAAGGCATCGGCGAACAACGCCGCTACGTCGATGTCGTCCGGGAACCGCTCATAGACCGCACGCATCGCCTCGGCATAGTCGCGGTTCCACGCCGAGCTGTCGGCATCGGGCCGATTGCGCTGGTAGCGCGCAGCAAGTGACTCGATGATCGCCCGCTCGACCGGCGTGACGGAATCCACGAGCTCGCCCGCCCTGCGCGTCGCATCGAAAGTGCGCGCGACGGTGTCGGCCAACTCCGTCTCGTCGAAGAACTCCCACGGCTTGTTGTAGTTGGGCCCCAGCGCATAGGCCAGGCCCCAATAGGCCATCGCACAACCGGGATCTTCGTCCAAAGCCCTGGAGAAGCACCGAACGGCTTCTTCATGATTGAACGCATAGGTCCAGATCAGACCCCGGTCGAACCACCGCTGCGCGGCAGCCGACGCGGCCGTCACCGGTCGCGCGTACTTCCCCAGATCGTAGTAATCCACAGCCATCTCCTGGTCCCCCACGACGAGTCGATCACAGCATGTGCCGACGATCGTGCCACCGGCGTTCGCCTACCGCGACCACCGAGCTCGACCAGCGCGGGCTGTGCGAGATTCCGTCGCCTGCCGAGATCGTGCGCTACCTCAGCAGACACGGCTCGGATCGCTTTCAACGAAGGCTGACAGAATCGCCGTCAGAACAGGGTCATCGGTTCGGTCGGCTGCGGCTCGGGCAATGGTTCCAATTGCGGGAGCCTGCCCCTGGCCTCGTCGTAGAACCGGCGGGCGAGGTCCAAAGAGCTCGCGTTGTCGGGGGTATGAATGAAGACCGTCGGTGATCGACCCTCGCGCAACCATTCGGCGACCGTATCGAGCCATGGCTGCCAGCCTTCGATCGTGCGTTGCGACGCATCACGGCCGTGGTATCGAACGATCGGGAATTCGGTGAGTGCGCGCATGCGGCGCGGGAGACGTGGCTTCTTCGACCGCGCCTCGTATTCGGCGGGGCTGGTCGAGGGGCCGTCGAAAAGTATCGTCGTGTCGAACGGTATCCACTCCGCGTCGACGCGGGCGAGCACGCTCTCCAGTTGCCTTGCGGCCGAGCTGTTCTCGAAGAACGCCGGATGCCGGACCTCGACGGCGGACCGATACGACTTCGGGAGCCTGCGCAGGAATACCGCGAGCGCCCCGAGATCGGTCGGGCCGAAAGAACCTGGCAGCTGCACCCACAGTGCGTGTGCGCTCGGCCCGAGCGGCTCGATAGCGTCCAGATAGGTGCGCATCTGCTGATCGACACCGGCCAGCCGGTGTTCGTGGGTGACCGTCTTCGGCAATTTGACCACGAACCGAAAGTCGGGGCCGATCTGCTCGGCCCACGCCGCCACCGTCCGCCGCTGCGGCGTCGCATAGAACGTGGTGTTGCCCTCCACCGCGTTGCACCACTGCGCGTACGAGCGCAATTTCTGTCCTGCGACCGGCTGCCGATCCTGCCAAGCGGCGTGCGTCCACATCGCACATCCCACGTGAAGCCGCATGCCTTCGACGCTAACCCAGGCCACCGACAGCGGCCAACGTGTCCGTCAGCCTGGTCAGCGTGGCGGAGCATCCCGCATCGATGGTGAGCGCGGCGAACTCGTCGCCCCTGGTCTTACCTCGATTGATGATCACAACGGACCGTGCGTGTTTCGATGCGTGGCGTACGAAGCGCAGGCCGGACATGACAGTGAGCGAGGAACCCGCGACCAGCAGAACCTCGGCGTCGTCGACGAGGTCGAAGGCCGCCGCGACACGGTCCCTCGGTACGTTTTCGCCGAAGTACACGATGTCGGGTTTGAGCATGCCGCCGCAGCGTTCGCAGTCGACCATGCGGAAGTTGTCGGTATCGGTGATCACCGCGTCGGCGTCGGGCGCGACCTCGACACCACTGGCCTTCGCATCGGCAGCGAACCCCAGATTCGCGGCTTCCAGTCGCTCGGCGAGCCTCATACGGGAGATGAGGGCCGCGCAGCCGAGACAGCGCACGCGCGCATAGGTGCCGTGCAGGTCGATCACTCGACGGTGGCCCGCCTTGGTGTGCAGCAGATCGACATTCTGGGTGATCAACCCGGTGACGATGCCGAGGGTCTCCAGCCGGGCCAGCGCGCGATGCCCCGCATTGGGACGGGAGGCATCCATCGCGCGCCAGCCGATGTGATTGCGCGCCCAATACCGCTGCCGGAACACCGGATCACCGACGAACTGCTGGTAGGTCATGGGATTGCGGGCCGGTGAGGTGGGGCCGCGGTAGTCAGGAATGCCGCTGTCGGTCGAGACCCCGGCACCTGTCAACACCGCCACCCTGCGGCCGATCAGCAGCTCGAGCAGCCGGTCGAAGTCCGCGTCGATGCGGGGTTGCGAGATCACCGACATGAAAGCCAGGGTACGGCGGCTCAGACCGCGTCGGTCCGCTGGTTGGTCAGAAATGCCGCCATCGCCGCGCCCACGGCTTCCGGCCGATCGAGCATCGACAGGACGTAGGCGTCCTCGATCTCCACGAGCCTGCCCTTGGGCAGCAGCTGCGCGAGGCGAGGGCCGTGTTCCTTCGGCATCACCTTTCCGGCCGAAGACCACAGCACCAGCGCGTGTCCGGAAAAGTGCCGCAACGCCTCGGTATTGGCGATCAGCTCCGGCGCGTGGAAGTCCGACTCGACGTATTTCAGCAGGTCTCGCCGAATCGCCTTGTCGCGAAGCGCGGGTTCGGTCCAACCGTGCACCAGATCGTCGGGCAGCGGCTTACGAGCCATCTGCCCCATCAGCAGCGGCGAGTTGCGCAGAAATCGGATCCGCAACTGCCGCATCGCAAGTGCGATCCCGCCGGGTATCGCCGCCGCGATGGCGACCATCTTTCCCGGCAGTCCCGGCGGGAAATTGTCGAATGCCTCGCATGGCAGCGCGATCAGTCTGCCGACGCGCTGATCGAGACCGTATGCGGTGAGGAACAGTCCTCCGCCCCAATCACTGTGCACCAGTGTCACTTCGCTCAGCTCGAGCGCGTCCAGGAAGTCGGCGATGATCTGATTCAGTCCACGCAGGGAGAGGTCGGTGTCAGGGTTCATCGGGGTCGCATGGGCTCCGAGTGGCAGATCGGGCAGCACGTAGCGAAATCCGCTCGGCAGCAGGTCGATCACTTCGTCCCACACGGTGTGGTTCATCAAAAGGCCGTGCAGAAGCACCACCGGCGGGCCTTCGCCACGCTCGACATAGTGGATCCGACCGGCGGCAATATCGACTTCCGGCATACCCGCACCTCCGCTGGAGTGATCGCTCTAGAGCATTTGCTCTAGTCTTACGGGGTGGCCGAGACGATGTCAACCAGCACCAAGGAACGGATATGCACGGCGATGGCGGAGCTGATGCGCACGCAGGGATACGGCGCGACCACCGTGAAGCAGGTGAGCGAGCTGGCGAAGGCACCGATGGGTTCGCTCTATCACCATTTCCCACAGGGCAAACAGCAGATCGCCGCCGAAGCGCTACGAGCTGCGGGCGCGGCCTATATCCAGCTGCTGCCGTTGCTGATGGATCCGCACGACGATCTGCGCGAGGCGGTGTCGGCCGCCTTCGCCGATGCCGCGGAGCAGATGGAACAGGCCGGTTGGATCAATATGTGCCCTGTCGTCACGGTCGCGGGCGAAATCGCGGACAGCGAGCCCGCGCTGCGTACGGTGGCCGCCGAGATCCTCGACTCGTGGATCGTTCAGGGAACCGAGTACTTCGTGCACCGCGGCTTGGCGGCCGGCCAGGCGCGGCGGTTCACGCTGACATTCCTGAGCGCGCTGGAAGGCGCCTTCATCCTCAGCCGCACCCTGCGCTCGACCGAGCCCCTGCGCGCGGCAGGGGCGGCCGTGGCATTTCAGCTGGTGAACAGCACGGTATAGCTAGCGCGGCTGCTCAGGGGTCTGCACCGCCTGAGTCGGCAGCGGCTGGACCTGCTTCGGCTTGTCCGCCCAATGGGTCGTGCCTTCCGCGGCCATCATCGTGCTGACGAGATCCACACCTGCGGCAATCAAGACCGGACCACCGACGATGATGGTTCCGATGATTCCGCCGATGCCCGCACCGGTGAGGAACCCGCCGATGCAGCCCGCGACAATGGTGATCACACAACCGATGGTCGCCCCGACGGCGGTGCCGACGAAACCGCCGATCGCGGTGGCAAGCCCGAACTGGCTGGCGAATTGATTCCTGGCACGCTCGTCCTCGATCATGGACGCCACCGGCTTGGCGGCCACCGGCTGAGTGATGGCGAGCCCCTGCGGCTTCTGCGGCGTCAACTCCAGCACCGTGCCGTCTTTCCGCACGGCCGGTGCGACCGGAATTCCGGTCGCGGCGATGCGGAAGTCGAGCGGCAATGTCAGCACAGTGCGGCCGGCGGTGTCCTCGAGATCGACCACATCGACCACATCGGCGACGTCGGCGGCCTTGCCCGCAGAGTCGACGAGTTGGCCGTCCCGCTCGACCAATCGGCCGTCGCCGCCTGCGGCAAGCACCCCGGCCAGCGCCTTGGACAGCTCGAAGGTGCCGCCCTTCACGGTGGTGACGACGGCCTTGTCCACCAGTTTCACCGAGTAGGCGATGTCTGGTTGGGTGGGTTGCGCGGCGGGTTCGGCGTGGACGACGCCGGTGCCTAGGGTGACGGCGCCGATGAAGAGAACGGCTGCCGCAGTGCTGTCGCAAAGCCTCATTCGTATTCCATTTCGTCATCAGGGCAATTTGTCTGCCGTGTCCGCACATCGACGCTCGAAACTGTTCCGCACACGCGATACTCCCCGAACAACTATGCCGATACGCACAACGAGGAGGCAGAGGGAGCATAGCCGAGCGGCCACCGAGATGCGAGTGGCTATTCCCCAGAGAACGCTGTGGCAGCATATCGATTCCCGGTGTCGGCCAGTGCCATTCGTCGAACAACAACACTGGCCGTCGCACCGTCTTACGCGATCGTGGCCGTCTGCGACTTCTCCGCCGGCTTCGCCGTGCGCGACCGCAGCAGCACCAGACCGAGCAGTGCGGCGGCGACGCTGAAGCCCGCGCTGATCCACGCGCCGGTGGACATGGCGGTCGCGAACGCCGTCTTCGCCGGTTCGGTATAGCCGAGTTGGAAAGCGGCGCCGATGGATTCACGCGCGGCGTCGGGAGCATCGGCAGGCATGTTCGAGGTGAACACGCCCGCGAGAACGCTGCCGAGGATCGCGATACTGATCGCCATGCCGACCTGTTGCAGAGTGTCGTTCATGGCCGAGCCGACGCCGGCGTGCTCGAGCGGGATGGCGCTCATGATGGCGGCGTATGCGGCAGGACCGGCGAGGCCGCCGCCGATACCCATCACCAACATGCTGGCGAGGACGGCGAAGTACCCGGCGCCCAGCGCCAGGATGCCGAAAGCCGCACCCATGACCAGCAGACCGGAGACGATGAGCGTCTTGTTGCTCAGCTTCTGCCCCAGCGTCGCGCCGAGACCGTTGAAGACCGCCGCGGCCATGGCGTACGGCAGCAGCGCCAGACCCGCCTTCATCGGCCCGTAGCCGAGCACGAACTGCAGGTACTGGGTGAGCATCAGCATCAGCGCGCCCATGCCGAACACCATCAGCAACAGGGTGAGCGCGGTACCGGTGAAGTCGCGATTACGGAAGACCGCCAGCGGCAGCATCGGGTGTTCGGATCGGCTCTCCCAGACGGCGAACGCGATGAACGACGCGATCGCGAGCACGATCATTCCGATGTTCCACTCACGCTCGATGATCACGTAGACCGTCGAGCCGAGCGCGGTGACCGAAAGCACCACACCGACCAGGTCGACAGGGCGCTGTTCCCCCTTGGATTCGGGCATCAGCACCATCGCGGCGACGATCGCCAGTGCCGCGACCGGGATATTGAGCAGGAACACCGAGCCCCACCAATAGTGTTGCAGCAGAAAGCCACCCAGTGTCGGGCCGAGCACGATGCCGACCATCGAGACGGTGGACCACGCGGCCATCGCCTTGCGCCGCTCGTCTTCGGCGAAGGTCGTCATCAGGATGGAAAGCGTCGACGGCATCAGCAGCGAGCCGCCGACACCCATCGCCGCACGCGCCGCGACAACCTGCCACGGCTCGGAGGCCAGCACGGCGAACAGGGAGGCCGCGCCGAACACCGCGAGACCGATGATCAGCATTCGGCGCCTGCCGAACCGGTCGGAAAGGCTGCCCGAGGTGAGCAGCAAACCGGCGAAGACGAGGACATAGGCGTCAAGGATCCACTGCACGTCCGACGGTGAGGCGCCGAGTTCGCGGATGAGTGACGGGATAGCGATATTGAGCACGGTGCCGTCGATCATCAGCACCAGCAAGGACAGACAGAGGACCCCCAGGATCCACCAACGGCGAGGGTCGCGTACAACGTTCGGTTCCACTCGCACACCGTACGATAGAATCGAACGGTGTGCGAGGGAATTAAACTGAGCCTATGACCAAGCAGTTCACCTCGGTGTGGACCCGCGAACCCCGCCACCCGAAGACGGCCGGGCTGCGCCGCGATCAGATCGTCTCCGCCGCGTTGGAACTACTCGACGCCGAGGGGATGGAGTCATTGAGCATGCGCAAACTCGGCGCCAAACTCGACGCCGGCGCGACCAGCCTCTACTGGCACGTCGCGAACAAGGACGAACTGCTGGAACTGGTCCTCGACGAGATCTGGGGCATGGTGGACACCCCGGAGCCCGACGAAGCCTCGTGGCGCGAAGTAGTAACGACCTTCTCCTACAGCCTGCGCGCCACCATGCTCGCTCACCCGTGGGTACCGCCGATGGCGGTCCAGATGCCGAGCATCGGCCCGAACTCGTTCAGGATGGGCGACCGACTGCGCCGCACCTTCATCCGCGCAGGCTTCACCGGCCTCGACACCCATCTCGCGACCAGCACGGTGATGAGTTACGTGATCGGACAGGTCATTCCGCAGACCACGGCGGCCGAGGCCTTCGACCGCGAGTCCGACTCCGAGCGGGTGATGGCCATGATGGATCAGGTCGGCCGCGATTACCCCGAGATGATGGAGGACTATCGCAACACGATCCCGACCGATCCCGGCGTCGCCCACGCCATGGCCTTCGACTTCGGCCTGCTTTGTGTGATGGACGGCCTCGAAGCGCGGCTGCGCACCTCACCGAAGCCATGAGACGAGCCGTCGAGCTAGCCGCAGAGGGCGATATCGACGAGTTCGTTCATCTCGGCCTGGAATACGCCCAACCCGAGTAAGACGGTGAGCTGGTTCGTACTGACCGTCACCGCGCGGTCGGCGGTCGCGGCACCGAAGACGAGGAAACCGTTCATAGCGCCGCCATGACTCCAGGTCTCCATACCGCAGCTGTTGACGCGACGGAACAGGCCGAGACCGACCTCGTCGGGTCGGCGCGGATCGTTGGTCGCGACCGTGTGCAGCAGCTCGGCCTGCTCGGCGGGTGGCAGCAGTCGTCCGGACAGCAAGGCCATGAAAAACTGGTTCAAGTCGGCACCGGTGGACACCAGGGCGCCGTCGGACAGGCCCCAGCCGGGGTCGATATCGGTGATGTCGACGAGGGTGCCGCCGAAGCTGTGATACCCGTGTGGATGCGGTTTCCGAATCACGTTCTCCGCGGGGAACAAGGGCCAGTAGGTATCGCGGAGCCCGAGCGGCACCAGGATTCGGCGGGTAACTTCGATCCCGATCGGGGAACCCGTGACCTGCTCGATCAGCTTGCCCGCCAACAGATAATTGGTGTTGGAGTAGCTGAAGTCCGAGCCGGGTGCGAATTCCGACGGCCGGTCGAGACCGATCCGGATCAGCTCGTCGGCCGGACGGGGCCGGCGTAGGGAGTCGACGGACTCGAGGTCCACGTAGTTGAGGTAGTCGGGGATGCCGCTGGTGTGCTGCAATAGATTTCGGACCGTGATCACGGCGCCGTCACCACCGGGACCGAAGACCTGACCCGGGAGATACCGATCCAGTGGCGCGTCGAGTTCCACGCGATGTTCGGCTACCAGTTGCAGCACGACCGTCGCGACGAATGTCTTCGTATTGCTGGCGATCCGCACCTGCGCGTCATCGGGGAAGGCCGCGCCGGTCGACCTATCGCCGACACCGCTGTTGACCTGGGTGTCGATGCCGTTCTCGGTGAGCACCAACTGCGCACCGGGAACCAACGAGTCTCGGACCAGCCCGTCCAGACCTGCCCGCATCCCCTCGGTACGCATCGGCGCAGGTTCCGAATCGGCGCTCGACGCTGTTGGAGCCAGTGGCGAAACCAAAACTGCGACGACCGAGAACGCCGTCAGGGCAAACCGTCTCATCGGGCCTCATTCTGCTCTGCCCGTGACCGTCCCATAGGCGATCATTCGAGGCTCGAATCCAAGTAGTGCGCACGGGCATACCCACACGGAACTGCTTTGGTTCGAACCGACGCCGATATGCAACGACCGACGCCTCGTTCTCAGCGAAGAGCGGCCGGTTTCGGTGGATCGATGGCGAAGGCGCGCGACACCTCGATAGCGTTGGGCCATGCACTCGTTCCGGAAAGCCGTCGAAGCTGGTGACGCGGCGGCCATCGAAGCCCTTCTGGCCGACAATGTGGTCTTCACCAGCCCCGTAGCGTTCAAGCCTTATCCAGGCAAGGCCATCACCGCCGCCATCATCCGCGGCGTGTTGCGGGTTTTCGAGGACTTCCACTACGTCCGCGAGATCACCGACAGCAATGGACTCGACCATGCGTTGGTGTTCGAAGCGAAGATCGACGGCAAGCAACTCACCGGCTGCGACTTCATCCACGTGGACGCCGACGGCAAGATCGACGACCTCATGGTCATGATCCGCCCGCTGTCCGGGGCGAATGCGCTCGCCGCGGCCATGAGCGCCCAATTCGCCCGGATCCAGCAGGAGGCCACCGAGCAGATCCAGCGAGAGGCCGCGGGCGCCTGAGTCAGAATTCCGCGCTTGTGGCGTGGGTCGCATTTCCGTGCGATGGAATACCCGGCGTACGACACCTGTTCCATTGGTTGCCACATCCACCAAATGGATGTAAGACTTGGATCGAGGAGGTGTCGTGCAGTTCGGAATCTTCACGGTCGGGGACGTGACCACCGACCCGACCACCGGTCGGACGCCGACCGAGCATGAGCGCATCAAGGCGATGGTGACGATCGCACGCAAGGCCGAAGAGGTCGGCCTCGACGTGTTCGCCACCGGTGAGCACCACAACCCGCCATTCGTGCCCTCTTCTCCCACCACGATGCTCGGCTATATCGCCGCTCGGACCGAGCGGCTGCAACTGTCCACCGCAACCACGCTGATCACCACCAACGATCCGGTGAAAATCGCCGAGGACTTCGCCATGTTGCAGCACCTTGCCGACGGCAGGGTCGACCTGATGCTCGGACGCGGCAACACCGGGCCGGTCTACCCCTGGTTCGGCAAGGACATTCGCGAAGGCATTCCGCTCGCCACCGAGAATTACCATCTGCTGCACCGGCTTTGGCGCGAGGACGTGGTCGATTGGGAGGGCAGGTTCCGTACGCCGTTGCAGTCGTTCACCTCGACACCCCGCCCGCTCGACGGTGTACCGCCGTTCGTGTGGCACGGGTCGATTCGCAGCCCCGAAATCGCCGAGCAGGCCGCCTATTACGGCGACGGGTTCTTCGCCAACAATATTTTCTGGCCAAAGGAGCACTTCCAGCGGCTGATCGAGCTGTACCGGCGACGCTTCGAGCACTACGGTCACGGCTCCGCGGACCAGGCGATCGTCGGCCTCGGCGGACAGGTGTTCATGCGCAAGAACTCTCAGGACGCGGTGCGCGAGTTCCGGCCGTACTTCGACAACGCTCCCGTCTACGGGCACGGCCCCTCGCTGGAGGACTTCACCGAGCAGACGCCGCTGACCGTGGGCAGCCCACAGCAGGTCATCGACAAGACGTTGAACTTCCGCGAAACCTTCGGTGACTACCAGCGACAGCTGTTCCTCATGGACCACGCGGGTCTCCCCTTGGCCACCGTACTGGAGCAACTGGACCTGCTCGGCGAGGAAGTGGTCCCTGTGCTGCGCAAGGAATTCGCCGCGCTGCGCCCCGACCACGTTCCCTCGGCACCGACCCACGCCGATCTCGTCGCCGCCCGCCACACGGCCATGGAGGTCCCGAAGTGATTCGCGGAGGCGCCGCGAGCTGACCACCGGTGCAATGGCGCACCGATCTTCCAGCGTCAACCGCTGGACCCGTTGACACACCGCATTAATTGAACTATCAACTACACGAGGAGAGATCATGTCGACAAACACCGTCAATGCACTGACCACAGGCACCTGGGCCATCGACGCCGCCCACTCCACCCTCGGGTTCTCTGTTCGCCACCTGATGGTGAGCAAGATCCGCGGCCGTTTCGCCGATTTCTCCGGCAAGCTGGTCATCAATGAGGACGGCACCGCACAGGCCGACGCCGAGATCCGCGTCGCCTCGGTGACCACCGACAACGAGCAGCGCGACGGGCACCTGCGCACCGCGGACTTCTTCCACGCGGAGGACTTCCCCGTCGCCACGTTCTCCTCGACCGGCTTCCGCGTCAACGGTGACGATTTCGTGGTGGACGGCAACTTCACCATCCGCGGCGTCACCAAGCCGGTCACCCTCGATGTCGAATTCCTCGGCGTCAACCCGGGCATGGGCAACGGCCCTGTCGCGGGCTTCGAAGCCAAGACCGTCATCAACCGCCGCGACTTCGGTATCACCATCGATATGCCGCTGCCCGACGGCGGCGCCGTGATCGGCGACAAGATCACCCTCACCCTCGAGATCGAGGTCGGCCTGCAGAGCTGATCGCGTTCTCGAAAACGAAGCCGCTGCAACGGCTTCCGAATCGGCGCCGAGCCCCACCCGTGGAGCTCGGCGCCGATTGGCGTGCTGGCGGATCGGTAGCGTGTGCTCTGTGTGAACCAACTCACCGTCGATCCTTATCGGCAAAAGCAGTCCTCAACGGCCGGTAAACTAACTGCGGGGCGGGACAGTAACAACTAGATGGTGCGCCGCTGGAACGCACGGCGAAACATAGGAGATCCATGTCGAGTCGCCGCTTCCGATCGAGTGTCGCCGCAAGTGTTGTGCTGGTGACAGCTCTGGTCGTTGCCGCGTGTTCTTCGTCTACCTCGCAGCAGGCGACGGGTCCCGCCGACCCGCCGCCCGCCGCCATCACCGTCAGCCCGGGCGACGGTGAGAGCAAGGTCGACCCGCTCGGCCCGGTCCGGGTCAGTGCGGGTGACGGTCAACTGACCTCGGTGATCATGACCAACGAGCAGGGCAAGTCCGTCGAGGGAATCCTGACCCCCGATCAGACGGCCTGGAAACCCGCCGAGCCGCTCGGCTACGGCCACACCTACACGGTGACCGCCGAGGCGCTCACGATCACCGGCCGCGTCGGTCCGACAACCGCGACGTTCTCAACGTTGACCCCGCACAACCAGACCAAGGCCTATCTGACCACCACCGCAACCACCCCGTTGACCGACGGCGGCACCTTCGGCGTCGGCACCGTGATCGTCGCGCACTTCGACGAGGACATCCCCGACCGTGCCGCCGCGGAGAAACGCTTGGTTGTCACGACGACCCCGGCCGTCGAGGGCTCGTGGTATTGGGTCGACGACCGCAACGCGCACTGGCGTCCGCAGCAGTACTACGCGCCGGGGACCAAAGTCGGTGTCGCCGCGAACATCTTCGGCGCCGAGCTCGGCAAGGGGCTGTTCGGCCAGGAGGACAGCAAGACCACCTTCACCATCGGCCCGTCGCACGTTTCGATCGCCGACGACAACACCAAACAGGTTCAGGTCTTCGAAAACGGCAACCTGATCCGCAGCATGCCCACCTCGATGGGTATGGGCGGTAGCGAGGTCGTCGGCGGAAAGACGATCACCTTCTGGACCCAGCCCGGCGTCTACACCGTCATGTCCAAAGCCAACCCGGTGATCATGGACTCCTCGACCTTCGGGCTGCCCGTCAACTCCCGGCTCGGCTACAAAGAGTCCATCAACTGGGCGACCAAGATCAGCACCGACGGCATCTACTTGCACGAGCTGGCGTCGAGCGTATGGGCTCAGGGCAATACGAACACCTCGCACGGCTGCCTCAACCTCAGCCCCGCGAACGCTCAGTGGTTCTTCGGCTTCGCCCAGCAGGGCGACATCGTCGAGGTCCGCAATACCGGCGGCGCCCCGCTCGAGGTCTGGCAGAACGGCGACTGGGGTCTGCCGTGGGATCAGTGGCAAGAGGGCAGCGCGCTGCGCTGATATCCGCCGTTCGGGTCACCGAGGCCGATCGGAACCGGATTGTGAGCTGTAGTCGCGAATAGCCCGAGCGCAACCGTCATCGACGCTGGCACCACGGAAGGATGCCAGCGCAGCCGGGGTCGGGAAGAGGTGGCCGAGCCCGAACTGTCGCAGCCCGGCGATCGGTGCGCCGTAGTCGGTGACGATGTCGCCGAGGACGGCGGGAGCCACTGCCGCGCCGAGGCGGTCGGACACGATGGCCCGGACACCGTCCTCGAACGGATCCCAACCGCGTCCACCGAGGAATCGCTGTACTCGGTCGACCAGGTGGATGAGTCCTTCGATGCGAGGCAGATGGGCGATCAGGCGCGCATCGGTGGGTCCGTCCGCGCTGATCTCGATCACTCCTGGATCACCGTCGACAGTCACCGTCCTGCGGTAGAGCGTCGGCGTGACGTTCTCGACGCCGTGGATCGCGGCGCGGGCAAGGTGCGCGAGTCGTCGGTCGAGGTCTATGGGCTCGGTCAGCGGCACACGCAGGGCGAGGCCGCCGTCGACGACGAGGCGATCCGCGCGGCGGCGGCGTCGGCGCAGTTCGTACGGTGCGGATCGGAAGGTGGCGGTCATGACTCGATTGAACTGGCGGAGGCTGCCGAATCCGGCGGCGAAGGCGATATCGGTGATCGAAAGGTCGGTGTCGTCCAGTAGTCGCCGAGCGAAATGGGCCCGCCGGGATCGCGCCAGCTGATCGGGTGTCGCGCCGAGGTGTTCGTGGAACATCCGGCGCAGATGCCGCTCCGACACCGCGAGCCGAGCCGCGAGCGCCGACTCGTTGCCCACGTCGAGCGCGCCCTCGGCAATGAGATCGACAGCGCGACACACCAATTCGGATGTGCTCGTTGGTGTGCGCCCGGCACGATAGGGCCTGCATCGATGGCACGCGCGAAACCCCGCCGCCTCGGCGCCGGCCTGCGAGGCGAAGGACCGGACGTTCGAGGACAGCGGGCGTCCAGGACACGGCGGCAGGCAATAGATGCCTGTCGTGACAACGGCCTGAAACGCTCCCATCTCCGAAGTCTGCTCCCGGCGCGGTCCGACCGACCAGACATATTCGGACAGCCCTGCCATCGTGTCCGAATATGGCGAGATCGGCGGCCGCGCCCACCCCACGATTGGCCGCATGGACGCAATCACGAGCAAAGAGCTGGTCCTGCGGGCCTGGCGCGAATTCGCCACCCAGGACCCAGAGCGGATCGCCGCGGTATTCACCCCCGACACCGAATGGTTGGCCCCACCGAACAACGCCACCGCCCGTGCACTCGACGGCACCCATCACCTGATCGGCCGCGACCGCGTCGTGTACTTCCTGTCCACCGAATACCCTTCGGTCTTCGCGGCCGACCGAAAAGTGGACTTCACATCGATCACCGCCGACGCCACCACAGTCATAGTGGAGACCCGTATGCGAGCGACTTTGATGAATGGACGGCACTACGACAACGACTACTGCTTCATCTTCGAACTATCGGACGGTCTTATCCACCGGGTGCGCGAATACATGGACACGCGACGCGGTCAGGAGATGTTCGACGGCAGCGATCCGCAGGCCGACCTACGCGCCGCGCAGCACCCTTCAGCCGGTTCTGCCACCTCCTGGCGCGAGTAATGCGGGCAGCCACCGCCGGAACCAAGTGAGCTATCGACACATCGGACACGCGGCCGCCGGACAAATCCGCGGCCGCACATCCACCTCTCGGCACGGCCCCGACTCGGTCCCGCTCTTCAACAGCGCGGGGCTCCAATTGCGGCTAGCGTCGGCTGCGGAGCGACCACAACATCGGATCCGCCTCAGCCAACCGAGTTTTCGAACGAACCCCTTGCTGAGTACTACCGCAGGAGGCGTCTATCTCGGGATCGACTCACGATCAGAACAATCGCAGCACGCTCAAGCGCCAGCCCTTCGCGCGAGTGTGGGTGATACGGGCGGCCAGGGCGAAGTGCCGTGGACCGCGATTGTATGCGGCACACACCTCCGCGGCGGTCGCGTCGACCATGGTCACGTCTACTCGGGTCAGGACCGCAGCGCCCAGCGTTCGGCCGGGTGCCAGGTCGGCTCGCACCAGAGTTCGCACCGCGGCCACCACCGGAACTTCGGCGACGGCAGCGAGCTGCACGACCGGCCGGCGGTGATCGAGCACCTCGAGCGCGAGCCGCAGCGTTCGATCGACGAATGCCTTTGTCGCCGAATCTACTTCGAGGGCGGCCTGCCCCTCTGCCGATCTTCCGCCCGCGGTCCGACGTCCGCCCACCGGATCACCCGGGCGCGCATGACATATTCGCTCGCGCGGAGGTGGTGGCAACTCATCGAATTCCGTCGCGCGCCGAGATGGCCTGCACGGCCGCAAAGGCGGCTCACTCCGCGGCGCACGCGACAATGCCTGTGGATATCGATCCATCAAACAACCCCTGCCCCCTGGCCGCGCCCCCCGCGACCGAATCGCAATAGCATGGCACGGATCTCGATCCGAGTAAAGGTGCAGGTCAGTAAGCCAAGCGACCGCTCGGGCGAAGGCTCGACCTGACCCGCACATCTCGCCACCGGTCGGTGGATCCGCACGCCTTCTCCGAATCCGCGCTGTAGGCGTCCAACGGGTGCGAATCCATGGATAGGGCTCGGACGCGCTACGGATTTCGCCGTCAGACGGTGCCGAGCACCCCCTCGAATGCCGCTTCGGCCGCGCCGAGGAGCTTCAGATCGGCTCCAAGGGAGGACTTTTCGACTCGGACGCCGCCGATCGCGCGACTGACCATGCTGCGGCGGCGGACCTGGTCGGCGGCCCGCTCCACGACCGCGTCCGGTAGTGCGGTGAGCAGGTCGCCGAGAACTACGAGCTCGGGGCCGAGGATGTTGACCACATTCACCAAACCCAGTGCGAGCCAGTCGATGTACTCGTCGAGGCGGTGAACGGCAGCGGAATCACGTTCCAGCTCACGCAGTTCCGCGACAAGCGCGCCACGTGGGCTGTCCGCGGCGAGGCCGAGCGCTCGGGTCAGTGCCGCCTCGCCGATCTCGGTTTCCCAACAGCCTTCGTTGCCACAGCGGCACTTTCGCCCGCCCGGCCGTACCGTCATGTGGCCGATCTCGCCGAGATACCCAGCCGCACCGCGCAATAGCGCTCCCTGTGCGATAAGTCCCCCACCGACCCCGACGTCCGCCGAAACGAATACCGCGTCGGAGACCCCGCGACCTACGCCGCGCACATGTTCGGCAAGCGCACCGAATTCCGCGTCGTTGCCGACGACAACAGGCACCCCGAGCAGTGTGCTCATCCGCTCGCCGAGCGCGATGTCGATCCACCCGAGATCGGCCGCGTCGTGCACGTGGCCGTCGGACCGTCGCACCACCCCCGGCACCGAGATCCCGCCGGCGACAGGACGCAGACCCAGGTCGCTGGCCAGCAGCGCCGCGGATTCCGCGACGTGGGTCATCACCTCGTCCGACTCCCGTTGCCGCCCACGCAGATTCCAGCTGTCACGACCGAGGATCTGGCCGCCGAGCCCGATCAGTGCGATCCCCACATGCTCCACCTGCACGTCCACCGCAAGCACCACCACCGCTTGCGGCTGCGGCAGCACCAGCAGCGACGGCCTGCCCGCGCCGCGCGCGAGCCGAGGCACCCGCTCCTCCACCACACCGGTCTCGGCCAGACCGTCCACCAGCATCTTGATGGTGGAACGGTTGAGGCCGAGTTCCGTTGCCAGCGCCGCCCTGGTCGCCGGGCCATCGGCATGCAACCGGCGTAACAGGATTGCCCGGTTGACTCGTCGCAACTCGTCAGGGCGGGCGACGGCGGGACTGGTCATGCCGTCAGGGATACCATCACCCCGCGCTCAGCCTTCCGTCGTGGCCGCGCGTCGGCGTGTCAGCGCGTCGACCGTGGCGGCCAGCAACAGCACAAGTCCGGTGACGATGGCGACCACAGCGGCGGGTTGCTTGAGCAGACCGAGGCCATTGGCGACCACAGCGAGCACCGTGCCGCCGATCACCGCGTCGGCGACGCGACCCTTACCGCCGAACAGTGAAGTACCGCCGATCACCGCGGCTCCGACCGCGAACAGCAGGGTGTTGAGTCCGCCCGCCTGCGGATCGACCGAGCCGACCTTCGACGAGTAGACGATCGCGCCGATCGCCGCGCACGACGAGCACACCACGAAAACGCTCGCGCGAATCCGGGTGACGTCGATGCCCGCTCGACGCGCCGCTTCGCGATTGCCGCCGACCGCGTAGATGTGCCTGCCGTAGGTCGTCCTGTTGAGGACGTAGGTTCCTAGGACGAGCAGCACCAGAACGATCGGCACCACGTAAGGCACACCACGGATTTCGATGGCGTCATTGCGAGACCTGTTGATCGCGAGCAGGGCGGTGGCCACCGCCGCGAGCACGGTCAGCACCGAAACCTTGGCCACCACAAGAGGTGTCGGTTGAGTGACCAGACCGCGTCGCAGCCGCAGGATGTGTCTGCCGATGGTGAGTGCCGCGTATCCGCCTGCCCCGATAACGAACAACGCCCAACTGCCCACCGTCGACAAATTGCCGTTGGCCACCTGATCGAGCACCGTCGAGGAGCTGATCCCGAGCACACCGCCCTCGCCGATCAATTGCAGAATCACCCCTTGCCACGCCAAGAACAGCGCGAGGGTCACCACGAACGACGGCATGCCGATCTTGGCGATGAGGAACCCGGTGATGCAGCCGATCGCGGTGCCGACGCAGACCGCGAGCAGCATCTCGATCCATGGATTCGCCTCGAGGCCCGACAGTGTCAGCGCGAGCCCGAGCAGTGACACCGCAACGCCCGGCCAGATCCGCAGTAGCCCGGCGAGGACCGCCGCCAGTATGAGCATCGCGACGAAGATGATGAACACCGTCGAACCCATACCCGCGAGCAGGTTTCCATTCTCGACGTAGTGCATGGCCAGTACCGCGCCCGCGACGCCGGACGCGGTGCCCGCCGACAGGTCGATTTCACCGATCAGCAGCACGAACACGATGCCGATCGCGATGATCGTCTGCCCGGCACCCTGCGCGAGCAGGTTCGCGATGTTGTTGAGCGAGAAGAACACATCCGACAGCGCCGAAAACATGATGACGAGCGCGACAAGTCCGAGCAGCGCGGGCAGCGAACCGATATCGCCGCCGCGCAGCCTGGCCAGATACTCGCGAACCGCATCCGAGGTGGACTGTGTGGTGGTGTCGATCCCGAAGTCGGCCACCGCCGTTTTAGCGGGAACAGCGGAGGTATTGGTCATGTCGTTGTCTTTCTCGTTCACAAGACCGCGGATTCCGGTCGAGCCAGCCCCAGATCACCGGAGCGACCCGCGGTGATCAGTTCGACTACTTGACTGTGGGTGACATCCTTGGTGTGCACCTCGGCGGCCATCCGCCCCAGATACAGCACCGAGATACGGTCGGCGACCTCGAAAACGTCGGCCATGTTGTGGCTGATCAGCACCACGCCGAGACCCTTTTCGGCCAGCCGCCGGACGAGGTCGAGAACCTGCCGGGTCTGGGCGACACCGAGCGCGGCCGTCGGCTCGTCGAGCAGCACCACATTGCTGTTCCACAACACCGACTTCGCGATGGCGACCGTCTGCCGCTGCCCGCCGGACAGGGACGACACCGGGGTGCGCACCGATTTCACGGTGCGCACCGACAGCGATGCCAGCGTCTGCCGCGCCGCCTCCTCCATGCTCGCCTCGTCCAGCAGCCAGGCACGCCCGCGCTCCCGCCCGAGGAACATGTTCTGCACGATGTCGAGATTGTCGGCAAGCGCGAGATCCTGGTACACGACCTCGATTCCGAGCTCCGCCGCGTCCTTCGGGCCACGGATATGCACCGGCTCACCCCGGTACTTCACCGTCCCGGAGTCGAAAGCGTGAATGCCCGCAATGCATTTCACCAACGTGGACTTGCCTGCACCGTTGTCACCGACAAGGGCGGTGACCTCACCGGCAGGTGCCGTGAAATCGACATCGTGCAGGACGTGGACCGGTCCGAAACTTTTGTTGAGACCGGTGATCTGAAGAAGCGGCTCACTCATGGTCCGCGCCTTCAGGAGATGCCGAGCTCGGTGCAGGCCGCCGCCAGCTCGCCGCCGCAGATCTCCCGCGCCGAGACATACCCTTCGGCGACTACCCGCTTGACGTCGGGCCGGGTGATCAAGAACGGTTCCAGCAGAACCGATTTCACCTCCCGCTTACCTTTGGGATCCTGACTCACGTTCGTGGCGAGCCCATCCGCGGACGCCTTGTCGTTATTGGCGAGCGCGACAGCGAGCTTGGCCACGGCGTCGGCCTCCTGCTGAATCGGCTTGAACACGGTCATGTACTGGTCCCCACGCAGAATCGCCTTCAGCCCCTCGGCCGTCGCGTCCTGCCCGGTGACCGGCACCTTCCCATTGAGCCCGTTCTTCTTGAGCACCGTGATCACCGCACCGGCCAGGCCGTCGTTGGCTGCGACCACACCGTCGACCTTGCCCGCATTGGTGGTCAGGATCTGCTCGAAGAGCCTGCCGCCCTCCTGGTTGTTCCACCCGTCGATCGGCTGGCTCTGCACGAGCTTCAGCCCACCCGAGTCATACAGTGGCTGAAGCACTTTCCGCTGACCGTCGTGGAACAGGGTGGCGTTGTTGTCGGTCGGCGACCCCTCGATCTCGACGACCTGACCACCCCGCTTGTCCTTCAGCGCATCGGCCAACCCCTGGCCTTGCAGCTGCCCGACCCGTACGTTGTCGAACGAGACGTAGTAGTCCGACGACCCGCCGAGATTGAGCCGGTCGTAGTCGATCGTCGGAATACCGGCCTTCTTCGCCTTGGCCGCCACCGCACCGCCGACCTCGCTGTTGATCGACGCGATGATCAACACCTTCACCCCCTTGGCGATCATCCCGTCCGCCAAGGTCGTGAACTTCTGCACCTCGCCCTGAGCATTCTGCACATCGGCATCGAAGCCCTGTGCGCTCAACGCCTTTTCGAGCATCGGCTTGTCGAACCCTTCCCAGCGCGCCGAGGTGGCGGTTTCCGGAAGGATCACCCCGATGGTGCCGTTCTTGCCACCCGCGGTCTTCGTCTCGCTTGCTTTGTCATCACGAGAGGAGTTCGCACCGCAGGCAGTCAGCGCTAGAACTCCGACCAACCCCACCGCCAACGCCCCACGCCGCATCCCGACACGCGCCCATCCGTGTCCATTTTGTCCGAACAAGTCCTGGCTTTTAGCCCGCATCTGGAGGAACCTTCCTAGAACAACCGACGACCCGTCGGAAGGACTCCGGCACAGCGTCGAACTAATATGTTGTGGGCAACAACATATGCCGGAGCGTGACGGTTGGGGCGCCGATTAGATCACGATTCGGTAACAGTGGAATGCCGGCGGCGTGTCGCCGGTGACGCCTTCGTCCTGATCGAGATATTCGATCGGCGTAGTTCTACCAGCAGCGGTCGAGCCGGGGCGCCCCCGTTTCATCGGATAGGGCAGCGTTGCGGAATGCCGCAGACACACCGTGTTGCCCCAGCGCACCGCCGCGCGCAATCTTCGCCGGTCGCTGAAACGAATATCCCAGTGAGATCGACAGACCCAGAGGTTCATTCGTCGACACCATCGAGGAGTTTGCATGAAGCGCACCATCAGGAAGTTCGCCGGAGTGTTCGCGGCCGCGGCGGTGGCACCGGTCCTGCTAGCCGGTACCGCGCAGGCCGACGACGGGGGCGCCGTCTATTTCAGCAACGGCATCATGCAGTGCTCTATCACCGGCGACGGCGCTGTCGGATGCGATCTGACGGACTCCATGAAAATCCAATACTCGTTCCTGCCCGCCTTGTTGCCGGTGCGCAACATCGTGATCGACCAGTCGTGGCTGCCGGCCCACCCGTCCTTCGCCGGTGGTACGCCGCACACACTGCCGGGCGGCAACCCACCCCTTTCCGAGGTCAAGACAGGACAGGGCACATGGGGGGCGTTCATCGAACACGCGGGGGCGAGGTGTGAGTCCGGGTTCCACGGCAGCTTCAGCTGCCAGTCGAAGGGGCGTGGTTTCTCGACCTACAGCGGAATCATTACCGCCTGAGTCGAAGCCGGGCGTTTGCTTATGGCAGCTGGGAGCGCTGAGCCCGCCTCCGCGCTCCCCCTGCGGCCTTGTTCTGGTACATGGCGGTGTCTACGGCGTGCATCAACTCGTCGACCTCGGTCGGCCGGTCCTCGACAAAGACAGCGCCGATGCTGGCGCCGACGACAAGCGGACGTCCCTCGATCTGCATCGGCGCGGCGAGTGCGGCGAGTAGCAGATGGGAGGTGGTAGCCAATTCCTCCGCACCGGAACATTTTTCGATGAGCACGATGAATTCGTCGCCGCCGATTCTGGCGACGAGGCCGCCGACCGGCGCGACCGAGGCCTGTAGTCGCTGCGCGACATCGCGCAGCACGCGGTCGCCGACGGTGTGGCCCCACACGTCGTTGATCTCCTTGAAGCCGTCGAGATCCAGATAGCAAACACCCAACGGTGGAGTGGCGGTGGCCAACCTGTCGAAGAAGAGCACGCGGTTGGGCAGGTCGGTGAGACTGTCGTAGTTCGCGTCGTGCCACATGCGATCTGCGAGCAGTTTACGGTCGGTCACATCGACGGCGACGCCGATGAGGAAGCGGACCTGCCCACTGTGGTCGCGTACCGCGGACATCGACATGTCGATTCTCGCCAGGGTGCCGTCCGGTCGCATGTAGTCGGCCTCGAGGCGGAGGCGGTTGGTCGCTCCGCTGAGGATGCGCTCGAATTCCGCGAAGGCGCCCCCGATATTCTTCGGGCCGAGCAGCGCGGCCACCGAACGGCCAGGCATGTCGGCAGGCCGCCGACCGAGCATCTCGGCCATGGCCGCGTTCACGTCGAGCACTTTGCCGGTGACATCCATGGTGCCGATACCGACCGATGCACCCTCGAAGACCGCCTCGAATCTGGCCTCCGACAACTGTTGCCGCGCCTCGGCTTCCTGGGCAGCCGACAGTGTCGCGGCCAACATGGTTTCCTGTTCGTTGAGCGCCGCACTGCGCAGCTCCTTGGTAAACCCCGCGGCGAACTCGGCGGCGACGGCGATCGCCCGGTCACGGATCTGCTCGTAATCGGTTGCCGTCGGGCGGATCTCACCGACCATGTCGTGGCAGATCACCGGAATCGAACGGCTGACGGCCAGCGGGTCGCGATAGTTCGCGGCGACGAGCACCGCCGCGACGTCGTGGGCTACCGAGAGGTCGGCCGTCCCGCGCACCGCGGCGAAAAGCACCTCGGTCTGCTCGGCGAGCAACCCTTCGATCTGGGTTCGCGTGAGTGTCGGCGCCACCACGCCGTCGAGCGCGTCGGCCCATCGCACCGCCACCTCACGCACACCCACGCCACCAACCCCCTGCCGGTTCTGTTCGCCCTCTCAGTCCTTGAAGCCGACGCCTGCCAGGCCTAGCGAGCGGCCCGGCGCCTCGTGTCGGTCGCGCTCGGACTCCGGCCGCCACGCAGGCAGCTCGACCACGCCGGGCTCGACCAGCTCCCATCCTTCGAACATAGTCGCGATCGCGTCCCTGGAACGAAAATGGATACCGATCCTGCTCTGGTTGGCCGCGTTGGCTCCCAGCTTGCTTGCGTCTTCGGGGCGCAGCGCCGATGTCAGATGCGAGATCGCGACATAACTGCCGGTGGGGACGACCGCACGGAGCTGGGCGACCATCTCGGCGGGTCGATCGTCGTCGGAGAGCAGGTGCAGCACGGCGATCAGCAGCACGCCGACGGGCTTGTCGAAGTCGATGACTCCGGTTTCCCGGACGCGAGCCAGCAGCTCAGCCGGTTTGCGCAGGTCCGCCTCGATCGCGGCGGCTTTGTCGTTGTCCCGCAGGATCGCCCGCGAATGGGCCACCGCGACGGGGTCGATGTCCGCGTAGAGCACGCGACATTCCGGGTCGATGGCCTGCGCGACCTCGTGGACATTGCCCGCGGTCGGGATTCCCGAACCGATGTCGAGGAACTGCCTGATGCCGGAATCAGCGAGGAATCGCACCGCCCTGCGCAGAAAAGCCCGGTTGCTCAACGCCAATCGCGGCAGGTCGGGGACCAATCGCTTGCCCATTTCGGCGGCCTCGCGGTCGATCTCGAAATTGTGCGAGCCACCCAGCAGGGCGTCATACATTCGAGCCGGACTCGCCTGCTGCATATCCACGCCCTCGGGCGCCCACTGCGGCCTATCCATCGAAAACCCCTCTACGCTCGCGATCGGACCTTCCCGGCTCCAGGTCGGTCCGCCCCGTCCGGATACGGTGCTCTCGATCACCCGAAAGGTGCAGTCCGAATAGTAACCGGACCAGCGAATCCCCATGCCGCACATGATCACCACCTCGCAGCCGCACATGATCGCGGTGGTCAAACCGGCCGTGCGACACCCGCGTAATATTCATACATGCGCATGTGTGCAAAATGGGTTACCCTATCCAGCGGCAGCCACGAAAGGGAAGGGACGTTCGACTATGGGAGAACAGTGCGGGTCGTCGAAGCAGTCGGTGGAGGCGGTCCCCCACACCGACCATGATCATGGCGCGGAGACGGGGCATGGCCATTCGCGTGACCACTCGCACGGTCACGACCATGGCGTCTCGACGAATTCCGACCCGCGCTGGCTGTCCATCGCACTCGGGTTGATCCTGGCCTTCATGGCGGTCGAGGTGGTCGTCGGCATCCTGGCCAACTCGTTGGCGCTGATCACCGATGCCGGGCACATGCTCACCGATGCCGCATCGATCGTGCTCGCTATGATCGCGATCCGGCTGGCAAGGCGGCCCGCCGCGGGCCGATTCACCTACGGCTTCAAGCGCGTGGAGATACTTTCCGCCCAGGCCAACGGCATCACCCTGCTCTTACTCGCGGTGTGGTTCGTGTACGAGGGCATCACCAGGCTGATCAATCCACCGGAGGTCTCCGGCCCGCTTGTATTGATCACCGCGCTGGTCGGGATCGTGGTGAACATCGTGGCGGCGTGGAGCATCAGTCGCGCCAACCGCACCAGCTTGAACGTCGAGGGCGCCTTCCAGCACATCCTCAACGACCTCTACGCCTTCATCGGCACCGCGATCGCGGGTGCGGTGGTGTGGCTGACCGGTTTCGCCCGCGCCGACGCCATCGCCGCACTGGTCGTCGCCGTCCTGATGGCCAAGGCAGGCTGGTCGCTTGTCCGTGAGTCCGGCCGCATCTTCCTCGAGGCCGCACCCGCCCACCTGGACCCCGACGTCATCGGCGCCCGCATCGTCACCATCCCGCAGGTGAGCGAGGTGCACGACCTGCACGTCTGGCAGATCACCTCCGGGCAGCCATCGTTGTCGGCACATGTGCTCGTCGCCGACGGCGCCGACTGCCACGCGGCCCGCTCGACGATCGAAAGGACACTCCACGACGAGTTCGGCCTGGAACACACCACCCTGCAGGTGGACCACGTGTCAGACCTCGATCTCTCGCGGAAAGATCTGCACTGTGCCGAATCCCACGGGCCGATCCACCGATCCTGACAAGCTACGGCCCGGCCAGCAGACTCAGCAGCGTTCGACGGACCGCATCGGAGGCCGCCTCGGGTGGCCTCCCACAGCGGTCGACGAGATGGTGACGGAAGCTCCACGCGGTCGTGGCTTCGATCAGGTCGAGAAGTTCTTCGTCGACGGTGCCGTCGGGCCGCTCGAGCTCGATAGCGAAAGTGCGGGCGAGTTGGTCTCGCAGCAAACGATCTCCACGCCGCATCCGCTCATCGATGATGGGCACATTCGGTGATTCGACAAGCCCGGTCACGCGGATTCGGCGCTGTAGCGCGAACACTTGCGCGGTTTGCGCCACGACCAGATCCACGCGGTCGCGCAATGGAGTGTTCGGATCGGCGCCGGTGATCAACTGTTCGACCCGCTCGGTCTGCTGAATCGTCGCCGCGGCCTTGAGCTCGTCCAGGTCGGGAAAATGCACGAAGATACTGCGCAGCGAAACTCCAGCCCGTTCGGCGATACTTTTCGCGGTCGGCGACACCTCACCCGCGTCCAGGGCCCCGAGCAGTGCGTCGATGATCACCGCCCGCGTCCGAATCGGATCGCGGATCCGTCCGCGCGCCATAACGCCGCCTCCCGTTGAGCTGATGCACCAGAGATTAGTGCCGAGCCGGCGCCCGCGGCCACGGGACCCGCGGACGCCACCCGTCACGTCGATGCATTCCGCGCACGCACGCCCGGAGGTCGATCCAGCATGTCCCTAGCCGCGATAGATCTCCACGTAGGCGTTGGTGGCCACGGCGATGAGGCCGGGGCCGACCCCCGTGCAGGCGACCGTCGTGCGCTGCCCTGTCGGTGTGAAGGGATAGCTGAGTTGGGTGTACGGCCCGATACCGTACATCGGGAACGGTCCCGTGCTGCGCAGGCCGAAGCAGTCGAGGTGGAGGACGTAATTCTCGCCCCCGTCGGGTTGGCAGGTCGCCGACGCACCGACGAGATCCCGCTCGACAACACAATCCTGAGGTGCCGCCTGGGCGGCGCCCGAGCCGACAATCGCTACAAAGCCCAGTCCGAATACACCAGCGGCCGCCACTCGTGCGGCGGCGGCAATTGTCCTTGTCATGGAAACTCCTCCTGTTGCTGTGTGCTGTCGGTGTGGAGCGTTGAAAGGTTACGCCCGGCGCGATCAGGCAGTCCTTCGGCGCGCACCCACCGGCGCAGCGAGCCCGCCGCACCCACCATCCAGACGTAGACACGTTGCCCGGTAGGCACTTCCACGCCTCGGACGGCTTTTCGAGCGCATCCCCGCCACCGGGGGCACGATCTTCGGCGCGGGTGGGCTCAGTCAGTTGTCTCGCACGGTGACCAGGCGGGCCAACTGTTCGAGATCCCTGGTGTCGGCATCAACCGGGAGCACCGCCGTCGCAGCTGCCAGCCGTTCGCGTACGTGGCGCAGCGTCAGCTCGAGTCCTCCGGCTTGCTCGACCAGCGCCGCTGCCCGCGCCACCTGTTCCGGGGCCAATGGTTCTATCGATTCGAACAGATCCGCCAGTTCGACACCGGCATCGGTGCCCGATTCGAGCGCGGCGATCACGGGCAGTGTCTTCTTGCGGTTGCGCAGGTCGTTGCCGACGCACTGATCGGAAAACGCTGGGTCACCGTAGATTCCGATCACATCGTCGACGAATTTGAACGCCGAGCCCAGTTCGCGACCGTAGATTTCCATGGCGGAAACAGTGCGCGGGTGTGCGCCGGCGCAGAGCGCGCCAAGGGCGCCTGCGCAGGCCATCAGCGAGCCGACCTTGGCTGCCACCATCGAGAGGTAATCGTCGATGCCGACCCGTGCCTGGTTCTCGAACGCGCAGTCCGCGTATTGCCCGCGGCACAGCTCGAGCGTCGCTGTTTGTAGCCGGGTAATTGCCTCGGCGATCAGATGTCCTGGCAGCCGAGTCGAGAGCATCTTGACCGCCTGCGCTTGCAGGGCGTCGCCGAGCAGGATGGCGTTGTTGATTCCCCAGACGTTCCACGTTGTTCGGCGCCCGCAGCGTAGCGGGTCGGCGTCCATGACATCGTCGTGTACGAGAGAGAAGTTATGCAGTAGCTCGACGGCGGCCGCGGCGGGGACAGCGTCGTCGCGGTTGCCACCGCAGGCGGCGGCCGCGCTGAATGCGAGAGCGGCGCGCAAAGCCTTCCCCGATTCGCCTGGTACCGGCATACCTGTCGCATCCCACCACCCCAGGTGGTATCCGGCCATGCGGCGCAGGGGTTCACCCAGCGAATCCACCGACACCCGCAAGGCAGGCTCGACCATGGCTCCGGCACTGGCCAGCACCTCGTGCGCCGTCAGCTCGGTGCCCAACGGTTCTGTTGTCGTGACCGACACTGCACTCACCTCCGGCTGCCGACCGAATTCGATCACGTGAGCTGCGGCAGCAAACCGGACTCTAAGGCGTATGCGTACTCGGGAACATCGGCCAGTCTCCGGAGAAATATGCGTGTCCTGTCGGATGACGCGGGCGCCGTCACATTGCCGTCGGCGCTGACACCTCGACTCGGTCCTGTCGCTGCAATCGGGCCAGTTGGCCCAGCGACAGTGCTGCGGCGAACAGGCAGCAGGGAACCAGGCAGAATGCCCAGCGGATGCCGAGCAGGTCGGAGAGGGCACCGAGCAGGAACGGCGCGACCCCGAATCCGAATGCGACACCATAGGAGTTGCGGGACATGGCCAGCTCGAACTGTTGGTTGGAAGCCTCCATGGTCAGGGCCACGCTGAGCGGGAAGTGCAACGACATTCCCAGCCCGCAACACAGGAGGCCGGCGAGTGCGATCGCGGGTTCGGTAGCCAGCCAGAACACCGCGAATCCGGCTGCCGCCGTGGCGATAGCCCCGAACATCAAGGGTACGTTGGCTATTCGCACCGCAACCCGCGCCGCCCCCAGCCGCCCGACCAGCATGCCGCCCAGCACAGCCGAGACAGCGATACCTGCTGTGTCCGCCGAGACGCCGGTGCGTTCGTGGAGTTGCTCGGCGGCCCACAAGATCAAGCCTGCCTCCACGGACTCGATTGCCAGTAGACACGACCACGCAAGCCAGAACCGTCGAGGCAGGTGTTTGCCTGTCGAATCTCGTTGAACGGCAACCTTATTGCTGTCAGCCGGGCTCCGCCACCGCGTCGACGCGGTCAGCGCGGCCAACGTACCGGCGAGCACGAACGTGAGACCGAGCGCCGCTCGCCAACCCATACCAGCGTCCACCGCGACCTTGGTCAGCAACGGCGCAAGGAAGCCCATACCGGCACTGGCCGCATTGGCCTCGCTGATCGCCGCTGCGGATATGGTTCCGTGATGGTCGGAGAGTCCGGTGGATACTCCGCTCAGCACGAGGATTCCGAAGGTCATGGCGATGACGGTTGCGAGGAGTGTGCCGGTCACCGACGACGACAGACAGAACATGCCCGCACCGACGGCGAGTCCGGTCAGGCCGATCGTCAGCACGACGCCCAGTGGCAGCCGCCGGGTCAAGTGCGGGAACAGTACGCCGCCGGCAATCGTGCCCACTGCCAGCGCTGGCCCGTACATGCCTGCGACAGTGCGGCTCACCCCTGATTCTTCGCGAAATAACAGGACCGAGGAACCGAATCCGAACTGGAAGTAGCCCAGAGCACCTAGTTGTGCGTAATGCAGCCACGTTGTGCGGTCTCGGATCAAGCGCGTCGCTGAACTGCCGCAACCAACACTCGGGGTATCCGGCACGACAGATTCGCGATCGGTGTAGGTTGTCGCGGCGGATTGCGGCTCATCGCCGTACAAAAGTGATTTCCTCTATTCCCTGTGGTTTCAGCCGTCGCCGAATTATTCAGCGCCGATGATGAATTCCTCGAGCTGGGTGCGGGCGATGTCGTCGGCCAGCTGCTTGGGCGGAGACTTCATCAGGTACGCCGATGCCGGGATGACCGGTCCGCCGATACCACGATCGAGAGCG